>NZ_LFZQ01000020.1:0-48276 GCF_001990725.1 Acinetobacter genomosp. 33YU | reverse complement strand
AGATTCCAAAGATTCCAAAGAAACAATAGAGTAAATACTCTATTTTAACCTATATTTCTTCTTATTTTTAAATTACTTCTTTTATCATTAATTATGTTTAGTGGGTTCCACGTGGAACGTTTAATTGATTTTATGATTCAGAAATAAAAAAAGCAGGATTACTCCTGCTTTTTATGACTACAGAACATTCTTAGTCAGTGAACGTTACACGTGCAATTGCTTTTTTACCTGACTGAATAATGAAAGTACCGTTTTCTTTTACAGAGAAACCAGCATCAACAGCATTCCAGTCAACTTTTACTGCACCACGAGCTACAGCATCTTTTGCAGCTGCAGCATTCGGATTTAGGCCTGCTACACGTAAAATCGTGGCAATAAAGATTTCTCCACCAAACTCACCACGCGAAATAGTCACTTCAGGTGTATCTTCAGGTACTTCACCTTCTGTAATACGGTTACCAGCACTTTTATGAGCATTAGCAGCAGCTTCTGCATCATGGAAGCGTTCAACTAGCTCAAGCGCGAGAATACGTTTTACTTCTTGTGGGTTACGACCAGCAGCAATTTCATCTAATAAAGCTTTGATCTCATCGAGAGATTTAAAACTTAATAAATCGAAATAGCGTTCGATTAAAGAGTCAGGCATTGATAATACTTTTTGGTACATTGCCCCTGGTGTATCAAATACACCAATATAGTTACCTAAAGATTTAGACATTTTATTTACGCCATCTAGACCTTCTAGAATCGGCACAGTGATACATACTTGTGATTCTTGGCCATAACGGCTTTGTAAGGTACGACCCATAAGTAAGTTAAAGGTCTGGTCTGTTCCGCCTAACTCAACGTCAGCTTCAAGTGCAATTGAGTCATAACCCTGAACTAGAGGATATAAAAACTCATGAATTGCAATCGGCTGATGGTTGCTATAACGCTTAGTAAAGTCATCACGTTCTAACATACGAGATACAGTTTGCTGGCTTGCTAATTGAATAAGGTCAGCAGCAGACTTTTGATTAAACCATTCTGAGTTAAAACGTACCTTTGTTTTATTTGGGTCTAATATCTTGAATACTTGTTCTTGATAAGTTTTAGCGTTAGCTTCTACTTGTTCACGTGACAACGGCGGACGAGTCGCGCTTTTACCAGTTGGGTCACCGATCATTGCTGTATAGTCACCAATTAAGAAGGTAACTTCATGGCCCAAGTCTTGGAACGTTTTTAGTTTGTTAATAAGAACCGTATGTCCTAAATGTAAATCTGGTGCTGTAGGGTCAAAACCAGCTTTAATTTTGAGAGGACGATTCTCTTTAAGCTTTTTCAGTAAATCTTCTTCTGAAATAATTTCGTGCGTGCCTCGTTGGATGAGGGCAAGCTGTTCTTCGGCGGGCAAGAAATTTGACATCACAAAACCTAAACACATCAGTTATTCAATTTGTGCGATATACTAACATTTTTTCAGCGTTTTGCAGGGGAAGTTGCATATGAGCGCAATCTATATCGGCGTAATGACTGGCACTAGTATGGATGGTGTAGATATTGTTGCGGCTTCATTTGAGCCACTACAGCTTCATGCCACTCTTACAGTTCCATTCGAACCCGAGTTACGTGATGAGCTTATGGCATTAACTTTACCCGATGACAATGAAATTGACCGTATGGGTAAAGCCGATGTTGCCCTAGCCAAAATGATTGGTCACGGGATTAATAGCTTAATTGAAAAGCACCAATTAGACCGTAGTCAGATTAAAGCGATTGGTTCGCATGGGCAAACTATTCGTCATCGTCCAGAGCATGGCTTTACGTTACAAATTGGCGATCCAAACATCATTACTGAAATTACTCAGATTCCGGTTGTTTCTGATTTCCGTCGTAGAGATATGGCTGCTGGCGGACAAGGTGCGCCATTAGTTCCAGCTTTTCATCAGGCATTATTTCAACATCCAAGCATTCATCGTGTGATTTTGAATTTAGGTGGCATTGCCAATGTAAGTATGTTGCCTGCCAATAATCCTGACGGCGTATTTGGTTTTGATACGGGGCCTGCGAATATTTTGATGGATGCATGGTGTCATCGTCATACAGGTCATCCATATGATGAAAATGGTGATTGGGCCGCTTATGGTCATCCTATTCGTTCTTTACTCGACCGTCTTCATGCGCATGAATATTTTTCTAAAGAACCACCTAAGAGCACAGGACGTGAAGACTTCAATATTGACTGGCTAGATGATCAGTTAATTGATTGGCGTAATGATTTAACTTACGATGAGTTAGAAGATACACCTGAAAATATCCAAGCAACTTTATTAAAGCTTACTGTGCGTGCCATTCAAAAAGCGATTTATCGCTCTGAGATGGAAACAGGTGAAGTATATGTATGTGGTGGTGGTGCTTATAACTCTTATTTGTTAGAGCAATTACGTTGGCGTTTACGTAAACATAATTGGTCTGTTCAACCTACAGATGTTTTAGGGCTCTCCCCTACTTGGGTGGAGGCTACCGCATTTGCATGGTTAGCTATGCGTTTTGTAAATGGTTTAAGTGGTAATTTGCCAGCGGTAACAGGTGCATCTGATTTTAGAATTTTAGGAACAATCACAGCGGTATAAGATTTTTTATAAGTTCTTTTACCTAGATTCGACCTCATACCACATTTACTGACCCGAAATGCTGTTATGTAAATAGACATAAAAACTCATGATAAATGCCGACAAAAATAATTTAAGGCATGTTGTTATGGATTTGACCAACCGTATTCATCAATACACTCGTGGGGCTTGGACATTCGATGTGATTGATTCAGGCCCTCTAGATGGTCCGCTCGTTGTTTTACTACATGGTTTTCCAGAAACGGCTCATAGTTGGGAGCAAACTTCTGAACTATTGCATCAGCATGGATTTAGAACGCTTGCGATTCATCAACGTGGTTATAGTTTAAATGCTAGGCCTCAAAGCCGATTTCAGTATTCTCTGAGTGAACTTGTAGAAGATGTGGCAAGCTTTATTAAGCAGATTGGTCAACCAGTTTATTTAATTGGGCACGACTGGGGTTCTGTAATTGCGTCTAGTGTAGCCATGAAGTATCCACAATATATTCATCATCTCACTTTAGTTTCTGTACCTCATCAAGCCGCATTTTTAAAAGCTTGTTTAAGCAGTAGACAACTTTTTAAATCTTATTATTTTGCAATTTTTCAGCTACCGATTGTGCCTGAACTTTTATTTAAAAAGATACCGAAATTAGGCCGTAAGTTTCTAAAGTCATCAGGCATGACTGAACAGCAAATTGAAATATTCGAGACTGAATTTATAAAAGAAAATAGATTAACAACGGCGTTGAATTGGTATCGAGGATTTTTCTGGGATAAAACTCGGAACCCACTTAAAGCCATAGATGTTCCAACGTTGTTTATTTGGGGTAAGCATGATATTGCCGTTACAGAAAAAAGTGCGGAGCTAAACTCAAATTATTTTAAAAATAGTTATGAAGCAGTTTTTATGGATGCATCGCATTGGATTCCATATCAAAATGCACCAGAACTCGTGCAATATTTTTTAGAATCTGTCCGTGAAGAGTAAAGATATAAGCAATAAAAAAACCTCTCAAAATAGAGAGGTTTTTTAAATTTTAAAATTTTTTTAAATCGAGAATGAAGAACCACAACCACATGTTGTTGTTGCATTCGGGTTTTGTACGATAAAACGCGAACCTTCAAGACCTTCTACATAGTCAACTACTGAACCAATAAGGTATTGGTAGCTAAGTGAGTCAACCAGCATTTTTACATCGCCATTTACGAATTCTGCGTCATCTTCATTTACGCTTTCAGCAAAATTGAAGCCATACGAGAACCCTGAACATCCACCACCTGTTACATATACACGTAACATGAGATCGTCATTCCCTTCACTATCACGGAGTTGGCGTACCTTATTGGCAGCATTATCTGTCAAAACTAGAGCTTGGGCATTCATGATGATGGTTCCTCGGATTTTGCTGTGCCTTTCAAAATAAAAAAGACCCTATATTGAGTATAGCATAATCAATATAGGGTCTGTCTTCGAAGTTTAAAGCGAATCTTGAGTATTTTTATCAAGATTATTTGTAATTCTCATCTTGTAAGCCGCATTCGAAGTTTTTCGCATCTTGTTTACAACGGAATTGCCATAATAGTTTCATCATCCGTTTATCATAAACGCCGCGCTTTGTAAGATTAATTCGTGATTCACGCATAAGCTTTTGATAGCCCGGTTTATCTGCAGCAGGAACATCCATCCAGTATTTTTGTGGAATATCCGCTTTCATTTTTCCTAAGATGGTAAAGGCACGAGGCAGCTGACCTGCCACCCATTCTCTAGATTTCTGACCAAATCCAGCTGGGAATTTATCTGGACGGATAATAATATTTCCAGTTACCTGTAAGATTGGATAGTTAACGATTGCTCCTTTCGTACCTAAGCCTTTTTGTAGCTCTAAAGGTTTAAACGCTGCTGCTGGTGCACCAATAATATCGACCTGATGGTTATTAAATTTAGCGCCAAAGTTAGTCACATCAGCACTTACAGCCTGTGCTCCTACCTGCTGAACCATAATCTTTTGCGCTTCATCGTAATCTAGTACAGCAATTTTTTTACCTGCAGCTTTGGCTACCGTATTAATGCTGCGGTCGTTTACTAAAAGGTAAGCATCTCCTACGGGAATAACACCAACAACCTCGTAGCGGCCATTAACCATATATTTACTAAAAGTAGGACTCGCTAAACCTTGCATGACTTTAACAGCAAGCTTGAGGTCAGGAATTGCACCAATAGCATCTAATGAACCAGTAAATGAGTTAAATTGGCGACCACGCATACCCGATACGCTAATGCCGTCACATTTACCCGCTTTAAAATCTTCAGCAATTACTGCTTCATTCTGGTTTACTTTTAGTTCGATATCAGCTCCCCAGTTTTTAGCGGCAAGTTGATAATCTTTCATGAGTGCATAAACGTCGCCATTTTTTCCAACGAAGTCAAAAACACATACCGTTTGTTTAGCCTGAACTGCAAAAGAAACCATGGTAAGTCCCATAGCAAGTAATAGCGTTTTGGAAAATTGCATATTCTTTGTTCCTTTCCTTGTGGAGTTTTTGTTTTTCGATACCAAGAAATTTCATACCGATCAGGTATGAGTCGGATAGGCTTCATATAAAAATCATGTTGGAATATTTTTATAGACCGAATTTGCTTTTATGATTTTACTTCCATGAAAAATAGATAGTGACTGACCTACCTATTAGCAATTATTTTTAATCACTCAAGTCCTTGATCCATTTTTATACCTTCATGTTTCCTTATGAAGTTTTTATCTAAATTTAGCTTAACGTCTTTCTAACTATCCACAATGGCTGAATTGACAGCCTATATAAAGCAAAAAAGCCTAGAACTAAGTCTAGGCTTTTAAGATCAATATGAATTATTCACCAGCCATTGAACATTCAAAGTTAGCTTTGTCTACAGAACAACGTGCTTTTTTCAATACAGACATCATACCCGCATCGTAAATACCACGTTTCGTTAAGTCCATACGACCATCACGTAACATTTTTTGGTATTTAAGTTTGTCTTCAGCACTTAGGTTCATTTTGTATTTACCCGGAATCTGTGCTTCTAGGCGGTTAATCATTGCAAAGTTTTTAGGCAATTGTTTTACAAACCAATCACGAGATTTTTGACCAAAGCCCGCTGGGAATTTATCTGCACGTAATACAAGGTCAGCAGTTACGTGTAAAACTGGGAAGTTCCACATTACACCGTTTGCACCTAAACCTTTGTTTAGTTCTAATGGTTTGTATGCATAAGCAGGCGCACCTACCATATCTACCTGACCATTATTAAATTTAGCAGCAAAGTTTGAAATATCAGAAAGAACTGCCTGAGCACCTACACGCTGCACCATAATTTTTTGTGCATCGTCATATCCTAATACGGCGAATTTTTTACCCGCAGCTTTTTCAACAGAGTTGATGTTTTTGTCACGTACGAAAATAAATGCTGAACCTAGTGGAGAGATACCAGCAACTTCGTATTTTTTACCACCAAGGTTAGTTGTCATTTTTGCAGCATTACGTGCATCTAATACATAGGTAATAGCACGCTGTGCGATTTGGTTGTTAGGAACACCACCAAGCGAGTCGATTGATCCTGCGAATTTGTTATATTGGCGTGCACGCATAGCAGTCATTGCTACAGCATCACATTTACCAGCTTTAAAATCATTATCTGCAACAGCCTCGTCCTGACGAGGAACTAAGTTAATTTCAGTACCCCAGCCTTTTGCAGCTAGAGCCCATTCTTCCATCATTTTATATGAGTCGCCTGCTTTTCCTAAGAGGTCGAATACACACACGGTACTCGCTGCTTGTGCTGAAGCAGAAAAACCAACAACAGAAGCGGCAGCCATCGCAAGTACGATTTTTTTCATTTTCTTCATCCTTCCACGGAATAGATTTTTTGTTTGAAGTTTCCTTTCAAACACAGATATTAATCATGTTTTTTAGAAAAAAATAGAGCTTTTACTCAAATATTTTTATCTGATTGGATCATTGTTTGTTCTATTTAAATTATTTATTAGAAGTAAAAATCTCTAATTTTCCGTAAGTTACTTTTTATATTCACAATTTTCATACCCATATTCAGCTTTGAAATATGTGTAGCGATTTTGTGATTAAAAAACAAACTACTCATCATTGAGCGTACATTCAAAATTAGTCCGTTCAATCGTACAACGTGCACGCTTCAGCACACTCATCATGGTCGCATCATAGACACCTTGCTTGCTTAATTTGAGCCGTCCTTCACGCAATATTTTTTGATATTTCAGCTTATCCTCAGCTGAAAAATTTAATTTAATTCTAGGCGGTACCCCTGCTTCCAACTGTTTTACCATATTAAAGTTTTGCGGTAACTGTTTAATAAACCATTCACGAGACTTGATTCCAAAGTTGGCTGGAAATCTATCATTTCTTGTTATTAAATCCCCTGTAACGTTAACAACAGGAAAAGTGAACATCGCTCCATTCGTTCCTACGCCTTTACCAATTTCTAAGGGTTTATAAGCATAAGCAGGTGCGGCAATTGCTTCGACTTGGCCACTATTAAACTTTTTCACAAAATCGGTAATTTCCGATGGAATAGGATGTGCACCGACACTTTCAACCATAATTTTTTGCGCTGCGTCATATTGTAAAATAGCAAATTTAGTACCGCGTACTTTTTCAATTGAGTTCAGGCTTTTATCTCTTACAAACAAATAAGCCAAACCAATCTGGACAATACCCACAACCTCGTAGTTTGTTCCATTTTGTGTAGTTACCATGCGATGTCTATTACGCTGATCTAAAACGTAACTAATCGCCTTTTGAGCAATTGCATTACTGGTCACACCACCAATCGCATCAATCGAACCTGCAAATTTATTATAATTTCTTGCTCGCATAGAGGTCATATAAGCTGCGTCACATTTTCCCTCTCGCAGTCTACGATCTACCAAAGCTTCATCTTGAAATGGAATTAAAGTAATGTCAGCTTGCCAACTTTTGGCTGCAAGCGCCCACTCTTCCATCATTTTGTAGGATTCACCTGATTTTCCCAATAAATCGAATACACATACATTTTGCCCAGCATGTGCTGTTCCCATAGCACAGCAAAATACTGTGCCAATTATCCCCAATCCTTTTTTCATTTGACTTTCCTTAGTCTAGTTTTATTAGGAGTTCATTTATCAACCAAGTTTTAAATTGTTTTTATTTTAGCCATATTTTTTTAAAAGTGGTCTATCTCGTTAAAAATTTAGATATTTTCAGACGAATAGCTTAAATAGAGATAGGTTAAGCCATGCAATCCCAGCATTTATAAACTAAAACTGCTAAAACTTTGTCTTCACGGTCAGTTCTCTTTAAAATACAGCATCCCTAACTCACCTCGATAAAACAAGATGATTCAATTTGACCAAGTTTCTTTACGCCGCGGTGGACGTGTTCTATTTCAAAAAGCGTCTATGCAATTACACCCAGGTTGGAAGATTGGTCTGACTGGGGTCAATGGAGCAGGTAAATCAACTTTATTTGCAGCGTTACTTGGAAGTTTAAGCGCAGATGAAGGTTCACTTACCCGTCCTACAGGCTGGACTGTTGCACATATGGCACAAGAAGTAAAAGCTTTGGATATGCCAGCAATTGATTTTGTTCTTTCAGGTGATGAAGAGTTTTGGGATATTCAAAATAAGCTTGCTCATCCAGATCAACTAAGTGACTTTGAGTTAGCTAAATTACATGGTCGTTTTGATGAGATTCATGGTTATTCAGCACCATCTAAAGCTGCGCAGCTCATGGCGGGCTTAGGTTTCCTAGAAAATCAATTGCGTTTAAACGTTGAGAGCTTCTCTGGTGGATGGCGTATGCGCTTAAACTTGGCACGTACCCTTATGAGCCGTTCCGATTTATTATTACTAGACGAACCAACCAACCACTTAGACTTAGATGCAATTTTGTGGTTAGAAGACTGGCTTAAAGCCTATGAAGGTACCCTCATCCTCATTTCGCATGACCGTGACTTTTTAGATGCGATTACAGATCATATTCTCCATATTGAGAATCAGGAACTTACGCTTTATACGGGTAACTATTCAACATTTGAAACAACTCGAAGTGAACGTTTAGCACAACAACAACAAGCTTTTGAGAAGCAGCAAGAAACACGTGCTCACCTACAAAAATTTATTGACCGTTTCAAAGCAAAAGCCACTAAAGCTCGTCAGGCACAAAGTCGTATTAAACAACTTGAGCGTATGCAACAACTCGCACCCGCTCATGTCGATACGCCGTTTACTTTTAGTTTCCGTGAACCAACAAAAATGAGTTCACCTTTGCTGACCTTAGACAATGCCAGCATAGGTTATGGCGATAAACAAATCGCTGAAAAAATTAGACTTCAAATTACACCAAACTCGCGTATTGGTTTACTCGGTATGAATGGCGCAGGTAAATCAACATTAATTAAGAGCTTGGTGGGTGATTTACCACTGTTAGCAGGTGAACGTAAAGCTTCCGAACTGCTTAATATTGGTTACTTTGCGCAGCACCAGATGGATGCTTTAGATGGTCACGCTAGCCCAATGTTACAGCTTGCCCGTATAGCAGATAAACAAATTAGTGAAGCTACCCTACGCTCTTTCTTAGGTAGTTTCGGCTTCAGTGGTGAACGCATGGATACACCATGTGAAAGCTTTTCTGGTGGAGAACGCGCTCGTTTGGCTCTGGCACTGATTGTATGGCAGCGTCCAAATGTTTTAATTCTCGATGAACCAACGAACCATTTAGATCTTGATATGCGACATGCGCTGAGCATGGCTTTACAAGATTTTGAAGGTGCTGTCGTACTGGTTTCCCATGAACGTCAACTTATTGCCAGTGTGTGTGATGAGCTTCTTTTAGTACACGGCGGTAAATGTACCGAGTTTGAAGGTGATTTGCAGGATTATGCTAAATGGCTACGTGAAGCCCGTCAGCAACAAATTAATGCTCAAACTGCCGTAGCACAAAATAACTCGTCCTCTACCACTTCTGTCCCAGCTAAAATCGATAAAGAAGCACAGCGTAAAGAAGCCGCGCGTCGTCGTGAACAAACTCGACCTATTCGTAAAAATATTGAAAAAGTTGAATCTCAAATTGAAAAGCTACAGCCACAGCTTGCTAAGATTGAAGAAGCTCTAGCGGATAGCTCATTATATGAAGCTGCACGTAAAGATGATTTGCTTAAGCTGATGAATGAACAAACTGAACTCAAAGCTAAACTTGAGCAATATGAAGAGCAACTTTTAGAACTCATGATGGAACTTGAGGAAATGGAAGCCTCTTTCGAGAACTAAGTTCTTGCCTGTACTGGTATTTTTTAAATAGCAGTACAGGCTTTTAGTTCAAATAAGAGCTTTATTTGCGCTACTATATAAAAATGTGAATGACTTCGAATAATATTTCATTCAGCTGTTAAATTTTTGAGATAGATTCAAATTTGATAACATATAAAACTTAAGCTACATCTTAAGGGTTGCCATACACAGATAATTTAACTAAATTCTGTAACTTCGTTTTTACCCTTGTTTAGTAGGTATTTAATTCGGGATCAGACAAACTGAATGAATTTTATTGATTTTATTACTAATTTTGAACATTTTTTACCTATTTTAATTCAGGAGTATGGCGCATGGGTCTATGCCATCCTCTTTTTGATTATTTTTTCTGAAACAGCTTTTGTATTTATGTTCTTTTTACCTGGGGACAGTTTACTTCTAACCGTTGGTGCTTTGTGTTCAGTGATTGAAATGATGCATCTAGGTTACATGATTACTTTGCTAACCGTAGCTGCAACGCTTGGCTATATTGTGAACTATTCTATCGGTCGTCATTTTGGTAATAGAATTTTTGAAGCAAAATCACGTTTTATTAAGAAAGAGTATTTAAATAAAACCAACCGTTATTTCTTACAACACGGCGGCAAAACTATTCTTCTGGCACGTTTTATTCCTTTTGCACGTTCTTTCGCACCATTAGCTGCGGGCTCTAGCAATATGAGTTATGGAAAATTTTTAATCTATAATGTCGCTGGAGCTATTTTGTGGATTTGTATTCTCTTAACAGCAGGATATTTATTTGGCCACGCGCTCATTCAGGTTACAGACTTAGTAGAAAATTAATCTTTTTAAATTTAGTACTTTAAATGAATAAAGGGAATGATTGAATCATTCCCTTTATTTTATTTAGATAAAAATGGAGTTATCTAAATTTCTTATGATTTTCATTACGGATATTAACTAAATTGATTGCTTCCGTTTTTGCTTGGTCTAATTGACCCTTATTTACCAAAACTGTAACACGATCAATCTCAGCAACTAACTGATCTAAACCTGCTTGATATTGCTTTACCTGTACATTTTCAGGCGGTAAACCCTCCAACTTATGAGGTAAAGATTTTTTTGAAGATAATGCTGCCTGACGCATAATCACAAGCTGCTGTTTTGCGTTATTGAGATCTTTCGCTTCAGCAAAGGCTTTTGTGCTCTTTGCTAAAGTTTTCATGTCGGCTTCCAAGTCAGCTGCAAATGCAGAATGACTCACTAAAGCCGCACATGAAATCAGCATACTTGCTAAAATTTTTTGACTCATCATCTTCTCTCCCTAGACTGATTTAGAATCTAGCTATCAATTAAGCATCAATATCTGCATTTAATGCATTTTCTTCAATGAAAGCACGACGTGGTTCAACGTCATCACCCATTAAACATGAGAACATACGATCTGCTTCGATTGCATCATCAATAGTCACCTGTAACATATTACGGTTTTCAGGGTCCATTGTAGTTTCCCAAAGCTGTTCAGCATTCATCTCGCCCAGACCTTTATAGCGCTGAATCATCATTCCACGACGTGAGTCTTGCAAAATGTGCTGCCATACTTGATGGAAGTTAGCCACTTGAATACGGCGATCACCTTTCTGTAAATATGCACCGTCTTCAATCAATTTGAACCAACTCTTCGAGTTCTTCAATAGACGAGCATATTCTGCTGAATTTAGTAAGCCAGCATCAAGTAAGTAAGCATGTGGTAAGTTATGAACATAAACTGTCACACGTGGCCAATAATGCGCAGTTTTCTCACCTTGAGCATTTTCACGCTCAAAGGTTTCCAGTGTAATTTCTGGGCGCAAACTTGGCTGTAGTCGTTGTATAGCTTCACGTACTTGATCAGCCCATTGTTGTACATAAGCTTGATCATGATTCTGGTCAGCTTTAAACGCTTCCATTTCAAGTAATGCATCAAGCAAGCTCGCTGGATAACGCAATGTTAAACGCTGTAGGCTCTTTTGTGAAACTTGATAGTCCTGAATTACTTTTGCTAATGCTTCGCCTGTAATCGCAGGCGCTTCAGCACTAATATGTAAAGCAAGCTCATCAATCGCATTTGAAATTAAGTATGTTTCTAATGCATCGTTATCTTTGATGTATTGCTCTTGCTTACCTTTTTTCAGCTTATACAAAGGTGGCTGTGCAATATAGATATGACCACGCTCAACCAACTCAGGCATTTGACGGAAGAAGAACGTTAATAACAATGTACGGATGTGAGAACCATCGACATCGGCATCGGTCATGATGATAATTTTATGATAACGAAGCTTGTCAGGGTTATATTCTTCACGGCCAATACCACAGCCAAGTGCTGTAATTAATGTACCTACTTCCTGACTCGAAATCATTTTGTCAAAGCGAGCACGTTCAACGTTCAAGATCTTACCTTTCAAAGGTAAAATAGCCTGCATTTTACGGTTACGACCTTGCTTGGCACTACCACCCGCAGAGTCACCCTCGACAAGATATAATTCAGAAAGTGCTGGGTCTTTTTCCTGACAGTCAGCTAATTTACCTGGTAAACCAGCGATATCTAACGCGCTCTTACGGCGTGTCATTTCACGTGCCTTACGCGCAGCATCACGTGCACGAGCAGCGTCAATAATCTTTCCAGCAATCGATTTTGCAGCTTGCGGGTTTTCTAATAAGTAAGCAGAGAACTCTTTGTTCATTGCTTGCTCAACCGCTGGTTTTACTTCACTTGATACCAATTTTTCTTTCGTTTGAGACGAGAACTTTGGATCAGGAACTTTAACCGAAATAATCGCCGTTAAACCTTCACGCGCATCATCACCAGTCACATTGACTTTTTCTTTCTTGAGAATGTTTTCATTTTCAAGATACTGGTTTAAGCCACGCGTTAAAGCTGCACGGAAACCTGCTAAGTGCGTACCACCATCTTTTTGTGGAATATTGTTTGTGAAACAACGAACGTTTTCTTGATAGCTTTCATTCCACTGCAATGCAACTTCTACACCAATACCACTTTCGGTATCTGCGGTGAAATGGAAGATCTCATTGAGATGAGTTTTACCTTCGTTAATGTATTTTACAAACTCAGATAAACCACCTTCGTAGTCATATACATGCTCAAGATTAATACGCTCATCACGTAAAACAATGCGCACGCCCGCATTTAAGAAAGAAAGCTCACGTAAACGACGCGCTAAAATTTCAACGTTAAAAATAGTTTGACTAAAAGTTAGTTCACTTGGCCAGAAACGTACAGTTGTACCACTACTATCCGTTTCGCCAATCACACGTAAAGGATATTGCGGATCGCCGTGTTGATATTCTTGCTCATGAACTTGGCCAGCACGATTAATAATTAAATGCAATTTACTTGAAAGTGCGTTAACTACTGATACACCTACCCCGTGTAAACCGCCTGAAACTTTATAGCTGTTGTCATCGAACTTACCACCTGCGTGCAAAATAGTAAGAATTACTTCGGCTGCAGATACACCTTCTTCAGGGTGAATATCAGTTGGAATACCACGGCCATTATCTGAAACACTCACAGATTCATCTTCGTGAATCGTAACAATGATTTCATCACAGTGGCCAGCTAAGGCTTCATCGATTGCGTTATCGACAACCTCGAATACCATATGGTGTAAACCGGTACCGTCGTCTGTATCCCCAATATACATGCCCGGACGTTTACGAACTGCATCTAATCCACGTAATACTTTAATACTAGAGGAATCATAAGCCTTTTCATTGGTTTGTTCTGTTTGAGAGGCTGATTGAGACTCTGAACTCATGGTTTCTCCCTAGCAAATATAGGTTTATTCAAAGATGGGTAACATCAAAAAATTATGGTGAAGCAAGACTAACTTGACCGGATTCAACATTGAATAATTGATATGAAATGGACAGATCATGTAAGTGTTTTTTTACCGAAGCATGATCTAAAGTTGTCATAAAAACCTGGCTACCAAGTTGGCTTAATCGTTCAATTAAACGTTGTTGTGCGGTTAAGTCTAATTCTGCTGTCAGATCATCTAATAATACCACAGTTTCCTTATTACTCGCATGCAACATTGCAATTTGTGACAGTTTTAGAGCAATTATCAAGAGTTTTTTCTGACCTCTTGATAAAACATCATCTGCATGTCCAAAGGGTGTTTTTAAGCGCAAATCAGCTCGATGTGGACCATACTCTGTATAACGTCTTTCAATGTCTTTTTGATGCTGATTTAACAAGTCTTGCATGAGTCCCTGCTCAGTATGAAAACCTGGGCTATATTCCAGTTCAATCTCTAAATCAGGCAGCAATTGACTTAAGTCATTTTGAAAATAAACATTCCATTGTTCTACGATGCTTAAACGCTGAGAGTGTAAAATTCCACCATAATCACTCAACATTTTGTTCCACGGCTCTAAATCAGCCAAAGAAAGATTGCGTCTTGTTTTGAGTAAGGTATTTCGCTGTTTTAATGCACGGGAGTAGTATTGCCATGCAAAATAAAATTCAGGTTCCACGTGGAACATCAGCCAATCTAGAAGCTGACGTCTTGGCTTAGCGCCATGATCAATAATATCTGTACTTTGGGGGTCAATATGCTGTAAAGGAAGTAATTTGGCGAGCTGACCTTGTGTTGCTACCGTATCGCCATTCACTTTCATCAACTGCTCACCAGAAGCAAGTTTCTGCATACCAATTTTTTCAGTCACTGATTGAGCAAATACAATCGCGTCGTCAGCTTCATATTGAATATAATTCTTTGGAATATGTGTACGAAATGAACGACCGGTTGCAAGCAAATGAATTGCTTCCAGAATTGAAGTTTTGCCTGAACCGTTGGCGCCATAAAAAACATTAAACGGTTGCAAACCATGGAGTGCAACCGTTTTTAAATTACGCACACGTTCTATGTTTAAACGCGTAAGATGCATAGAATTAAACCAAATTAAACACGCATCGGCATAACAACGTAAGTCTGATCAGGATGAGCTGGATCTTGTACCAATACTGATTGGTTCGCCTCAGTCATGCTCATGTTGACATCATCACCATCTAATACACCCAATACATCAAGTAAATATTGAGCATTAAATGACATTTCTAATGGTGAATTTTGATATTGGATTGCTAAATCTTCAATCGCTTCATCTTGTTCAGGGTTATTTGCACGCAGCTGCAAAGAATCTTGATTAAAGTTTAAGAAAACACCGCGTAATTTTTCATTACTTAAAATTGCGACACGCTGTAATGATTGCTTAAATACATCATGACCAATCAAAACATGTTTATCACCACCACGTGGAATAACACGGCGGTAGTCAGGGAATTTTCCATCAATCAATTTCGTCGTAAAACGAACAGTAATATCACCTTGTTCTTTATCACGACTTGGCGTATTAATCGTTACATTTAATAATTCACGGCCAATAAGCAAAGTAAGTTGCTCATCTTCAATACTCAGTAAACGTTGTAATTCACCAACAGCTTTACGCGGCACAATTGCTTGTACTAATTGAGATGAACTAGAAGAAGCCAAAATTTCACAAAGTGCAAGACGGTGGCCATCAGTTGTTACTGCACGTAATTGATTTTCATCAATTTCTAACAAAGTACCTGTTAAATAAAAACGTACATCTTGTACAGCCATCGCAAAAGCAGTTTTTTCAAATAAACGCTTTAATTCACGTTGAGTCACCTGTACTTGCGTACCTTGGCTATTCTCAGTATTGAGTAACGGATAATCTTCAGCTGGCAGAGTACCTAATACAAAACGGCTATTACCAGACTTTAAAATACATCGTTGATCTTCAGTAATTTGTAAATCAATTAATGCAGCTGCAGGCAAAGATTTACAAATGTCCATCAACTTACGCGCAGGAACAGTTGTTTCACCTGCTTCAAGGCACGCCCCTTCTGATAAAGCAGTACTCGCCACCAGTTCAACTTCTAAATCCGAACCTGTAATGGTGAGTGCTTGACCATTAGTCTGAATTTTGACGTTTGAAAGAATATTCAAGGTATGACGACGTTCTACCGCACCGACAACATGCGATAAAACATTGAGTAAACTTTCTTTAGCGATTTTCAAACGCACGATTCATTCCTCTAGCAACTTGGAGCAAACATTTCATTTTTTAGCTGTGTACTATGCTGCACTTATGGAGACTTTGCAACAACGTCTTATGATTTCATTAACTCTGAAGAAGACGTAATAAGTTCTTATAATCTTCGTCAAAGATAGGATCTTCTCCCCGCAAACTAACCACTTTTTCACACGCATGCATTACGGTGCTATGGTCTCGTCCACCAAAAGCCATTCCGATTTCCGGAAAACTATCACCCGTCAATTCACGAGCAAGACCCATCGCCAATTGACGTGGTCGTGCATAAATTCGTGTTCGTTTTGGACCCACTAATTCTTTTAACGGGATACGGAAATATTCACTCACCACGCGTTGTATATTTTCTACACTAATTGTACGTGCACGAATCGCCAATACATCTTTTAAAGACTCTCGTACGACATCAAGGTCGATCGGAGCACCTTTGAAACGTGAAATTGCAACCACTTTATTCAACGCACCTTCAAGTTCACGTACGTTCGCTACCACTTGTTGAGCAATAAATAATGCGCAGTTTCTAGGCAAATCAACGCCACTATTTTCAGCTTTTTTAAGTAAAATTTCGATTCGTGTTTCAATATCTGGCGGTTCAACACCGACTGATAGCCCCCAAGAAAAACGAGAAACTAATCGAGGATCAAGTTCTGTTAATTCTTTAGGATAGCGATCAGAAGTTAAAATAATTTGTTTAGATTCATCAAGTAAGGCGTTAAATGTATAAAAGAATTCAACAAGACTAGCTTCTTTACCAGCCAAAAGGTGAATATCATCAACTAATAATAAATCTAGAGAACGACAATTTTTCTTAAATTCTTCAACCTTTCCTTTTTGTAAGGAACTCACAAAATCCTGTACAAAACTTTCCGAAGTCATATACATGACTCTCGCATTCGGCTTAGCTTGGAGCAATGCATTACCAACTGCTTGCATTAAGTGAGTTTTACCAAGGCCCGTTGGGCCATATAAAAACAAAGGATTGTGTTGAGATGCACCTAATTGCGTTAAAACCTTCCTGCATGTTTCAGCAGCCATCTGGTTAGAACGGCCTTCAACAAATAAAGAAAATGTAAATTGTGGATTTAAAAGCTTCTTTTTTGATGTTTTAGGATTAACAACATTATTAGCAACAACTTCTACTTCCTTTTTAACCTTAACAGGATGAGCTACAGGAGCAGTCTGTAAAGCTGCTGTAGTAGTTGCAGGTTGCTCATTAGAAGACAAAATACTACCAGGACGGGAATCGACCAAGATTTCAACTTGACGCACTCGTCCTTCTGACAATTGTTCTGCCAATATAGAAATTAACTCTAAATGATTCTCTTGAATATAACGCGTCCAATAAGGATTAGGAGCATATAGACGTAGTATACCCTCCACTTCTTCAGCTACTAAAGGGCGAATCCACATCGCAAAGACGTTATCAGAGAGCTCTTGTCGCAAGCGAGTTAAGCAGTCTGTCCAAAGCATGTGTATCCCCTATGTCTGCGTTTTAAATTCAAATCATTTAAAGATTAACCCTTCCTGATAAGAAGGGGTCGCCATTCTACCCAAGTTATCCACATCTGTCATGACGATTTCAGTTGATTTTGTCTAAAAAGAAAACTCTTGTGAATAAATTTAAATTCAAAACCAATTGTGAATAACTTTTTGCACATCCTGTGGATAAATTAACACATAAACTTATCCACAATCTATAAAGTTAATAAAAACAGAGTTATCAACAACTCAAATATATGTTTTTTAGATTTAAAACTACGAAATCCACAGAAAAAGTCCACACTAATAAGAATAAATTTAAATTTTAAAATTTGAATTTATTTAATAGGGTTACATCAAATTGTGGATAACTAAAAAATATGAATTTAAATTCAAATATACCAAACTAGAACCACTTTGACATCTTGGTTTGTTGATAAGTATGTAAATAAGAAGTGTATATCTTAAAAGTCTCAATAAAAATAAACAATTACTTTGTGTATAACTTTTAAGTAAGAAAAAGTAGCTAAATATAAACAGAAGGTAGGAAAGTAAAAATTTGACTTAAATACAAAACTTTCTCGGTTTTTCATTGACAGCGTAAACATTGCACAATAAAATCGCGGACCTTTATAGAAAGATCATTTTTGGGAGTTTCAATATGAAACGTACTTTCCAACCATCTGAATTAAAGCGTAAGCGCGTTCATGGTTTCCGTGCTCGTATGGCAACTAAAGCTGGTCGTCAAGTTTTAGCTCGTCGTCGTGCAAAAGGTCGTCATAGCTTAACTGTTTAATTACTGTTAGCTGACCAGACTTGGGTGTGATGGCACTTTACAGTTTTAGCACAGATCGTCGTGTACGCTGTGCTGCAGATTATAAAAGTGTATTTGATGGTGCGCTTTTTAAAGTGCATCAGCCCCATTTTTTATTTCTTGCAAAATTCACCGAACAGCCTAATAGCCGTTTGGGTATTGTCGTTGCTAAGAAAAAAGTGCGCCGTGCGCATGAAAGAAATCGAATAAAGCGTCTTGCCCGTGAGAGCTTTCGTCTTAATCAGCCGAAATTTGGGTTAGACATAGATGTTGTTGTAATGCCTAAAGTTGGTATTGAAACGATTACGAATGCTGAGCTATATCAACAATTAGATTTTGCTTGGCAAAAATTACAACGCTTGGCAAAAAAACATTCTAAAGTTGTCCCAACCTCGCAGAACTAAGAGATGACCAATGGTTCGTATTTTGCGTTGGTTGATTCGTCTGTATCAAATTGCGATTAGTCCGCTTCTTGGACCCCGTTGTCGTTATATTCCAACTTGTTCCCAATATGCGATAGAAGCATTACAAACTCATGGTGCAATTAAAGGCGTTTGGTTATCTTCTAAACGTATTTGCCGTTGTCATCCATGGGGAGGCTCCGGATATGATCCGGTACCGCCAAAAGCAATTCGTTTTATTTCGTTTCATCAAATAGATTCTCAAACGCATCATGTTGCTGTACCCTTTCGTGATCGTTTAATGAAGCAAAATCTCTCTAACCATTTGGGGTAATAGATATGCAACAATGGGCCAGGTTTGCAATTCTCGGGGCCATGTTTGTCACCGCATATTTGCTCATTTTGGCTTGGCAAAAAGATTATGGAAATGCTGCAACTGCACCGCAACAACAAGCGGCGGCTGTAAGTTCGCATGAAGTATCTGCTGATTTGCCAAATGCCAAAACTGCAACAGTGGCTTCCGATGTGCCACAAGCAAATATTGCGCAGTCACAAACCACAGATGCAACTGCACCTGTGAATCAACAGCTTATTTCAGTACAAACTGACCTTTACCATATTTGGATTAATCCAAAAGGTGGTGATATTGTTCGTATTGAATTACTCTCTCACGACAAAAGCAAAGACAGTAATCAACCTTTTGTTATGCTTGAAAATGATGCCAAGCGTACATATGTTGCTCAATCTGGCTTAATTGGTTTGAATGGACCAGACAGTAGTCGTGGTGGTCGTCCGTTATATGCGGTTGAAAAAACATCATATACTTTGGCTGATGCTAAAGGTGTACAAGATCAAAAGGGTCAGGCTGAAAAAGTTTTAAACGTTCCTATGGTATTTAAAACACCAGAAGGCGTTGAAATTATTAAAACTTTCACCTTTACTCAAGGTCAGTATCCAATTGTTGTAAGCCATCAAGTCATTAACCGTAGCCAACAAAATTGGCAAGGTCAGATGTTTGGACAATTAAAGCGCGATAACTCTGAGGATCCTGGTAAGTCTTCTCAAGGTATTTTCACACTAGGAACTTTCTTAGGTGGAGCATGGGGTACGCCTGATTCACACTATAACAAGCTTAAATTTGCTAATTTCTCAGAAGAAAAAGTAAATACTGAAGCTAAAGGTGGATGGGTTGCGATTGTTCAGCATTATTTCGTTAGTGCTTGGATTCCTGGAAATCTTAAACTGACCCAAGCAAATGGTCAGCCTTATGTTGCGAAGCTTGAATCTCGTCAGTCTGCGGATCATATGAATATTATTGGCTTTACGTCGCCAGTAATTAATGTTCCAGCTGGCACTTCAATGGAAGTAGATGCGAAGCTTTATTCAGGTCCAAAAGTACAATCTGAATTAAAAGATTTGGCTGTAGGTTTAAACCAGACTGTTGACTATGGTTGGTTATGGCCAATTGCCAAGTTGTTGTTCTTAGGTCTTCAATTCTTCCATAGTATTGTTGGTAACTGGGGGTGGTCGATCATCTTGCTTACCATTATGGTGAAGATGATTTTGTGGCCTTTATCTTCAAAAAGTTATCGTTCTATGGCGAAAATGCGTGTGATTGCACCAGAAATGCAACGCATGAAAGAAGAGTTCGGTGAAGACCGTATGCGCTTCTCGCAAGAAATGATGGCACTTTATAAACGTGAACAAGTTAACCCACTGTCAGGTTGCTTACCATTATTGCTACAAATGCCAATTTTCCTTGCTTTGTACTGGGTACTCATGGAAAGTGTGGAATTGCGTCATGCGCCATGGTTAGGCTGGATTCAAGACTTGTCAGCAATGGATCCTTGGTTCATCTTGCCATTAATTATGGGTGCGACAATGTTTGCTCAGCAAATGTTGAACCCGCAACCTGCTGATCCAATGCAAGCGAAAGTATTCCGCATTATGCCGATTATGTTCACGGTATTTATGTTGTTCTTCCCTGCAGGTCTGGTGTTGTACTGGATTGTGAACAACAGTATTACTATTTTACAGCAGTCGTTTATTAACAAGAGTGTTGCGAAAAGTCGTCTAAACAAGACTGAATCAGCATCTTAAACGTTGAACTTTTGCTGAATCAATCCGCTTAAGATGGTAATCTTAAGCGGATTTTTCTTTGGCTGTATTTTTGGTTTTTTAGGTGAGTAATATGCAAAGTCAAACCACAATTGCCGCAATTGCAACGCCACCAGGGCGTGGTGGAGTGGGCGTGATTCGCTTATCTGGACCTAAGGCCTATGAAATTGCTCAAAAGCTGACGCAAAAAAACTTGCCTGAAGCACGCATGGCTGGTTTCCGTAAGTTTTATGATGTAGATGGAAGCATCATGGATGAAGGGATAGTGTTGTGCTTTCCAAATCCGCACTCCTTTACTGGTGAAGATGTTGTCGAGTTACAAGGTCACGGCGGTCCAGTTATTCAAAATGCCTTGCTTGGTCGCTTATTTGAGCTTGGTGCAATTGCTGCAAAAGCTGGTGAATTCTCCATGCGAGCTTTTGAAAATGGCAAAATGGACTTGGTACAAGCTGAAGCGATTGCGGATTTGATTGATGCGACTTCGCAAGCTGCGGCTCGTTCGGCAGTCCGTTCTTTACAAGGTGCCTTTTCAACAAAAATTAATACAGTTTTAGAAAAACTGATCCATTTACGACTGCATGTAGAAGCTGCAATTGATTTTCCTGAAGAGGAGATTGATTTCCTAGCAGATGGCAAAATTTTAGCTTTACTCGAAGATGTTCAGCAGTCAGTACATGCAGTTCAAACATCTGCACGACAAGGACAACTTTTGCGTGAAGGTTTGCAAGTTGTGATTGCGGGTAAACCGAATGCGGGTAAATCGAGCTTGTTAAATGCACTTGCTGGTGTAGAGCGGGCTATTGTGACTGATATTGCTGGTACTACTCGCGATGTTTTGCATGAAAAAATTAGCTTAAATGGCTTACCAATCACTTTAACAGACACTGCTGGGCTTCGTGAAACGGGTGATGTGGTCGAAAAAGAAGGGATTCGTAGAGCAATCAAGGAAATTGAACAAGCCGATTTATTGTTGTTAGTTTACGACTTGAATCAAGGTGATGACCCATTACAACTCGCTCAAGAATATTTTGCTGAGCATATTGAACCGCGACGTTTAATGCTAATTGGTAATAAATGCGATTTAACCGGTCAATTAGCCGAAATCACTGATTTTCAGGGGTTCCGTCATATTACAGTTTCTGCAAAACAAGAGATGGGTGTACAAGGCCTCGTAGATGCGATTACAGCGCATGCAGGTTTTCACCCTGAGGAAGATACGTTTATTGCAAGAACACGCCATTTAGACGCAATGAAGCGCACACAACTCTATCTTTCAGAAGCACGTGAGCAACTTGTTGTATTTAACGCTGGTGAGCTTGTTGCCGAGTCATTACGCCTTGCTCAAAATGCTTTAGGTGAAATTACAGGCGACTTTAGCGCTGACGACCTATTAGGCAAAATCTTTGGTTCTTTCTGTATTGGAAAATAATAAAAAAACTGGATGATGTAGAGTGCTATGTCATCCAGTAATTTCCTTAGCCGTATCTCTTTAAAACTTTTAAAAATTCCTCTAACTCATTTTGATCAACTTCTGCACCTTGAAGTACATGGTGGTGTAAGTGTTGTTCCATCAATTCACTCATTAAACCGTTTATTGCACCTTTGATCGCTGCAACTTGCTGCAAAATATCGATGCATGAGGATTCTGGTTGTTCTATCGCATTTTCGATGCTGTTGATTTGCCCTTTTAGTCGTTTTACACGATTAAGAATTTTTTTATCCTGACCAATGTGACTCATCTGTTTTCTCTTAATAATTCAATATACTGGTAGGGAGTATATTGGGTTTAAATGTTATGCACGGCTATAGTGTATCACGTCATGATCAAATTCAGATTGAGAAAGCTTTTAAAAGCTGTTTATGTTCCACGTGAAACATTGAATTAACTAAGTGGGAGTTTGGTTATAACTCGGTAATCAGTTCTGTTTTCAAAAGATGAACTGATTAAAATGACATTCTTTCCTCTCTATGAGTCGGTTTTATGCTTAAAAAATTAGGAATATTGGCATTATTTAGCTTAACTACAAGTTTGAGTTTCGCTAATGTGGATACTGTTAGGGAAAATATTAAAAAACAATATCCTAATTTGAAAATTAGCAATATTCAGAAAACCGAAATGCCCGGACTATATAGCGCTAATCTAGATCAACAAATCATTTACCTTGGTGAAGATGGTCAGCATATGTTGGTAGGTTCTATGATTCGCTTAAAAGATCAGAAGAATTTAACCAAAGACTTAGTTTTAGGGCAAAACTCAGTTGATTGGAAACAATTGCCTTTAAAAGATTCCATTAAAACAGTTAAAGGTAATGGCCAGCATGTTTTAGCGGTATTTTCTGACCCAAATTGTCCTTACTGTAAAAAGCTCGAACCTGAGCTAGATAAGCTTAAAGACGTAACAATTTACACGTTTATCTATCCTTTAAAACCTCAGTCTATTGTCGTTTCCAGACAAGTTTGGTGTGCACCAAACCAATCATACTCTTGGAAAAAGCTAATTGAACAAGGTGTTAAACCAACGGTTGCGAGCTGCATAAACCCAATTGACCGAAACTTGGAGCTTGGAAGAAAATTAGGTTTTAATGCTACTCCTACTCTGATTTTTGCAAACGGTTTTAAATTAGTAGGTGCAAGGTCTGCTGAAGAAATTCAGGAAGTCTGGAAAGAGCTAGGTCTATAAAGATATTAAAAAAAGCACCATAGGGTGCTTTTTTTATGAATGAACTAAAGTTTAGCTTTTTCGTGCAATCAAATTGTAAATAAACAAAATAATGACGGCACCAATTACCGAAGCGATAAAGCCCGCAGCTGAATTTTCTCCGTAAAAGCCAAGTAAGCGACCACCATAAGTGGCTAGAAGTGAACCTGCAATACCAATTAAAGTGGTAACGATAAAGCCTGCCTTGTCATCACCTGGATGCAAAGCACGAGCGATTAAGCCAGCGAAGAAACCAACCACAATAGCAACAATAAGTGACCACATATTTGTTCTCCAGTTGTTTTTTTGATGAAGTTAATGATTTTGCTTCATATTCTATCGTGCGACAGAGCTGTCTATTTTGTCTGTAGCAGATTGCGACTTTTTGTGTCTTTTTTGTTCAAAGATAAAACCTTATATAAAAAAATAGCACCTTATGGTGCTATTTTTATGAAATTTATAGGCCAATTTCACCAATAAAAGGCAGATGACGATATTTTTGATCGTAATCTAGGCCATAGCCCACAATAAACTTATCTTCAACTTCAAAACCTAAAAATTTAACTTCGAGATCAATTTCACGGCGAGACGGTTTGCTTACTAATGTGCACAATTGAATCGAATTTGGCTCGCGAGTTTGCAACATTTCCACAACTTTGCTTAAGGTGTTGCCTGAGTCGATGATGTCTTCAACCACTAGTACATCTTTACCGCGAATTTCACCGTCAAGATCTTTTAAGATTTTAACATCTCGGCTTGAAGTGGTACCACCGCCGTAGCTAGACACTGTCATAAAGTCGAGTTCGTGTGGTTTGGTAATGGTACGGCATAAGTCTGCCATAAAAATAACAGAACCACGAAGTAGACCAATCAGAACCAATTCTTTATCACTATTTGCATAGTGAGAATTGATTTGCTCGCCGAGCTCTTTGACTTTTGCTTGAATTTCTTCGGTTGAAATCATGATGCTCATTGCAACAGTCATGGCAGATTCCTACAAGATATAAAAGAAAAAATAAAAAAGGTGTTGACCTGCAACACCTCGAAAAACTGAGTTAATGGTAAAATTTTAAAGCAAAATGACGTTTCATGCACCCTTTGAAGGAGCTGAAATTTTATGATTTTGCTGAATATGTCGATCACGCTTTAACGCAACAGCACATATTCCAAATAATAACAAAAACTTAATAATGCCTTTTTTACTGGGCTGTTTCTTTTTGATAAGCACGTTTTCCATAAACATAAGTCGCCTCAATATTACGGTCATCACCTAAAGTGAATAATGCAAACAATGAATCTTCAACAGATTTGGATTTAGACTGACGAAGTTGCTGTAATGCTGTTGGCTTTAAGTTTAGTACCACAAAGTCTGCTTCTTTACCGACGTTGAAGTTGCCTAACTGGTCTTGTAAATCAAGCGCTTTTGCTCCGCCTAAGGTTGCATGATAAAGCGCTTCATAAGCTGAAAGTTTATCACCTTGTAACTGCTGAACCTTATAAGCCTCGTTAACAGTTTGCAGCAAGCTAAATGATGTACCAGCACCGATATCTGTCCCTAAACCTACTTTCACTTGTTTTTCCCATGTCTTTTTCAATGGGAATAAACCACTGCCTAAGAACAGGTTTGAGGTTGGACAAAATGCGATAGCTGACTGCGTATCATGCATACATTGCCATTCTTGATCTTCTAAGTGAACGCAATGCGCAAATACAGAACGTTTACCAGTTAGGCCATAATGTTGATAAACATCTAAATAGCCCGCTTGTTCTGGAAATAAAGATTTCACCCAAGCAATTTCATCTTTGTTTTCACTTAAATGAGTATGTACATAAACATCCGGAAACTCTTGTTTTAACTGCCCTGCTCTTTCTAACTGTTCAGGTGTAGATGTTGGTGCAAAACGTGGCGTAATTGCATATAGAGCACGGCCTTTACCATGCCATTTTTCAATGAGTGCTTTAGTGTCGCTGTAAGCCGTTTCTGGGGTATCACAAAGCGCTTCAGGGGCATTACGGTCCATGAGTATCTTACCGGCGATTAAACGCATCTGAACGTGTTCTGCGGCTTCAAATAAGGCATCCACAGACTCAGGATGAACTGTACAGAAAACGAGGGCTGTGGTTGTACCGTGTTTTAATAGCTCTTGAACAAAGAACTGGGCAATTTCACTTGCGTATGCTTTGTCTTGAAACTGGATTTCGGTTGGAAATGTATAGGTATTAAGCCAGCTTAAAAGTTGCTCGCCGTAAGCTCCCACCATTTCAGTTTGCGGAAAATGAATATGGGTATCAATAAAGCCGGGTACAATCAATTGTTCTGGGTAATGTTGAACCTCAACTCCAGCAGGAAGATGCTGTTGAGCGTCTTCCCATGCACCAAACCATTTGATTTTTCCATGTTCACTAATCAATACACCATCTTCTAGATAACACACTTGATTTGGAATATCAGTTGGCTCAGAGACAGTTTGTTGAATATCTAAAAAACGACCACGCACAACGGTGGTATTTGCGATCAATGACATGGAAAGCCTTTATATTTTCACTTTTTTCGATTGATTGTACCCCACTTAGCCAAGATTTAAACGGTATAACGTTTACTTAGGCCCCATTCTGCTAAAATCCGTCGATAAGTCGTTGATGAACGGTCTGCTTCAAAATGTGCCTCCATCATTAAATCAAGCGGAAGGTCTTCTGGCTTTTGTGATTCGACCATGTCTTGGTCTTCTGCAAAAATTTGCGCATTAAATGCATATACCTTTTCTAAATCCCCTGTTTGGTCAAAGTTACGTGTAAGTGGAACAAATAAACGAGTTTTATTGCTTGAGATAGGACAGCAGGCATTTAAGATTTTTAAGACCCCACCTTCTGGGAAATCGACCGTAAGCACAGCTGAAAAAGGCGGATAGACATCAAAGGTACGCTTCCATAAAAAACCTTCTGGTTCGAGATGTTTTAGCTCATGCGGATAATTACTGACATTGCTGATATAGACCGTTTTTAAGCCATATTCGGTACGTTCAGTATGGTATTTAGGGACAATGGGATTATCGCGACTGGCAAAGGCATTGTGATGTACCCAAGCAAAATGTGCGACATCGATAAATCCTTCGAGTTGACGTCCGCTAGAGCCACCAATATCGACAAATGGCGGTAAAATTGATTGATGCTCTGCATGGTCCCAAGTATCTAATACAGGAATATTGGCTTTAGCAACATCACGACCATGAATACTGGTCCAAATCAGGCCATAACGTTCAACAACCGGAAATTTGGTCAGAGAAAAACGATCCGAAATTTTAGTTAACTCGGGTTGAGCTGGTATTTGGGTACATTTCCCTTCAGTGTTATAGCGTAGACCATGATAAGGACACACAATTTCTTCACCGTCGACCCAACCTTTGGTTAAAGGAACGCCACGATGTGGGCAAATGTCTCGCACCAGATGAATTTCACCACTTTCTGTCTTATATAAAGCCATGTTGACGTCTAGTAATGTAACTCGTTGAGGTGCTGTGGAGACATCGTGAATACGCGCAACTGGATACCAGTGAGTAGATAAAATTTCCCAATCTTTTGCTTCAAAGCTGCTGTTACACGGCATTGCAAGTGGCGTTAAAGTTGGAATCGCATTCATGGCATCTCTCCTTTAAAAAATCAGGGCTCTTTCGAGCCCCTAAAATCTAGGCTTTTTTCTTTTTAGGAGATGCAAAGAGTTTGCCAATATTGATTTTTAATAAAGAAATTAAGAGTAAAATTATTAAAATACATAATTTTATGGAATTTTATTTTTGAATTTTTGTTCTAAATTAGATTTGAAAATGAAAGTTCATTATGCGTTTTATACTTAAAGTGCACTGATTGATTGCAAGAAAGACCCAATAAAAAAGCACTTTAAAAGTGCTTTTTTATGTAGATCCCTTGATAGGATGAATTAAGACTGCAATTGCTTTTTGTTGTGTCGTAAAGAGAGGTAAGCGGTAATTGCTAACACGATTACGATAAAGCTTAACGAGATCCAGATTGGCATGTGGAATACATCAAGCAACAACATTTTTGCACCAATGAACAATAAGATGATGCCTAAACCATACGGTAAGTAATGCAGTTTAGACGCAGCGCCAGCAAGCAAGAAGAACATTGCGCGTAAGCCTAAAATTGCCATTAAGTTCGCTGTTAAAACAATAAACGGGTCGCTCGTTACCGCGAAAATAGCAGGAATAGAATCTACCGCGAAAATCACATCTGAAGCTTCAACCAAAATCAATACTAAAAATAACGGCGTTGCCCACAGTAAACCATTTTGACGTACAAAGAATTTGTCACCATCAAGCTGTGGGGTAATACGCATGTGCTTACGTAGCCATTTTAAAATTTTGATGTCTTCGATATTGGTTTCTTCTTCTTGGCCCTTTAAGAACTTAAAGCCTGTATAAACCAAGAACGCACCGAAAATATAAAGCACCCAAGAAAATTCTTGAACGAACCATGCACCAATGAAAATAAACAGAGTACGCAGTACGATTGCACCTAATACGCCGTAGAGCAAAATTTTACGTTGTAGTGCAGCTGGAATAGCAAATGCCGCAAAAATCATTAACCAGACGAAAACGTTGTCAATTGCGAGGGACTTTTCAAGTAAGTAACCTGCGAAGTATTCCATGGTTTTTTGGTTTGCTAAGGTCACCCCAACTGTTTGTTGGAGATAAAGCCATAAACCGCCACCAAATAACACCGCGACGCTTACCCACGCCACACTCCAGTAAGCAGCTTGCTTAATTGATACATCTTGACCTTGTTTTTGCTTAAAGCCTAAAAAGTCCACTAAAAGCATGACAATGACTATGCCAAAGAATGCTACGTACAGCCATAAATTGCCGATTGTTTCCATAAATCCTCCCTACATCCGGCAATTGGGCATAAAAAAACCTCGACCAGTTGCCAGATGAATTAAAACATCTGTATCAACATGATCAAGGTCTTGCCTACATCATGAATTTCACGATGCTCAGATACCGACTTTTTAATAAAAGTGTATTGACGATATCTGACACATAACATTGCTGTTATGTTTGGAGGAGGCTACTCCCCTTGTCAAACTAAATTCTGTATTGGATAAAACCTATCCAATTACACATAGAATGGCAGATTTTTTTGAATTACGCAACTGAACTTAATGTCGTGGTTTTAATATAAAAAAATCTACGGATTATTTAATCAAACCACGGTCTAAAAGCGGTTTGCATATAATTTGGTAAAGGTGAATAAAGAATGCGGTCAAACTTGTACCGTAAGCATTCCAGAAGTAATAACCTGCCGTATTGACCAGAAGCGCGACAATAAAAGCCCCCAGCATGTCTAAAGGGAAATGCACACCTAAATAAATACGTGACCACGCTACCACAAATGACAAAAATAACAGAATGATTCCAATCATTTTGCGCTGAGCAAACAAATAAGACAGGGCTATGGTGCTGAAAATCAGCATATGATTACTTGGAAAAGATGCTGTTGGTGCATGTTCAATAAACGTGGTGCCCACACCCATCACAAATGGTCTTGGATGATGATAAAACAGAGAAATAACATAACCCACTAAAAGTGATATGCAGGTTAAAAAGACAGATTTAATGACCCTATTTTTTAAATCTTGATCGCCGTAGAACCATAAAAATGTAAGGATGAATAAAAGAATATAGAGGAGATCATTAGCAAAAAAGATAGCAAGGCGAATGATAAATTGACTCGCATCCTGAGCCCCATTAATCACATGGAATAAGCTAAGGTTGAGTGTTTCTAGAGACATTCATATTCCAAACAAGAACAAAAAACGTGGGCTA
This sequence comes from Acinetobacter genomosp. 33YU, assembly GCF_001990725.1. Lineage (NCBI taxonomy): Bacteria > Pseudomonadati > Pseudomonadota > Gammaproteobacteria > Moraxellales > Moraxellaceae > Acinetobacter > Acinetobacter genomosp. 33YU. Next base: position 18,887 of record NZ_LFZQ01000020.1, on the reverse strand, counting down.
TGATAAAGAATTAAGCCTGTTGTCTTGATAAAGAATTGTCACAAAAATGAAATATAGTTTGTTTGTGACTAAACATTAAACAGCAGACCTAAATAATTTTTAATGCGTGATCTGGTGGTTAATATTAAAGTGTTAACGTGTTGGCACTTTATTCGAGAACGTTATTTTATGACTACTCAAGAAAAACAGAAAAAATTAAGTTTGAGGCCTTTATCTCCAAGAGATCCTAAACAGCCGCATAGAGCAGCAACTCCCCTCGAATTATTGTTCGATTTAATTTTTGTGGTCGCGATTGCAACAGCCGGTCAGCAGTTACACCACGCGATTATTGAAAATCATCTCTGGCATGCACTGCCAAGCTACCTAATGGTGTTTTTTGCGCTGTGGTGGGCATGGATGAATTTTTCATGGTTCGCTTCAGCTTACGATAATGATGACGCATTGTATCGGTGCCTTACCTTTGTACAGATTGTGGGTTCCTTGGTCATGGCCGCAGGTATTCCTGATGTATTTCGTAGTCAGGACTTTGACATCATTATTGTGGGTTATGTGATTATGCGCTTAGCTTTAGTCACCCAGTGGCTCCGCGCAGCAAAACATGATCCTGAACGGCGAGTTACGGCTTATCGTTATGCGATCGGTATAGTCTTGGTACAAATTGGCTGGCTTGTGGCTAACTTTGCTCATGTCCTTTCTATACCTTTATTTTTATGTCTGGTTGTGCTCGAGTTATTTGTTCCGATCTATGCAGAAAAACATTCGCCTACGCCGTGGCATCCTCATCATATTGTAGAGCGCTATGCCTTACTCACGATTATTGTTTTAGGCGAATCAATCGTAGGTAGTTTTAATGCCATACGTGATGCGCTTGCGGCTCAATCTATCAATATTCCTGCCGTTTTCTTAATGATTGGCGGATTAATGTTGATGTTTGCAATGTGGTGGGCTTACTTTGATCGCAGTGAACAGCATCATCATTTTAAAGGTGTACGCCCATTTGTATGGGGTTATGGCCATTATTTTGTCTTTGTAAGTATTGCTGCCGTAGGTGCTGCGCTTGCTGCCGCCGTAGATGTCACGACCCATCATGCACATATCTCTGATTTATATATGGGCGTAATTGTCGCAGTGAGTGTAGTGCTTTATACCACTTGTATATGGATGTTATACGAGTTTGAATGTTTAACTGGAATTTCTAAATGGTTTTATCCTATTACTGCGCTTATTATTTTATGTATTCCGTTCATTTGTAATAACGTGGGATATAGCGTATTTGCGATGGGTATTGTCTATACGCTACGTTTATTCATCTCGAATAAATTTATAGAAGATATAAAGCCAAAGCAGGTTTAAAAACCATTAAACTAAAAAAACGGGTTTCAAACTGAAACCCGTTTTTTTATTAAATCATCTAGAGAGAAAGTTAAGCAGCTTTTACTTTTAATGCGCTTATAAGTTTTTGATGTAAGCCACCAAAGCCGCCATTAGACATAATCACAACAGCATCGCCCTCACCTGCTTCATTAACAATACGGTTAATAATTTCATCAAGTGAACGGCTGACTTGAGCACGGTTTGATGCAGCTTCAATTACAGGTTGTAAATCCCAGTCTAAACCTTCTGGCTGGTACCAGATAACGTCATCTGCTAAGCGTGCTGAATGCGCTAAGCCATCCTTATGGCTGCCCATACGCATTGTATTTGAACGCGGTTCAATAATAGCCCATAAACGGCGTTCGCCTAGGCGTTTACGTGCGCCATCCAAAGTCGTGTCAATCGCTGTTGGGTGGTGAGCAAAGTCATCATAAACCTCAATACCATTCACGGTACCGAGTAACTCCATACGGCGTTTCACACCGCCAAAGTTAGATAAAGCTTCACAAGCTGTTGCAAGTGCAACGCCCACATGTTGAGCGGCTGCAATGGTTGCCAAAGCATTCGCTACGCTATGTTGCCCTGTCATGCTCCATTTCACTTCACCAACGACATTGCCATTTTCGAGGACTTTAAAATGGCTGCCATCAATTGAAATTAATTCGGCAGATAAAGCAGCTTTTTCATTTGCTTCTAAACTTGTACGAATCACTGGCGTCCAGCAACCCATTTCAAGCACTTCATCAATATGAGTTTCAGTAATTGGCGCAATAATACGGCCTTCACTTGGAATGGTACGAACAAGATGATGGAATTGCTTTTGAATCGCTGCTAAGTCATCAAAAATATCGGCGTGGTCAAATTCAAGGTTATTTAAAATTGCCGTTTTTGGATGATAATGAACAAACTTAGAACGTTTATCAAAGAAAGCTGAGTCATATTCGTCGGCTTCAACGCAGAAGTATTTACCACTGCCTAAACGAGCGCTTTCACTAAAACCCAGTGGTACACCACCAATTAAAAAGCCTGGGTTTAAACCAGCCTGATCAAGTACCCAAGCGAGCATAGTTGTTGTGGTTGTTTTTCCATGCGTACCCGCTACACCAAGCACATGTTTACCTTGTAAAACATGATCTGCAAGGAACTGTGGACCAGAAATATATGGCAGGCCTTCATTAAGCATATATTCCACGGCATCAATACCACGTTTCATGGCGTTGCCGACAATAACCAAATCTGGATGAGGCTGTAAATGGCTACGGTCATAGCCTTGCATGAGTTCAATACCTGCGTTTTCTAACTGGGTAGACATTGGCGGGTAAACGTTTGAATCGGAACCTGTTACCTTATGTCCTAAATCACGAGCTAAAAGTGCTAAAGAGCCCATAAAAGTGCCACAAATACCCAAGATATGCAGATGCATTGCTCGCCTTCTCCACTGCTTTTGTACACAGTATAAATATGATTTACTGTGGTTTCATTATTGATAAATTTGCCAGCAACGATAGCAAGGCTCAACTGGAAAAGATAGTCAAAATTCGTTGTTGTTCTATGTGTTTGAGATGCCTATAAACGGACAGCTTTATTTTTTAGATTTAAGCTGAATTACAGTTTTATCTTTTATAATATTTTTGATCCATATTAATACTTATATCATCGTAATGATGAAGGATGTGCCTTTGAGCCCAACGGTTTTAGCTTTTGTGCTATTAATTATTTCGAACTGTTTTATGACACTTGCATGGTATGGGCATCTTAAGTTTTTGCACCATGCTCCATTCTGGCAAGCGATTTTATTCGGTTGGATTATTGCCCTACTGGAATATAGTTTTATGATTCCAGCAACTCGAATCTTGAGTGATCAAAACTGGACCTTGGGTGAAATGAAAATTACCCAAGAAGTGGTTACGCTTATTGTATTTGTGCCATTTATGGTGTTGCTGTTTAAGCAGCCGTTTAAATTAGACTATGTTTGGGCCATGTTATGCCTGTTTGGCTGCGTCTATTTTGTATTTAGAAGCCAGTAAAATTATTTGAAATCGGGTTTTCAGACAGATCGTTGTTAAATCCATCGGATTCATGCTTTTTCCTCATAAACTTGGGCTTTGGGGTGAGTGAAAAAACAGCTATAATATTGGCCTCATCTTTTTCTCTCATGCTTGGCTTGGTACAAGTCGAGTTTTTACCATTTTTACGCTTTGGAAATGCCAATGAACGCGGTCGCAACAGATACCCAACCTTTAGTCGGAATTATCATGGGTTCCCAGTCCGATTGGGCAACGCTTGAACATACTGCCAATATGCTTAAACAGCTTGGTGTCCCATTTGAAGCGGAAGTGGTATCTGCTCACCGTACGCCAGACCGTTTATTTGAATATGCAGAAACTGCGCGTGATCGTGGTATTCAAGTGATTATTGCTGGTGCTGGTGGTGCTGCGCATTTACCAGGTATGTGTGCTGCAAAAACTGACTTACCTGTGTTGGGTGTACCAGTTAAATCATCAATTTTAAATGGTGTAGATTCATTACTTTCAATCGTACAAATGCCAGCAGGTATCGCAGTGGGTACTTTGGCAATTGGTCCGGCTGGTGCGACTAATGCTGCGATTATGGCTGCTCAAATCTTAGGTTTAACTCGTCCTGAAATCGCAAAAAATGTTGCTGATTTCCGTGCTGCACAAACTGATAAAGTTGCAAGCAACAACATTCCGGGACAAGTTTAAGAGGCTGAAATGGATAAAACTATCGGTATTTTTGGTGGTGGACAACTGGGCCGTATGATGGCGCAAGCAGCTTTACCATTAAATATTCAATGTACTTTTTTTGAAGCAAATACAGATTGTCCAGCAGGTGTTTTAGGTCAAGTTTTTTCTAGCCAAGATGAACAAGGTTTAAAGCAGTTTATTGAAAGTGCTGATATTTTCAGTCTTGAATTTGAAAATACGCCCGTTGAGGACGTAGATGTTTTGACTCAAACCAAAACATTGCACCCTCCCCGTATTGCTTTAGCAACTGCACAAAATCGTTTATCTGAAAAAGCATTGTTTGATGAACTTGCGATTCCTGTTGCGCCGTATCGTGCTGTAGATAGCCTAGAAAGCTTGAAAAAAGCTGTTGCTGAACTTGGTTTGCCGATTGTACTTAAGACGGCAACTGGTGGATACGACGGCAAAGGTCAGTTTGTACTTCGTTCAGAAGACCAAATTGATACTGCTTGGTCTGAACTTGGCCCTGCAAAAAGCTTAGTTGCTGAAAGTTTTGTTAAATTTTCTCGCGAAGTTTCAATTATTGCAGTACGCGGCCAAAATGGTGAAGTAAAAACTTGGCCATTAGCTGAAAACCACCATCACAACGGTATTTTGTCGCACTCAATCGTGCCTGCACCGAACAGTGAAGCTCTACAACCAGTTGCTCAAGATTACATTACGCGTTTATTGAATCATCTCAATTACGTTGGCGTGTTAACTTTAGAGCTATTTGTGACAGAACAAGGCTTATGTGCAAATGAGATGGCACCACGTGTGCATAACTCAGGCCACTGGTCAATTGAAGGCGCCGTATGTTCACAGTTTGAAAATCATGTTCGAGCTGTTGCAGGACTACCATTGGGTTCAACAGACGTTGTTCGCCCAACGGTTATGATCAATATTATTGGTCAGCATCCTAAAACTGAAGATGTTTTAGCACTAAATGGCGCTCATCTGCACCTTTATAACAAATCAGAACGTGCTGGCCGTAAGTTGGGTCACATTACGTTAATGCCTGTGGATAGTAATGAATTGACGAATTTATGCCGTCAATTAGCGAAAATTTTGCCAGAACCACTCGCATTGACAGCTGATATAACTATTTAATTAAGTTAAAATTTCTAAAAAGCGATCTTCGGATCGCTTTTTTGTCTTTTAAATTTAAAAAATCTAATCTTGTTCTGTTGTGGATAACTTTTATTAAGCTTTTTGAATTTAAATGAGGGCTTTTATTTTGAATTTAAAAAATGAAACAAGGTGTTTTAGTGGTTTTGAATTTAAAATAAGTTATCCCCAGCACCCGAAGTTTGAATTTAAATCTGGTGGATCAGCTTATGTTTGTTTTGAATTTAAAAAGATGCATGTTATCTCGGTGGTGTTTTGAATTCAAAACTATATCTAACTTTTAAATTTAAAATATCTCTCTGAGTGGTGAAGGAGTTGTAACATATAAAGATGATGAAGAGCATAGCGAATATAGGGGTTGAGGTAGTTTAGAGCTGTGGTTTTATAAGTTATCCACAGATGGATTGGGCTTATATTTTTAAATTTAAAGAGGTATTTTGAATTTAAACTACAGCAGGGATTTTTGAATTTAAAAACCAATTAATCTTATGTAAGAAGTTTTAAATTCAAAACTAGATGTGAAATTTGAATTTAAAACTCTGGAAATGAATTTAAAGAATTAATTATGAATTCAAATTTACGATTTCTCTCTGAAAATTTTGAGTCCATAATGGTATGGTAAAGACAAATTTAAATTTAAAAATTGAACTAGGATAATATGCGACGTTTTTCTTGTATTGTTGGGTCTATATTTTTGACAATGACTCAGGCTCAAGCAGAGCTGATAATTAATGGTTCTACTTCTACAATATCTAGTAATGCGACTGTTCCTGTAACGAATAGCAATACTTACACGCCTAATAATAATTTTCAGAGTTGTTTGGCAAATTTACGTTCGCAAGCGATTGCTGCAGGTGTTTCAGGTAGCACTTATGACCGCTATACACAAAATTTAACGCCAGACTACTCAGTAATTGATAAGTTAAATTATCAGCCAGAATTTTCGACACCGATTTGGGACTATTTATCTGGTCTTGTAGATGAAGAGCGTGTTGAGCTTGGTAAACAAAAATTAGCGCAATATCGAGATGTTTTAAATCGTGCATCTCAAACTTATGGCGTACCGCCAGAAACAATTGTGGCAGTGTGGGGTGTTGAAAGTAATTTTGGTGATATTTCTGGAAAATATCCTTTATTGCAAGCACTTGGAACTTTAAGTTGTGAAGGGCGCCGACAAAGTTATTTCCGTACAGAATTTTTTGCCACTATGCGTATTTTACAACGTGGTGATTTAACCGAAGATCAGCTTAAAGGCTCATGGGCAGGCGCATTCGGTCATACACAGTTTATGCCATCAACTTATGAGCGCTTAGCTGTTGATTTTGATGGTGATGGTCGTCGTGATTTAGTCTCGAGTACAGCAGATGCATTGGCATCAACAGCTAATTTCTTGAATAAAGCTGGTTGGCAAACGGGTATGCCATGGGGCTTTGAAGTCAAAATCCCAGCAGGTATGTCAATTGATGGAGAAGGGCGTCGCTCTAAAAAATCATTGAGTAGCTGGAATGCGCGTGGAGTAACCCGAATTGATGGTACACCTTTAATTCAAGGTGCATTGTCTGATAATACGCCTGCTGGTTTAATGACACCAGCAGGAGCAAATGGCCCAATCTTTTTAGTATTTAAAAATTTTGATGCTATTTATAGTTATAACGCAGCAGAAAGTTATGGACTTGCGATTGCACATTTATCTGATCGTTTGAAAGGTGGTAAACCATTCGTTGCTTCTTGGCCAACAGATGACCCTGGTACTTCACGAGCAGAACGTCGAGAAATTCAGCAGTTTTTGATTAATCGTGGTTATGATATTGGTGCTGTGGATGGCTTAATTGGTGATAAAACTCGCGTTGCTATCCGTCAGGAACAAACTCGTTTAGGTTTAAATCCAAATGGACGGGCAGGGCAACAGATTTTACGTGCATTTCGCCAAGAGCAAGCTCGAAAAATGATGCAGTAGTAACGATACCAAATAAAAAGGTCTGCATATGCAGACCTTTTTATTTGGCAGTTAAACTATGAATTAATCTAGCTTTACAGCTTCCAAAATGTCCAAAATAACTGAAGTGACATCTTGGCTTAAATCACGATCATTGAAGATTTCATAAGCAGTAATAGTGACATCAGTGTCACTTGGCAACTGCTTTTGTTCTTCTTCGATTAAATGCTCGATAGGGAGTAAGGTTTGCTTAACTTCAAGATGTAAAATATCTTTATATTCAATATTTTCATCTTCAAGCTCAATTTCTTGCTCGTTAAAGTAAGGCAACAAAATAGAATGAAGGTACGGTTTAAGTTCAATAATATCAAATAGTTCGATATCTCGAGTTTGTTCAATCGTACTAATGTGGTCATTTACTTCAATCAGGATATGATAATAACTCATCTTGATCTCCATTCTATTTTAGTCAGCTCTTACAACCACAATAACATGACTTTGACATGAATTTCGATGTATCTACTTATAAAATAGATACATCATTGATGTTTCATATCTAATTATTGAGGTAAAGCGTTTAGTAGATCACGATCAGCGTCAGTTAAAACATTAGTTTTTTTATCACTGTCCTTGCGAACTGAGTACATTAAGGCACCAGGTTGATCGCTATGTTTCAAACCAAGCGCATGGCCTAACTCATGAGCAATCGTTAAACGTAAATCATCGATAGAGCTATATTCATAGATTGTGATTTGTTTACCGTTATAAATGCCTTTCTTAAATACATCAGCTTGTGCATTTTGCTTAAACTGATTTAAAGATTGATTGAACTTATCATTAATTTGGTTAAAGTGATTAACCTTTTTATTTAAGTCAGCAGCTTGTTGATTATAAGCAGCAATATCTTTCTTTAAAGCAACAGTCTGTTTCTGTAAATCTTTCTGAGTTTTACCAAGCGATTTTGCTGTGTATTCAGGTGTTAATTTACCTTGATTAAACTGCATCATTTGTTGATCAAAATTTTTCAACTTCTCATTTAAGATCTGTTTTTTGTTTTCAAGATCAGATTGAGTTTGACTTAGATTTTGCTTCAACTGTTTAATTTGCTGCTGTTCATCAATGAGACGTTGTTGATCTTGTTTAAACTGAGCAGAAATTTTTTGACGCTCTGCTGAACGATTTTGGCTGTCGTCATATACAAGACGAATTTCTAACTTTGCATTTGGGTCATAAGTAAAGTAATTTTTACCTGTTCCTTCTTTCCAAATATCAGCAGCTTGCTGAGTAATCTCAAGCAATTGATCTTGACTTAAACCAAAACGAGGATCAACTTCAGCAATTTTATATGTCAAATGTTGAGCATTTTTCTGCTGAACTTGAGTATTTGCAGAAGTAGCCAAGTGAGCATTGGCCTGAAAATTAGAGAAAGCAAAAGCTAAGCCTAATAACAAAGATGTTAAGCGCATAGTCGTCAGGGGGGGAGATTTAAAAAAAACGTATTATAAGAATATAAAGTGAAAAATCAATCAAAAAATGTACAATTTGAATAAATAAATGAGACTTTAGTCTCATTATTTTAAACTTTTGAAAAATGAATTATTAGCAAAATTTAATTAATTTCTATTTTATTTAAGTGTTTAGTTTTAATGATTTTCATTATTAGAACTATAAAATGAGCTTAGTAAATCTAAATCCGAATCTGTTAATTTGAAGTTGTGAATATCTTGCTCTTTTAAACGAGGATACATTAGAGACTTTGGGTCGGCTGTATGTTTTAGACCTAATGCATGTCCAAACTCATGAGCAAGGGTTAGGCGTAAATCATCGAATGAACTAAAACCATAAATCTGAATTTGATTATGACTGAATAAGCCTTTATGAAAAGTTTCTGGACCAACAGTCGTGGTTAAATTAATTTGTTTAATAGCTTCATTAAGTAGGTTTTGCTGTTGATTTATTTGCTTAATTTGAGAATTAAGACTTTCTATCTTATTGCTATGTTGAATAAATTTAGCTTTTAACTCTAATGATTGTTGATTTAACTGAGTTTGACGTTTGATTAAATCAACTTGATTGAATTTTCCCAAATTTCCTTGATTATAAAGAGTTACATCTTGCTGATATTGTTCAAATTTATTATTAAGCTGAAGTTTTTCTTCATTTAGAAGAACAGTTTCCTGATCTATTTGTTGTTTTAACAAATGAATAGCTTTATTTTTCTCCCGCCATTCTTCTTGCTGCTGTAATAACTTATTTATATTAATTTTTCTTTCATTTTGAGCAGTTTGATAATCATCAAACACTAAGTTAATTGTAAGCTCTGCTTGTGAGTCATAAATAAAATAAGTTTTTCCTGTTTCTTTCTGCCAGATTTCAGCAGCTTCTTGACCAATTTGCATAAATTGTTCTTTAGTAATATGAAAGCGTGGATCTATGAAATCAATCTTATATTTTAAAGGCTGATTAAAAGTAACACTTGATAAGTTGCTTTGAGCAAAAACAACTGTGTGTAAGCTCATACTTAAGTAAAAGCTCATCCCCCACCATAGAAATTTTTTCATGGCAAAATAAAAATATAAATATTAATAAATTCTTATTGTTAGTGAGGAATTTAGATTCGTCAAAGTGATAAAGGAGACCAAAGAAGGCGATCATTTTGTGATCTTGCTAAAGAAACGGAATAAATAAAACTATTTATTTGGCATTAATTTTAAAATTAATGGATTTAATAACAGTGGTTTTATTTTTTAAAAAATACAATAAATAATAAATAGTTAGTTTTTATAAGTGACTATTTTGACAATAACTTATTTCAAAAAATATATAAATTGAAATTGTTATTTTTTGTAAGCAATAAAAAAAACCGCGCTTTCGCGCGGTCTTTTTTAAAAGAGACAAATTATTTTTTGTCGTCTTTTACTTCTGTAAATTCAGCATCTTTTTTAAATAAAGGTTGGTAGAGGCTAGGTACAACTAAAATGCCCCAAACTAGTGTAGAGAGAATATTGCCTAGCTCATAAAAAATAGTACTTAGACCAGACATTAATGTCCAATAGTAACTCGGTAATAAATAAATGAGTAAAATTGGGAAAAAAGTATAAATATATAGTTTCCTCGCCCATTCTTTGAATAGAAGCAAGCCACTGAATATGATCAAAAAACTAATTGAAAGAACACAAGTAATGGCTAATTCCCAGTTTTGGGGATCTATTGATAACGTCTCATTGATTGAGATAGACGTTTCATCATAGGCATCAAATGTTGCACTAAAAATGGCGAAGAGTAGAGAAAAAATAAGCATTAATCTAAATTTGGTTTTTGTGATAATTGGTTCGATTTTCATTTTTTATAGCGTGATATTTTAATGTTTTAGATTATATATACAATATTGTATCTGTATCAAATTGATATAGTTTGATTGGCTAAAGTTGAATGTACATAATCCTAGCAATTACTTATCAACAATGTATACAGCTGCAGTAGTTAAGGTACTGAAATAAAATAATTACCGATAAATAAAATGTGAAGGAAGTTACACGCCGAAAATATTTACTTGAAGCATCTCATTCAGCATGGAGTACGATTTCATCATCTGAGGCAAAATTTAAAAATCCAATACTTGAGAACAACAGGATTTATCTTAAAAAAAACCGCGCTTTCGCGCGGTCTTTTTTTAAAGAGACAAATTATTTTTTGTCGTCTTTTACTTCTGTAAATTCAGCATCTACAACGCCATCATCAGCTTTTTGCTGACCAGCTTCACCGCCTTGGAATGCGTTAGGATCAAAACCTTCAGCACCACCAGCTTGTTGCGCTTGTTCATAAGCACGTTGAGTGATCGGCATCAAAATGTTTTGTAAAGCTTCAGTTTTTGCTTTGATCGCTTCAACATCATTTTCTTTAGTTGCTGCTTCAAGTTCAGAAACCGCTGTGCTTACCGCTGTTTTTTCATCTTCAGTCACTTTGTCACCAAGATCTTTAACAGCTTTATTCGAGCTTGAAATTAATGCATCAGCTTCGTTACGAGCTTTTGCGAGTTCTTCAAACTTACGGTCTTCCTCAGCATTCGCTTCAGCATCTCTAATCATCGCTTCGATTTCAGCATCAGACAATCCTGAGTTTGCTTTAATCTGAATCGATTGCTCTTTACCAGTGCTCTTATCTTTCGCAGATACTTTCAAGATACCGTCAGCGTTGATGTCAAATGATACTTCAATTTGCGGCACACCACGTGGAGCAGGTGGGATATCGCCTAATTGGAAGTTACCCAACAATTTGTTTTGTTGAGCCATTTTACGTTCACCTTGGTAAACCGAAATATCTACAGCTGGTTGGTTATCAGCAGCAGTAGAGAACACTTGTGATTTCTTCGCAGGAATCGTCGTGTTTTTCTCAATGATTGGTGTTAATACACCGCCCATTGTTTCAATACCTAAAGTTAATGGTGTTACATCAAGAAGCAATACGTCATTCTTGTCACCAGACAATACAGCACCTTGAATTGCAGCACCGATTGCAACTGCTTCGTCAGGGTTCACGTCTTTACGTGGCTCTTTACCGAAGAACTCTTGTACTTTTTGTTGTACAAGTGGCATACGAGACTGACCACCAACCAAAATTACGTCAGAGATGTCAGAAGTCGAAAGACCAGCATCTTTAAGAGCAATACGGCAAGGTTCAATTGTACGAGCAACTAAGTCAGCAACTAAACCTTCAAGTTTTGCACGAGTTACGTTGATCACTAAGTGTTTAGGACCAGTCGCATCAGCCGTGATGTATGGAAGGTTGATTTCAGTTGCATTAGATGAAGAAAGCTCGATTTTTGCTTTTTCAGCAGCTTCTTTCAAACGTTGTAACGCAAGTGGATCATTTTTCAAGTTCACACTTTGTTCTTTCTTGAATTCTTCAACCAAGTATTCAATTAACGCGTTATCAAAGTCTTCACCACCAAGGAAAGTATCACCGTTAGTTGATAACACTTCGATTTGTTGGTCGCCATCAAGGTCTGCGATTTCAATGATTGATACGTCAAAAGTACCACCACCTAAGTCGTAAACTGCAACTTTACGGTCGCCTTCTTTTTTGTCCATACCGAACGCAAGTGCAGCAGCAGTTGGTTCGTTAATGATGCGTTTAACATCTAAACCAGCAATTTTACCTGCATCTTTAGTTGCTTGACGTTGAGCATCGTTAAAGTAAGCAGGAACAGTAATAACTGCTTCTGTAACTGTTTCACCTAAATAATCTTCTGCAGTTTTCTTCATCTTTTTCAAGATTTCAGCAGAGATTTGCTGAGGTGCTAATTTTTTATCGTTTACTTCAACCCAAGCATCACCATTGTCTGCTTTGATGATTTTATACGGTACAAGACCAATGTCTTTTTGTACTGCTTGATCTTCATAACGACGACCAATTAAACGCTTGATCGCGAACAATGTATTTTTAGGGTTTGTTACTGCCTGACGCTTAGCGCTTTGACCAACTAAGATTTCGCCATCTTTATAAGCAATGATCGATGGAGTTGTACGTGCGCCTTCAGCGTTTTCGATTACTTTTACTTTATCGCCTTCAAGTACAGCAACACATGAGTTGGTAGTACCTAAGTCAATACCAATAATTTTTGCCATTTGGTGTGTTCCTCTAAAATTCTGTTGCAATGTTTTGCTTGTTATTCGATATGAGAGTCAATCGGTTTTTTTCAAGCATTTTTATGAAAAAAAATCAAAAAACTCTCAAATTCTTGTGCTTTTAGCAAAGCGATGCTTCGCTTTTGTTCGTTTTATTGACCAACCATAACCATAGCAGGGCGCAACAAACGACCATTTAAGGTATAGCCTTTTTGTAAAACGGTGCCGATTTCATTGGCTTTGGCATTTGGATCAATACCAACAGCTTGATGTAAATCTGCGTTGAAACCATTTTGAGTATCAGCTTCTACAACGCCAAATTTCTCAAGAGTTGTTAACAGTGACTTCAAGGTTAGCTTAATACCTTCAAGTACTGGTGTTTCTTCACCACCAGCAGCCTGAATTGCACGTTCTAAATTGTCGACAGAGTCCAACAATTCTTTTGCAAATTTTTCAAGCACAGTTTCTTTATGCTTCTCAGACTCACGTTGAATACGCTCTACACTTTTTTGTGCTTCATAAACTGCATTTGCTGTACGAGCTTTTTCCAGCTTAAGATTTTCTTCTAGTTTAGTGATTTGCGCTTGTAAAGATTCAACGGTAACGTCGTTTGCTTGCTCTACACCTTCAGCTTGAGTTTGCTCGTTAGATTGCTCAGCTTGCTCATTTTGAATGTCTTGAGCTTGCTCATTTTGCTCATTAGCCATTGATGATCTCCGTTTAAATGGGTTTTTAAACATGTACAGTCCTTTTTGGCATCAGTATTTACTGTGTAAAACCTGAACTGCCATGCATATGCTGTAATTCATTAATAGGGATGAAGTATGGGCATTGCCTAAAAATTCAAGCGTACACGGCAATTTAAAGCTTTTAATTTTGCGGTTTTAAGTAAAAATCTAAATTTTCGATCATAAAAGCAATAAATTCTTGAGTAATTCGAGGTAAATGTTGTCTAGAGGCATACACGATCGACAAGCTTAGCTCAGGAGCCATAAAATTTTTAAATAAAGCGGTTAGGCGTTTTTCTTTTAAATCTTTTTCAACTAATAATGACGGTAACATAGCGACTCCCTGTGCATGTAAACACATATCGTAAAGCGCATTTACATCATTACTTTTAAAAGTCACATTCAAAGGATAGTTCTGAGGTTGTTGTTCATTATCAAACAGTGTCCAGTATTGGTGCTGACTATGATGAGCAATACATTCATGCTGAATCAGTTGACGAGGATGGAGCAGGGGACTGTGTTGTTTTAAATAATCTGGATGAGCACAGAAAACGGACTCGATCTGACAAACTGGTCGTGCAATTAAACCATCGGCTACCTTTTGGGTAATACGTAATGCTAAATCCACTTGTGCATCTATAAGATCCATAGTGTTTTCAGTCAAATAAACATCGAAATTAATATGTGGATGCTGACGTTTAAATTGGCGAATACATTCTGCTACTCCAAGTTCAAACAAAAATAAACCGCATGTAAAACGGATTGTACCGTTATGTTGCTCAGGCGCTGCGAGCTCTTGTAAAAGTTGTTGTTGTTGTAAAATATTTTCACAGTAGAGCAGAGCTTTCTCACCTGCGGGAGTGAGGGATATTTTTCGGGTATTTCTCTGAAAAAGTCGAGTTGAGAATGTATGTTCAAGGTGCTCAAGATAACGTGAAACCATGGCGCGAGAATAATTAAGATGTTCTGCGGCTTTGGTCAAATTGCCATGTTGTGCAATAGAAACAAAGACCTGAATCGCTTTTAAAGTATCCATATGTCTAGCTATTATTACAATATATGCAACAGTTTATCTTAAATTAGTGCATTTATCTTACATAAATTGCAATTTAAAGTGTTCTCCATGAAACAGGAGAATACCTAATGAAATTATTTAAATTAACTGCTTCTGCGCTTACTACTGCAACGGCATTAACTATGGCTCAGTCAGCTTTTGCTCAAGACCTAAAAATCCAGAGTTTTCTGGCTAAACCCGAACATTTTGGCGTGACGTCTACTTTAATTGAAGGCGATAAAGAAGTTCTATTGGTTAATACGCAATTCTCAAAATCTGAAGCATTGCGCATTGCCGCAAATATTCTAGATAGCGGTAAAACGTTAAAAACCATTTTTGTAAGCTATGGCGACCCAGACTATTACTTTGGTTTAGATGTATTTAAACAGTATTTCCCGAATGTACATATTATTGCCACTCCAGAAACAGTAAAGCATATTCAAGATACTCAAGCGCTTAAAGTTAAATATTGGGGACCACAAATGGGTGCAAATGCACCTAGCCAAATTATTGTGCCTCAAGCTTATACAGCTAAAACTTTAAAACTTGAAAATGAATCAATCGAAATTAAAGGTAAAAAAGAACTTACCTATTTATGGGTACCATCTGCAAAAGCAGTAGTAGGGGGAATCCCTGTGTCTTCAGGCATTCATTTATGGATGGCCGATACTCCTAAAACTAAAGATCGTGCGGAAGTTATTCAATCTTTAGAAAGTATCAAAGCCCTTCAGCCTAAAATTGTTGTGCCTGCACATATGGTTGAGGGAGCTCCACAAGGTCTCGATGCGGTTAATTTCTCGATTAACTATTTAAATAGTTATGAAAAGGCAGCTAAAGCAACTAAAAACTCTGCTGAGTTGAGCAAAATTATGCAAAAGCAATATCCAACTCTTCAAAGTGTTGATAGCTTAGAGTTAGGGGCTAAAGTTGTAAAAGGTGAAATGCAGTGGCCATAATTTAACCTTTAAGCCATATTCACTTTCAAAAAAGTCGCGATCATTCGCGGCTTTTTTATGAGTAAACCACTTTTAAGGGTAAAAAAGCTCTGTAACAGTCTACGTACCTTATATAGCGTTTCTATAAATGGAAAAATTTTAAATATAAGGGCTCAGCAGAATAAAAAGAAAAAATTGATAAAATTAAACAAACGTTTATCTATGGTTTAATTTATAAAATAGATTGGTCAGATTAAAAAATTGAATTTAATAAAAAATTGCAGAATTTGTACTTCTATTACTAGAAAAGACAACCAATGATACGCACGCCAGAAAAAAAAATTGTGAATTATAGGCAGCGCGAAGATGAACTTTGCATTTAAACGTTTGTCGTAATGAAAGGAAAGTGATTATGAAAAAATTAGGTCTTATCTCTGTAGTGCTTGCTGGTGTCGCTTTTACAGCTGTTGGTTGTGCATCTGAAGCCGGTTTAAACGCATCAGGTTCTGCTCAAACAAGTGCTAGCCCATCTGGGGTACAAGCAGGTGCTGGTATTGATGCAGGTGTTTCTGGTCAAGCACAACCAGGTCAAGTAGATGCTGGTGCTTCTGGTTCAGTTTCAGGCTCTGCAACTGCTCAGTAATTTGCTGCTAAAAATAAGAGATATGAGTTTATAGAACATATATGTTCAAGATGCCAATACATATATGAAATGAGCTGCTACTCATTTTTCTATAGATTAGAGAGAATTTATATTCCTCAAAAAAGCCCCAAAAGACTTATTTCTTTGGGGCTTTTTATATAGTAGTAAGTTTAGTCATCATGACGATAATCTCGGCGATCATGATCTCGATCTTCTACCCGTTTTTTATCCCAGTCACGGTGTCTTTTATCCCATTCACGACGATCTTTTTCTTGTTCACGAATATCTTTACGTTGTTGTTCATATACTCGTTGACGCTCTTCCCAACGCTTCCTTTCCCAATCATTATATCGACGTTGATCATCACGATCATAGCGGCGATCATGGTCATGGTAAACGTATCCGCCACCACGATAATAAGGATCATCTGGGTAAGCAACACAGCCTACAGTTAAAAGACTGGTTGCTAACATAGTAACAACTAGTTTTGCTGACATAGCGGTACCTCTTTTTGTCTGTTAACAATAATTGGCAAAAAAGTCCTGTTTTAATCGACAGATTTGTTAATGACATTTGCTATAAATCAGATTAGCGTAGATTGGTTTTTACCTTTGTATCTTGATTGCATGAGTTGTATGCGAATATAGTCAAACAACAAAGAATTCTGTAGAAAATATGAAGGATAAGAGGGATTCAAGGAGACAGGCATGACAGCATTTAATCAAAAAATTCAAACATTGCTAGATAAAGGGCAAGGCCCTGCCGCTCGAGCACTCGATAGGTTGCCTCGACTAGCCCAAGAGTCTCTTGCGAAAATTTTAGGATATTCTTATCAATATCCAGATCTTGATTCATTTACTAAATGCATGATGGCTGTGCAAATTAAACAGGGGAAAGAGGGCTTTATTGGCTCTGACCCCATTCAATCAAGAAGAATGTTTGATGCACAAATGCAGGCTATACGCCAAAAACCAACTTATATTGATTCAGTAGAGGATATTCGCCTACCACTACAAAGCGGGACAATCTTTGCCAGACATTATCATCCTGCTCCTAACAAGAAATTGCCATTAATCGTGTTTTATCACGGAGGTGGTTTTGTCGTAGGTGGTTTAGATACCCATGATGAGGTTTGTCGTTTATTAGCTAAATATGCAAAAGTACAGGTACTCAGTATCGACTATCCTCTTGCTCCGGAAGTTTCACCACAACATTTAATTCAGTCATGTGAAGATGCATTAGCATGGGTTTATCAAAACCGCAGACAATTAAAAATTTTAAAAAATAGAATAGCGGTCGCAGGGGACAGCGCAGGTGGAAATATTAGTACTGTTGTTGCGCAAAGATCACTAAATAAAGCTTATGCACCACAAGCACAATTACTTATCTATCCAACAGTAGATTTTAAAAGCAGACATCCTTCTTTTTATGCTTATAACGAAGGGTTGGTTTTAACAAATACCGATATTGATTACGTCACACAATATTATGCAACTCAGCATAATGTAGAACTTGATGATCCAATTATTTCACCTACCTATGGCAACCTAAAGAAAAATCCACCAGCTTTTGTGATTACAGCCGGACATGATGTCTTACATGACGAAGCAAAAATATATAGTCATAAGTTAAGACAAAATGGCGTAAAAATGTATTACGAAGAATTTCCGGAACAGACACATGGTTTTATTAATCTGACACCAATTTCTAGAAAAGCGAAACGCCATACTATCGAAATTAGTAAAAACTTTAGAAAATTCTGGGATAAAAATAGTTAAACAAACACAGTAATCCATGTTTCACGTGGAACATGGATTACTTAGAAAATAGAATTAAAATTCTTAATAAATACTCACTAGAATTCTTTGCTGTAGACGATTAGATTTAATGATTATCTTTTTATAAATTTTATTGTAGGAAAATATGAAAAAGCTATTGATGTTGTTTTGTCTAGGTCTAAGTAGTCACTCAGTATGGGCTAATAGCTTAGTTGAGATGCAAACAAATTTAGGCAACATCGAAATAGAGTTATATGACGACAAAGCACCGATTAGTGTGAATAACTTTAAAAGCTATATAAAGTCTGGTTTTTATAAAGAGACAATCTTTCATCGTGTGATTCCAGGTTTCATGGCACAAGGTGGTGGCATGACTGCAAATATGCAGGAAAAGACAACACGAGCGCCTATTAAGAATGAAGCAGGAAATGGTATTGCAAATACGCGTGGTACTTTAGCCATGGCTCGTACATCAGATCCAGATTCAGCTACTAGTCAGTTTTTTATAAATGTTGCAGATAATAAATTTCTTAACCGTTCACCAGGAAATCCAGGATACGCCGTTTTTGGTAAAGTGGTAAAAGGAATGGATGTGGTTGACCGTATTGTTCAGGTTCCTACATCAAACTATGGCATGCATCAAAACGTGCCAAAACAGCCTATAAAGATTGTAGATATAAAGATCAAAACATCGAAAAAATAAATTAATGATATAAATCAAATGTTTAATAATTTTATAAGCTTTATTTGAGTGAAAAAGAACCGGTCGAACACAGATATTTATAAAAGTGCTTGCGTACCGGTTTTTTTTCCCTATAATGCACTCATCCCGACGCGATACACGAGAATATCTTAGCTTACAGGGTTGAGATAAAAGCTTAGTATTGTGTCGAATCTGTCTCTGACGAAGAGCAGAAAAATCATTAAGAGAATTGAAGAA
>NZ_LFZQ01000002.1:337297-337493 GCF_001990725.1 Acinetobacter genomosp. 33YU | reverse complement strand
TCAGTATGGACTGAATCGTGACCTGGATCTGGACAGCGTAACCACAGGTGACAGCAAGTTAGACACCAATGGTTTAACCATTGCTGGTGGACCAAGTGTGACCAAGACAGGTATTGATGCGGCTGGGACCACCATCAGTAACGTAGCAGCAGGCACCAATGCCACCGATGCAGTGAACAAAGGCCAGCTTGATGCA
>NZ_LFZQ01000002.1:336870-337247 GCF_001990725.1 Acinetobacter genomosp. 33YU | reverse complement strand
CAAGCTATGACAGCACTACCGGTGCAGTCAGCTCGCCAACCTATGTCACCACTAAAACTGACGGTACAACAGTTAATGCCAGCAATGTCGGTGATGCCTTAACTAACCTGAATAATGAAGTGGTTAAACCAATTACCTTTGCGGGTAACAGCGGCAGTGTTGACCGTAAGTTGGGTGAAACCCTGAATATCACAGGGGGTCTGACAGCGTCAGGTTCGAACTCGAATGTGAAGACGGTGATCAGTGGCAATACGGTTGACATTCAACTTGCAGATGCACCTGTATTTGCAGGGAAGTTGACAGCAAGCGGACTGGATGCCAATGGTGAGAAAGTTACCAATGTCGGTGCGGGCACCAATGCTACCGATGCAGTAAAC
>NZ_LFZQ01000002.1:0-336851 GCF_001990725.1 Acinetobacter genomosp. 33YU | reverse complement strand
AACAAGACTGATGCCTTGGGCAACAGCACAGCCAACAATCTGGGTGGTGGTGCAAGCTATGACAGCACTACAGGTGCAGTCAGCTCGCCAACCTATACCGTGAATGGCAACAACGTCAATAACGTAGGTGATGCGATCACGGCATTAGACAAAGGCTGGACTTTACAAAGCAATGGGTCAAATGCGGCTGCAGTAAAAGCTGGCGATACGGTTGATATTGGTACGGTTGCAGGTGAAACCAACCTGAAAGTGACCAAGACCGGCAATACAATTCAGTATGGACTGAATCGTGATCTGGATCTGGACAGCGTGACCACAGGTGACAGCAAGCTGGATAGCAATGGTTTAACCATCGCTGGTGGACCAAGTGTGACCAAGACCGGTATTGATGCTGCTGGGAACACCATCAGTAACGTAGCAGCAGGCACCAATGCCACCGATGCAGTAAACAAAGGCCAGCTTGATCATGTAGATAATCGTGTAACACAGGTTACAAATACAACTGCAAGTATCTTTGGCGGTGGTGCTAAAGCTAATACAGATGGTTCGATTTCTAACCCGACTTATACTGTTGCAGGTACAAGCGCAAATAATGTCGGTGATGCTTTAACAGCACTTGATAAAGCAGTCACTGATGCAGGTAATGCAGCAAATGCAGGCTGGACAGTTTCAGCTAATGGTGATGGTGCGACTGCTAAAAACATCAAGCCAAATGGTAAAGTGAACTTTACTGGTGATGATAACTTAACTGTTGCTCAAACTAGTGAGACGGACAACGAAGGCAATATTAAAGTTGCACTAAACAAAAACCTGAAGGTTGATAGTGTCACGACTGGTAATACGGTTATCGATACGACTGGCGTAAAAGTTGGTGATAACGTCCAGTTAGGATCAACAGGCTTAATTATTGCTGGCGGTCCGAGTATCACTACTTCTGGAATTAGTGCTGGTAACAAAACGATAAGTAATGTAGCAGCAGGTGTTTCTTCTACAGATGCCGTAAACAAAGGACAACTAGATAGCGCAATAAGTAGCATAAACAATAACGTTGGTGCTCTTGCTAATAGTGCTGTGCAATACGATAAAAATAGTGATGGATCAGTTAACAAAGACTCTATTACTTTAGCTGGTGGTACTAATGGTACAACCATTAAAAATGTAGCAAACGGTACTATAGCAGAAGGTTCTAAAGATGCTGTAAATGGAGGTCAGTTGTGGAGTGTTCAACAACAGGTTGACAAAAATACAGGTGATATCTCGAACCTTCAAAATAACATTAACAATGGTAAAACCGGTCTAGTTCAACAAGCGGATAAAGATGCAGCGATTACTGTTGGTAAAGACACGGGTGGTACACAAGTTAATGTTGCTGGAACAGCAGGTGACCGTACGGTAACTGGTGTTAAAGCGGGAGCCGTTACGGCGACTTCAAAAGATGCAGTAAATGGCTCTCAACTTAATACCACAAATCAAGCACTTGTAAACTACTTAGGTGGTGGAGCAGGTTATGACAATATTACCCAAAGCTTCTCAAATCCAACATATAACGTAGGTGATAAATCTTACAACAATGTTGGTGATGCGATAGGTGCATTGAATCAAGCGGACCAAACATTAAATACCAAAATTGATAATGTAAGTAACAAGCTTGAACAAGCATTCTATGCGACAAACCAACGTATTGACGATGTTGAGAAAAGAGCGAATGCAGGTATTGCCGCTGCGATGGCATTAGAAAATGCACCATTTGTAGCTGGTAAATACACTTATGCTGTTGGCGCTGCTTATCATGGTGGTGAGAATGCTGTCGGTGTGACTTTACGTAAAACTGCTGATAATGGACGTTGGTCACTAACTGGTGGTGTAGCTGCAGCTTCTCAAGGTGATCCAAGTGTTCGTATCGGTATTAGTGGTGTAATTGACTAATTTCGCTAGGCGAGGAAGGCATAGTCCTTCCTCATTCTCCATTTCGAGAGTAAAAATATGAAAAATACAGTTAAAGCGTTATTTATTGCTGTTCTTTCTGGCCTAGCAATGGTTAGTTATGCACAAGAAGAAGCAGTATCTCAAAAAAATGTCACGTTTCCTAAAGTATCAGATAGCTATCTTAAGCAAGTAAAACGTTATGAGTATGATGACGTTGCGCGTTTAGATTTAGGGCTGAATAAAGACCAGATTCGAGCTTTACTCGGCAATCCACAATTTAGTGAAGGACTTTTTGCAGTAAAAGTCTGGAACTATGTACTAGATATACGTGTACCAAATAGTAATCAATACCAACGTTGTCAGTTACGCATTGATTTTAATAAAAAACATTTGGCTGAACGTTTATCTTGGAAAGGTGAAGCATGTGAAGGATTGATGGCTTGGGGTGAAAATAATCAGCCTCCTGCAAGTAGTACTGCGGTTAATGGACGTACAGCGAGTGTTTTATTTGCTTTTGATCGATCTGATGCTAGTGCAATACAGCAAGGTCTAAACAATATAGACAACGTTGTCGATCAGATTAAGCAAATCCCATCAACAACACCTATTATTGTTTCTGGATTCGCAGATCCATTAGGTAAATTTAGTTATAACCAAGAGTTATCATCTAAACGAGCGAATACAGTTGCCAAATTACTTGTAAAACAAGGGATAGACCCAAACCGTATTCAAATACAAGCGAATAGCCAGACTGATTTATATCAGCAATGTTCAGGTGGTCACAATTCTCAACTTATTCAATGTTTAGCGCCGAATAGACGTGTTAATATAAGCTGGTAAACAGCCTGTCACGAAAAAGTAATCATCCCTAGGATGGTTACTTTTTTCGTTTTAAGGGATTAACAAATTAAAAGGATATATTTAAAGTTATTAAGTTTTATAAATTTTATATAAAAATCATCTTTTAAAATAATAAAAGTGCTGTGGTGTGAGTAAACCATCTAAGGGCTGATCCCAGCTTTGACGTTCTAAAGTATGTTCAATAAATTGAAATTGATGAGCCAGCCCTAAACGGTAAGGTTTATGATTAGCACTTGCCAATGTACGATCATAATAACCACCTCCCATACCAATACGTGTCCCGTAGTGATCACAAGCTAAAAGCGGCATAAGCAGTAAATCAAGCTCTGAGACATGTTTTCCTCGCGTTGCCATAGGTTCTTTCATACCGAGTGGATGATGAGAAAAACGTCGACTTAAATATTGGTTTTTATTGATCTTTACCCATACTAAACGTTGATTCATTGAGCAGATCATTGGTAAATAGACTTGTTTATTCTTTTTAAAACATAATTTGATAAGAAGGTCGGTATGAATTTCACCGAAAGCATGTAGATATAAGCCAATTTTTTTTGAGGAGTGAAAAATAGGAAGTCTATTTAGGTAATGTAAAACGTTAAGTTGAGCCTGTTTTTGCTCAAATTGGGTTAAAGAACGTCTTTTAGATCTTAAATTTTTTCTAATAAAACTTAGTTCGTTCATGTATAAATCTAATAAAGATTTGAAATCAGTCGTCCAAAATTATACCTATTTTTCTATAGTTTAACCGAAATTTAAGTACTATAAAAAACAATATAGTTTAATCGATAACATAAAAATTACTTTTCTCTAGAAAAGGCATCTATATAAGTTTTTTAGCTTTTTTACGTATCTACAGTATTTATTTACATGTAATCAGGATAAGTATATTTAAAGATGAATATGAAACCGTGAAGGCTATGAAGTTAAAAATTTTAACGATGATGATGTGTACTGCTTTACTGAGTGCCTGTACCAAACAGGCAGACTCAGAAGCTCCTCAAGTTGACTATAAAGCTCAATTTGAAGAATCTGACCGAAAAATTGGTGAGTATTTAGA
Organism: Acinetobacter genomosp. 33YU; assembly: GCF_001990725.1. NCBI lineage: Bacteria > Pseudomonadati > Pseudomonadota > Gammaproteobacteria > Moraxellales > Moraxellaceae > Acinetobacter > Acinetobacter genomosp. 33YU. The sequence continues at coordinate 333,007 of NZ_LFZQ01000002.1, read as the reverse complement.
TCAATTGGATAATCCTAAAACACCACAGGAAGTTAAGGTGAAAATTTTATGTCACGACTATCCTGATCTGTACAAAAAACAGTACATGCCCGCCTTAATCAAAATTTCACCAAAGCCCTATACTGAAGAGAAACTACTTTCAGATTTGAAAAGTGCAACGGATTACTATAAAGGAAGTTTAGGAATAAAATGCGATAATTAAAAATTGTATAGTGTCACGTAAAAATTGATAATTGTGAATTGATTGGCATTATTTAGATATGCTAAATTTATTGATGTTCATTATTTAAATTTTTCATTGGACTTGAAATGCAAATCATAAAACTTTTGCAGAGTTTTAATACGATTGGTACCTATTTAATACTTGCTTCTATCTTGTTAGGGGTCATGATGATTTACTTTTATGTCATCAATCCTGCATGAACATTTAAAGAAAAATCGTTTTTATCTATTGGTTATCTTAAATGGAAGTTGAATAATTAATACAAGGTAGGGTTATGAAATTTAAAATATTATTAATAAGTTTTATTGCAACGGGTTGCTATGCTAATGAGAATACAGATGATCCAGATATTTGTAATATCGTGAAAAAAGTTGCTTACAACGTAATGGAAGCTCGACAGAAAAAAGTACCAGCGCAGGAATTGCAACAAATTGCTGATAGTCTTACAGATCAAAAAGCAAAGCAGTTTTATCAAGACTTAATTAACTCAGCTTATGCTGCAAAAGTATTCAAAACGAGTTTTTTTAAACGGAAAGCTATCGAAGATTTTCAAACAGGTTGGTATCAAGAATGTTTGAAAAGAAATGCACAATAATTAATAAATGATAATTCACTAATTTTTAAGTTTAACTAATAAATGAATACTAGACTGACAGGTCTGTATAGAGACTTTAATTTGAAATAAAAATTATATTTATACTGATTTGCTAGAAAATAAATACTCCGAAGATGCCGCTGCATGTGTCGTTACCCTGAACCCGATGAGTTCAAGGTGGACGCGACGTACACTTGCTGGGTTTCCTACTCGAAGGTAGGCATACACTCTAAATATACAGAACGCAATCCATAAGTTTAAGTATCGGCAGGGGAATAGACCCGCTGGCGAACATCCCAGAGATAGCTTAATTATAAACGATCTTATTCAGTTAGCAATCGTCTGAGTTTATTGATCTGTAAAGTTAGTCTTCATTTGATGAAGCTTTGTACACTAAAAGTACATATAGTAATCATGAGATACACGAGATAACTTCAATAAAAAAATGCCTTGCTCTATTAACTTATAGCGCAAGGCATTTTTGTTGAAAGATGTTAATTAAACAGTTTGTTCAACATCTTCCAAAATCGCCTGTAGTAGACGTTCACAGTGTGTATATTCTTGCAAAGATTTATTCAAGCTTAATACTTCTTGGGTGAGCTGTAGGGCAACCATAATGACCAGTTTGTTGTGCTCAACACGGGGAGCACTGCGACGCATTTCGTTAAATTTCTCATTGAGAAGTTCAGCTGCACGCTCAAGTTCTTCTCTTTTATCAGAAGTAGTCGCAAGTCTAAAAGTTTGCTCAATAAGCCGAAGCTCTACCATGACTTGTTCACTCATGATTGCGTCTCCTCGCCAGTTTCAACATTTGGGTGAGCAAGTTGCTGAATTTCTTGTGCATTTTGATCTTGAGCTGTACCTAAAATTGCTAAACGTTGAATAATCGCTTCAACTTTGGCTTTGGCAAGTTCATTTTTTTGTAACAAACGGTCACGATCTTGCTGTAAATCATGCAACTCTTGTTGAGTCTGTCGTTGATGTGACTGAAGTTTTTCTTTGGTTACACGTAACTCATTACGCTCTGCCAAAATTTCTTGAAAACGATTTTTTAAATCAGTGGTACTTTTTTCTAGACGGCTATAACGTTCAGCAAGTGTATTAGCATCTTGATTCAATTGTTGAAATTGGCCTTGTAACTGAGTCAATTGCTCAGTTAATGTCTCAATTTCCTCTTGTTTTTTAGTAATGATGCTATTTTTTTGCACAACTTGTGCGTGATGCTCTGTTTCAGCCAGTTCTTTAGCTTCCGAGAGAGTAGAATTTTCACTCTCTAGATGATGTAAGCGTGTTTTTAAAACGCCAATATGCGCTTGTAGCCGCTGTAATTGTTCTAACATAACGAGGTCGCACAGAATTGCAATCAAAGGTAATATATACGAAGTATAGAGATTGGATAAACGAATGCAAGACGATATTTCAGGCTGGACAGAATGGAACGCTCATTTTGAAGGAATTGAAGAAATTTCAAGCCCTAGTGAGTTACATGGTTTACTAACAGGTATTGTTTGTGTGACAGAAGCGCCAACGCGTGAAGAATGGACACAAATTTTAACAACTCTTAATGTACCTGATTTAAATGAAGAAGCTTTAGCGCTTTTAACTGATGAAACAGAAGATGTAGCGCATGCTTTATCGGAAGATGAATTGGACTATTTGCCAATGCTTCCAGATGATGAACACACCCTACAAGATCGCGTACAAGCATTATCAGACTGGTGTGCGGGTGTTGTTCTTGGCTTTGGTTTGGCATCGGGTCATGTCCGTGCTGATGAGCGCGAATTAATTGAACATTTGCAAGATGTCGCAGCAGTAGAGTTTGAAGACTCTGATAACGACGAAGAAGGCGAAAGCAGTTACGAAGAATTGTACGAGTTTGTACGCCTTATTCCTGTGAGTTTATCTATTGGCAGAAAGAAAGTAACAGTTGCTGAAAGTTCATTATTGAAAAACTTTTATGCAAAAAGTAAAACTTCTGCTGTAGGCACTACAGATCAAAATATTGTAGAAATGTTTACACCACATCGCCCAAGTTAATTGAGGCGATGTGTTATTGGCTGTGTTTAATTTTTTGACTTTAAAATTCTAAATCAAGTAGATCATTATGAAATTGCCTCAAGCTGATTTTCAACATCGCAGAAATCGTCTAGCAGAAAAAATGGGTCCAAACAGCATTGCGATTATTGCAACGCGTGAGGAAATGTACCGTAATCGTGATGCGGATTATAAATTCCGTGCCGATAGTAGTTTTTTCTATTTGACTGGTTTTGCAGAGCCTGAGGCAGTAGCTGTTATAGAAACCTTTGATGATGTTACTGACTATAGCTATAGCTTGTTTTGTCGTGAACGTAACCGTGAGATGGAAATCTGGAATGGTTACCGTGCGGGAATTGATGGCGCAATTGAAGAGTATGAGGCAGATGAAGCTTATGCAATTGATCTGCTTGATGAAGAAATTATTGAAAAATTATTAAACAAAGAACACCTTTATTATCGAATTGGGCACAATGCTGCATTTGACGCCAGAGTAAGCCAATGGATTAAAAAAGCGAATGCTGAGCATCGTCATGAAGCTGCTCCAGCTCAGTTGGTTCAACTTGACCGCATTATTGATGAAATGCGTTTAATCAAGTCACCGCAAGAAATTGAGCTAATGCAAATAGCCTCAAAAATTAGTGCTAAGGCACATACTCGTGCAATGCAAACTGTTCGCCCCGGCATGATGGAATATGCACTTGAAGCCGAACTCAATTATATATTTGGGCAAAATGGCTGTGTGCCTTCTTACAACAGTATTGTCGGTGGCGGTGCCAATGCTTGTATTTTGCACTATGTTGAAAATAACCAGCCTCTTAAAGACGGTGATTTGGTTTTAATTGATGCTGCATGTGAATATGAGTTTTATGCATCGGACATTACTCGTACTTTTCCAGTAAACGGAAAATTTAGTCCAGAACAAAAAGCATTATATGAGGTGGTATTGGCCTCTCAATATGCGGCGATTGATGCAGTACGTATTGGTAATTCGTACCGTGAGCCTCATGAGGTTGCGGTTAAAATTTTAACTGAAGGCTTAGTTGAGTTAGGTTTGCTCAAAGGTGATGTGAGTGAGCTGATTGAAACTGAAGCATATCGTCAGTTTTATATGCATGGTACAGGCCACTGGTTGGGTATGGATGTACATGATGTCGGTTCTTATAAAAAAGATGACGATTGGCGCCAATATGAAGAAGGTATGGTTGTTACTGTTGAACCAGGTTTATATATTGCACCAGATGACGAAACTGTAGATAAAAAATGGCGTGGTATTGGTATTCGTATTGAAGATGATGTGGTCGCAACCTCAAAAGGCCCACGAGTTTTAACTGCTGATGTAGTTAAAGATATTGCAGATATTGAACATTTAATGGCGCAAGCTAAAGCATAATTAAACGTATTCGCCAAAGGAGCAAATTCGATGCAACAACAAGTGATTATTGTAGGTGGGGGTATGGTGGGTTTGAGCCTTTCCCTGATGCTGGCGAAGGCTAATATCGCAGTCAAGCTATTAGAAGCCGTCAAATACCCAAACTATGATGATCAAAATGTTGCCCCTTACCATTCCAGTTTCGATGCACGTAATACGGCTTTATCACGTCGTAGCGTACAGATTTATCAGAAGCTAGGGTTATGGGATGCATTACAACAACATGCCACTCCAATTTTGCAAGTTCACATTACTGAGCAAGGCAGTTTTGGTAAAGCACGTTTAGTTGCAGAACAAGAAAAAGTCGAAAGCTTTGGACAAGTCATTGAGAATGCGTGGCTCGGTCGTGTTTTATTAACTCAAGTACGCCAACAACCTTTGATTGAGCTAATTGATGGCGTAAAAGTCACTGCTCTAACTCAAGATGCTGAACAAGTACATATCGAAGCTCAGCGTGGTGATGAACTTTTAAAGCTTGAGTCAAAATTATTAATTGCAGCAGATGGGCGTGATTCTTTCTGTCGTCAAGCAATTGGTGTGGGTGTTGATGTCCACGACTATGATCAGGTTGCGATCGTTACGACTGTTCAGACTTCAAAACCGCATGAGCAGGTAGGGTTTGAGCGTTTTAGTGCATTAGGACCTTTAGCTTTATTGCCGTTACCGGGTGAATATCGTCGCTCAGTGGTATGGCCTGTTAAAAAGGGTACTGAAGATGAGTGGTTAGGTGAAGAAAACGACCAGCATTTTTTAAGTGCCTTGCAACAAACCTATGGTGACAGAGCAGGGAAATTTGAAAAAACAGGCAAACGTTTTAGCTATCCGCTTTCACAAGTGCTTGCGCATAAACAAGCGGTTGGGCGCGTTATTTTAATGGGCAATGCAGCGCACACCATTCATCCAGTTGCAGGGCAAGGTTTTAATTTATGCCTACGTGATGCAGATGTATTGCTACGTTATTTGGTAAACCAGTTAAGCAAATCTGATGATATTGGTAACCCAGATAATTTGCTTGCCTATGAACAAGCCCGTTTATCAGACCAACAGCGAGTAATTAAGTTCTGCGATACTGTTGTTCGCGGTTTTAGTAACCAAAACCCATTATTAAAATTAATTCGCAATACGGGATTAATTGCATTTGATGTGATTCCAGGTGTTAAGCCACTGGTAGCGAACTATGCAATGGGGCTAAAAGCATGAGTGAAGTCTTAGATGTCGTTATTGTTGGTGGTGGACTGGTCGGTGGCTTAACTGCTTTATTACTTGCTCAAGGTGGTGTACAGCCTACCGTGCTGGATGCTGCTCCTGTACTTGATGTTGAAAAAACATTAAGTGTGATGAACCCACGTGTTTTAGCACTTAGCCAAGCGACCATTCATTTACTTAAAACAGTGAATGTTTGGGATGATTTATCACGTCAAATGCCTTATACCGGCATGCAGGTGTGGAATCTAAATGGCTATGGTGAAATTAATTTTGGTCACGAGTCTCTACAAAGACCAATGCCAGAGCAAGCCTTGGGTTCTATGGTTGAGCCGAGCGTATTGAATGTTGCCATTCAGCAAAAGATGCTAGAGCAGTTAACCGATTATCGTACTGAAGTTCGTGTTACGCGCATTGAGCAAGGTGTAGGGTGCTGGCATATCCAATTGGCTGATGGATCTACACTTAAAACTAAACTGCTTATTGGCGCAGATGGTGCAAACTCATTTGTACGTGAGCAAGCTTTTATTGACCTAGATGTACTGGATTACAAACAAGCAGCGATTAGCTGTGCAATTAAAACATCGAAACCACATCAGCATGTTGCTCGTCAAATTTTCTTACCTACTGGACCTTTAGCATATTTGCCAATGGCGAGTCTGGATGCAAGTGAAAATGGCTACTGGCAGTCAATTGTCTGGACACTGCCAGATGATTATGCCGATGAATATTCGGCTTTAAGTGATGTTGAATTCATGCAACTTCTAACTCGCCAAAGCCAGCATATGTTGGGTGAAGTGCTCGATGTTCGTTCAAGAGCACAGTTCCCACTTAAGGCTCGTGCTGCAAAACAATATGTGAAGGCTGGTTTAGCCCTAATCGGTGATGCCGCTCATGTTATCCATCCGCTTGCTGGACAAGGGGTAAATATTGGCTGTTTAGATGCCGCTGTACTCTGTGATGCGCTACTGCATGATTTAGGCCGTGGTGTGTGGGCGCATGAACAAACATTAAGACGTTATGAACACCGTCGTAAAGGACAAAACGATGCGATGATGCATAGCATGTCTGCGATTGGTTGGCTAGAAAGTTCTGAGTTGTTCCCATTTATTTTGGCTCGAAATGCAGGACTTAAGCAGGTTGAACAAATTTCGTTCTTAAAAGAGCGTTTTATGCAACAAGCGAACGGTTTAGGGGCTTTACAAAACACCCTGTATAGTCGTTAAAATAATTACGAAGTTTATGCTCTACTGGTCTAAATAAATATCAGTAGATATTTTTTAAACAATCATTTATATATCATTACCAATTCGGTCAGAAAAGATACGGATTTGACCAATTTGGCTCTTTGCTAAATGCAAAGAGATTGCTAAATTTCTGAGGTCTCAAAGGCCATAGCGATGATGCAATACAAATCATTGTGGGGAGTGTAAATATGACAGATATCAATGATTATGAAGATGCAGAAGATTCTGCTGTAGATGAAGATGAAGCCAAAGCGGCTGAGAGCGGCGCGGCTGATGAAGAAGCAGGCAACTTAACGGATGCCGATCTTGCAGAAGCAGAAACGCTTACCGTAACTGCGAAACAAAAACAGCGCCAAGCATTGGAAGATGAGGTTGCTGCGTTTTTAGCTCGCGGTGGGAGAATTACTGAAGTTCCGCCAGACGAACATAGCGACCATTAATATTAAAAAAGCATCACATGAGTGATGCTTTTTTATTGGCTTTTAAATTGAGTTAAAGGTTATTTTGCAGTTCTTTTAAAATACCGCATTCGTCTACTGTGCGGTCGGTAGAGCAGTGCTGTTTTAAATCGATGAGTGTTTCTTTTAAAAGCAAAAGTCGTTCAATTTTTTCCGATACTTCGATCAAATATTTATTCACCAAATTATCAACTTCCGTACAAGCCTGTTTCGGCTGAGCTTTCATCTGTTTTAGCGTTTTAATGTCGTTAAGGGAAATATCTAATTCGCGGCAATGTTTAATAAATAATAGGTCTGCGAGCATTTGATCTGTGTAAATACGATAATTATTTTCTGAGCGCTGAATACGGTCCAGCACACCTACTTTTTCGTAATAACGAATAGTATCGATAGGAACATCCGCTTTTTTTGATAATTGGCCAATAGAAAGACTCATAAGACTTGACTCTGGAGCTACTCAAGGGTTTTTAATCACTATAAAAGAGTTTTTGAGGAAATAAAATGGCCGGATGTGGATGTGCTTCAACATGTTCCCCTACAAAGAAAGTCAGCCCACGTTTTAGAAAGGCGTTGTGGATTGCACTTGTGATTAATGCACTCATGTTTGTGGTTGAAATAGTAGGCGGTTATAAAGCCCAATCTGTTTCATTGTGGGCAGATGCACTCGATTTTGCAGGAGATTCAGCAAATTATGCTTTGTCTTTAGTTGTACTTTCGATGAGCCTTTACTGGCGCGCAACCGCAGCACTGGTTAAAGGATTAACCATGGCAGCTTTTGGGTTCTTCGTCATTGCAAAAGTCGTATGGTCATTTTTTCATGGCGTTTCAACTGAACCGATGGTCATGGGCACAATTGGGGTAATCGCCTTAATTGCGAATGTTTCTGTAGCGCTTATGCTTTATGCATTTAGGGATGGTGATGCCAATATGCGCTCTGTTTGGCTATGTAGTCGAAATGATTCTATTGCTAACATTGCTGTTATTTTTGCTGCTGTAGGTGTGTTTGGAACAGGCACCGTATTTCCGGATTTATTGGTAGCCTTTGTGATTGCATACTTAGGTGTATCTTCCGGCTATGCTGTGATTAAGCAATCATTACAGGAAAGAAAACAGTCAAAAGTGATGTTAGGTTCAGAAGCTTAATTTTGATTGCATAAATAAAAAGTACCATTCAACCATGGTACTTTTTAATGGTTGAATGCATTAGATGAGAAGAGAAATCGCAATACTCCACATAACGCAACCAATAAGAAAGTCTAAAATTTTCCAAGCTTTTGGATTGGTAAATAACGGTTTTAGTAATCTTGCACCATAACCTAAACTGAAAAAGAAAATCCAAGAAGCAAGAATACTGCCTAAAGCAAAACTAAGTTTGTCTTCTAGCTGGGTTGCAACCGAACCCATCAGCACAATGGTATCTAAATAGACATGTGGATTTAACCAAGTAAAGGCAAGGCAGGTCACTAGTGCTTGGGTTAAAGTTTGTTTTGGGCTGCCTCCAAGTTCCATGCCTTGGTTCGTTTTAAACGCTGCATAGAATGCTTTTGCACCGTATACGAATAAAAACGTTGCCCCTAAATATTTAGCGACCGAGATTAAGATGGGTGATGCAGTCATAATTTCGGCAAAACCTAATACACCACAAGCAATTAAAATTGAGTCAGACAAGGCACAGATTAAACATAGCCAAAATACATATTGTTGTTTAAGTCCTTGCTTTAGAACAAAAGCGTTTTGGGCACCAATCGCTACGATTAGGCCGCTACCAATACCTAAACCTTTAAAAAACACACTCAGAGAAAGCATAACCATTAAGTAGAAAAAATCAGATGCGGGAATTATCTGACTTTTTATTGGGAAATAAGTAAAATTAAGAATATTTAGGTTTGGCTAAAAATAATTTAGGTTTGCATATGTTAGATAGTAAGCAATGTGACGCTTTTCTCGCAGTTGCAGAAGTCGGGAGTTTTGATGCAGCAGGAGAGCATTTATTTATAACTCCCTCTGCTGTATCACTACGTGTACAAGCACTAGAAAAATATTTGGGTCAGATTTTAATAATACGAGGCCGCCCTTGTGTACTTACACAAGCTGGGCAAACCTTACTCCAGCATTTACGTCATACAAGGTTAATGGAGCAAAATCTTTTACAAGGTTTAACGGGAAAATCTTCTGAATCGGAATTTTATAAAATTGCTTTAGCTTCAAATGCAGACTCATTAGCAACTTGGCTTTTACCAACTATTCAGCAAACATTGTTTAAAGAAAAAATAGTGTTAGAGCTAAAAATTGATGATCAATCACACACGCATACTTTGCTAGAAACAGGGCAGGTTAATGCATGTATCACAGCAGAAGAGCAAGTTATGGCGGGTTGCTTAGCTCAGCCTCTTGGTAAAATGCGCTATAAAATGCTGGCATCGGCCGAATTTGTAAACCAGTGGTTTAGTGGTGGAATTAACCGAGAAAATTTAAGAAAAACACCAGCAGTTATTTTTAATCATAAAGATTTAATGCATTCGGAAGTTTTATTAAAAGGATATGGTTTACCGATGCAGAGTTATCCTTATAGTTTTATTCCGGCAACAGATGCTTTCGTCAAAGCAATTCAGCTGGGTTTAGGTTACGGAATGGTGCCAGAGCTTCAAGTTCAACCATTACTCGAAAACGGAACACTTATTGATATTATGCCTGAGGCTCAACTTGATATTCCTTTGTATTGGCACCACTGGAAAAGACAGTCGAAACAACTTGATGTGCTGACCGAAACAATTGTTCAATCAGCGAGACATATCTTGAGGTAAACTCAAGAACGAGAACGTGCATAAAAATTTGAAACGTGTTGAATATAAAACTCTATGTCTTGCGCTGAATAACCTAAAAGTTGTCCGATTCTACGGTCTAGTGCTAAGCGGTCTTCAAGTTGAGTTTCCTTTATTGATTTTTCAATACATAACACGAGTTCATTCAAATCTACCAAAGAGACATCTTTATAGATCAGCATAATTGAAAAAGGTACGGGTAAAGATGTTTCAATATCTTTACTGAGCATAGTTAAAGTGCCTTGCTCAAGGTGCTTTACAAATTCAGTAGGTAATAAGTCATAAAATAAAGCAATTGGTTTCTTACCAGACAATAATAATTCTAGTTCTTGCCCTTCATGGGGGCCAAGTTTTCCAAGCTGTTCAGCCATATCAATGCTCTTGTTTTTATGATTAATATTATTATGCAAAATTCATGCACGGTGATGACATAGGATGTTAATCATCACCGTGTTGTTAAAAAATTAAGATTGTGTCAGCTCAAGTGCACGTTGATAAGCGACTTTTTTCTTAATACCTGTTAAATCGGCAGCAAGTTGAGATGCTGCTTTAACTGATAAGTCTTGAAGTAAGCGCTTTAAGAGCTCATCTAGTTTTTCTTGTTCCAGATCTGTCTTTTCTGGTGCACCGCCAACTACCAGAACAATTTCACCTTTTTCTTGATTGTGGTCATTTTCAATAAAACTGACCAAGTCTTTTAAAGTCATTTTTTTGATGGTTTCAAAAGTTTTGGTAATTTCACGTGCGAAACCCACAGGGCGGTTTTCACCAAATACTTCAGACATATTTTTTACGCATTCTAAAATACGGTGAGGTGCTTCATAAAAAATTAACGTTTGAGTTTCATTTTTAAGCTTTTCAAGTTGTGTAATACGTTGAGAAGCTTTTGATGGTAAGAAGCCTTCAAAACTAAAACGGTCACTTGGTAAGCCCACCGCACTTAACGCAGCAATTGCAGCACATGCACCGGGTACAGGTACAACTCTGATACTATGTTCTTGTGCAGCTCGAACCAGTTTAAAACCGGGATCACTAATAAGCGGCGTACCTGCATCGCTAATCAAAGCAATATTTTCACCAGCAAGTAATTTTTGAACTAACTGTTCAATTTTATTGCTTTCGTTGTGGTCATGGCATGCTGTAAGTGGAGTAGATATATTATAGTGCTTAAATAATTGAGCTGATTGGCGTGTATCTTCGGCAGCCACAATAGAGACTGATTTTAAGATATCAATTGCACGGAAAGTCATATCATCTAAGTGCCCGATAGGGGTGGCTACAACAAATAACTGAGCACTCATTTGGTTTCTACTCCGTACAGATAAACAATTTTAATCGGTTAGTGTACCCGAAATTATCTTTTTGGCGTGAACAATGTCATTGGGCTTTTTTACTTTTTAAGACATCTGCTTTTGATTTGCTCAATTGAAAAAAATTAAAAATGTATAGAGCAAGCTTTGAGAGTATTTACATTTTTAATGGGGAAAATTATGTTAGTCGCGCAGCAGCTCGGGCAATGGGCTGAACAAACGGCATTAAAAATTTTAAAAGAACAAAATTATGAATGGGTCGCCAGTAATTATCATTCACGCCGTGGAGAGGTTGATCTGATTGTAAAACGCGGTAACGAATTGATTTTTGTTGAGGTAAAAGCGCGTGGACAGGGCAATTATGGACAAGCTTGTGAAATGGTCACTGTGAGCAAACAGAAAAAAATAATTAAAACGGCGATGAGGTTTTTACAGCGCTACCCATCTTATCAGGATTTTTATTGTCGTTTTGATGTGATTTGTTTTGATTTTCCACAGAAAATTGCAAAAACAGTACAGCAAGACTTTTCGAAATTCCATTATGATCTGCAATGGATCGAAAATGCATTTACTTTGGATTAAGAGTTCATTACTCTTTTGAGCAAATTAAAACCGATGTTTATGATCAAGCCAAGAAGAGATTGATAGGAGTCTGGTGGAGTGTTGAAACGTATTGCTGTAACAGCGCTTTGTGTCGCAAGTTTGTCAGGTTGCGCAAGTTTTATTTCTGGTGGAACAGGTACAGCTCCAGTTGGAACAGATAGTGGTGTACGTAGCTTAGGTCAGGTATTCATTGACTCTTCAATTAAACGTACAGCGAATATTAACCTCTATAAGCTTGATCAGCGTTTTAAACAATCTCGTATTAACATCGAAAGCTTTCATAGCACAGTATTGTTAACTGGTCAGGTGCCAGACCCTTACTTGAAACAGCTAGCAGAAGATAATGTTAAAGCGATGAGCGATGTGAAAGCCGTACACAACTATATTACGGTAGGTAACAAAGTAAGCTATAACACGATCATGCAAGATGCTGGTGTAACTGCAAATACACGTGCTCTATTAATGAAAGCACCAGTTGTATCGGACAGTAAAGTACTCGTTCATACTGAAGATGGTGTTTTATACGTGATGGGCCGTTTAAATACTGCTGAAATTAATGATTTAAACAGTGTGCTTCAAAATGTGGGTAACGTGACCAAAATTGTGACGCTTATTGATAACATTGATTTAGCGCCTGCTCCAGCAGCATCGACTGGCAACGCAACGACTACACCAGTAATTAATAATGTTCTTGCTCAACCAACAGTTCAAACTCCTGTTGCAATTGATCCGGACCAAGCAGATCCAGCATCATCTACTGCACAATAAAATATGAACTTAATTGAACAATTACAAAGCAAAATTGAGCAGGCGAGAACTCTTTATAAAGAGTTCCGCCTCTATGATTTGGGGAGCTTTGCCTTAAACCGTTTTACACCAAAAGATGGTTTCGAGCAGGTTTTAAATGTGCGTTATGGCTTAAAGCCTCGCCATCGTCTAGATATTTATCGTTCTACTAAGCGCTTAGCTCATCGACCACTCATTGTTTTTGTACATGGTGGTGCTTGGCAACATGGTAATAAACGAGACTATTTATTTGTTGGTGAAGCATTTACAAAAGAAGGTTATGACGTTGCTGTCATTAACTATCAGCTTGCACCAAAGAATATTTTTCCAAGTTATGTAGAGGACTTAACGCAAGCGTTAAATTATTTGCATCAAAATCAGGAAAAATTAGAAATCTCGACAGAGAATACTGTGCTTATGGGACATTCGGCAGGTGCATTTAATGTAATGTCTGCTGTTTATCACCCTGATTCTACTAAAATTGAATGTTTAGGGAAAATTAAGGCAATAGTTGGATTAGCTGGACCATATCATTTTGATTATAAAGGCGATCCGCTTGCTGAAGATGCATTTGATCAGGACATTTCTTATAAAGAAGTGATGCCTTATTATTTTGTAAATCAAAATAATATTAAGCATTATCTACTCATGGCTGAAAATGATCAGATCGTAAAGCAACATAATACTTTAGATATGGATCAAGCTCTTAGAGAGAAGGGGAATCATAGCCATATTGCTATTATCCCTAAAACTGGCCATATTACGATTTTGGCCAGCCTATCGAGTTTTGTAAGTCACTACTTCAAAACAAAACGAACCATTTTGCATTTTCTTGATGAAGTATTTTAAAACCATTGAGTTTTAGAAAGCGCAGATTACTTTACTTGAGTAATCTGCGTAATCATTGCGTGTGCAATACTGCCTTTAAATGGAATTTCAGGAAGCTGATCAAATTTAAAGAATTGTGCATCGGCAATTTCATCTTCCTGCAAAGAAATCTCGCCTGACTCATATTCAGCTCTAAAAGCAATCATGAGATTACTTGGAAAAGGCCAAGGCTGGCTTGACATATATTGAATATTTTTGAGTTTAATACCCACTTCTTCTAAAGCTTCACGTTGTACCGCTTCTTCGAGAGTTTCGCCAACTTCGACAAATCCTGCAATTAAGCCATACATATTGGTTTTATTGTGAATTGATTTCGCCAATAACACTTCATCATCACCTTTAGTAATGATAGTAATAATGCATGGATTGACACGAGGGTACTGATGATACCCACAAGAAGGGCACACCATTGCATATTCACTGGAGTGGACTTCGGTGGCATGTCCACAATGGCTACAAAACTTGTGGTTACGCCGCCATTCGAGCAATTGTACAGCACGACTTGCCTGTAAAAATTGCTCTTTTGACCAGTTGGAAATAAGCTGACGTATGGGAACGAGTTGCAGACCTTCTGGTATAGCCTCTTCACTCAGTAGGTCACGTGCAATGACCTGTTCGTTATGAGTGAAAAGCAGATCACTTGCTAACTTTTCGACTTTGGGTAATTGAAGGTTTTGGTCAACCAATAATTGTTGATGATGAAAAATATAAGCAAGTGATAATTCAGACATTAAGCTGCCTTTTTTTGAAGTTGTTGACTACTTAGCAATGCTACATCAAACATGGATTGTAGAACAGGCTGTTTATTTTTTAAATTGTCAACTAACATATCTAGTCCAGCTAATACGTTAAAAATACAGTGAATTTGATCATGACTAAAAGGTTGGTTCTGATCGATTTGATTCTGTACAAACTTAGCAGTTTCAAGCAAAGCATTTTGTTGAACCGTACTGCCTAAAAATTCAGCTGCACCAGCCAACTCTTTTAAAGAGCCTGCAATTGCTTCAATATTCTGAGTTTGATCGTTGGCATATAAAGTCAAACTTTGGCATACAAAATCGATTAAATTTTTTGTCTCATTTAATAAGGTTTGATGTGCTTCATCCAAACGATCTAAAGAAATATTGGTGTTGTTTACACGAATTTGTAGACGGCTAGAAGAATAATTTCGTACCAAAATACCAATGGCATTCATCGCTGACAAAATACTCTTCATGAGCTGCTGAGCATAATTTTCATTACTCAATATATTGATTTGACTTAAGCTGCTTGCTTGATGAGAAAGTTCGGCTGCTGCTTCATTTAAATTAAGTAATTTAAATGTATGTGCGAGTTGCATAAGGCTGTTTTGTAATTGCTGTGCCTTTTCTGGTGACATGTTTTGGTAGTTGTATTCAATATCATTACGAACTTTATTCATTTCGTTTAAGATCAATTGGCTTACCGTTTCCATGGTATCAAAGTCTGGACCATACAAATGCTGACTTAAGGTTTTAAGCTGAGCATCGGTGAGAAATTCATAACCAATATTCAGTTGCTTACGAATTTGCTTTGCAAGTTGATCTTCTTGTCCAATCACAATACTAATTATATCTGCTAGGGCATTTGAATCTGCTTCAAAGCTTTCAGGTGCTGCTAAAAATAGACTTATAGAATTTTCAAGATTAATCAATACACGTAAGCGAGCATCATTTAAAACAAGTTCATCAATGTGATTAAAGGCAGAATTAACCAATTGCCAATATTGTTCACTTGGTTGGCCATGCGCCATGCTGACTAAATAACTACCAATCAGTTTAAATGCTTGGAAATCTTGAGTAGTTTCAGTTTTATTTAAAAATTTAAGCAAAGACCACTTATAAAGCTGATGAATAAACTGAGTCTTTTCATTAATAACGACCTCGGATAAAGGTAACTCAATTGAAGCTACTGTAAGATTTGCAGAAATCTGTTGTCCAGATGATGTTAATGGCTTGTTTAAAGCTTTTTCTAAATTGTTTAGAGTGTCCAAAAGAAACTGTGGTACTTCAACTTCGCGTAAACAGATAAATTCGATATAGCGTTTAACCATGGTCGTGCCTTCACTTAGAGCAACCACCTCATCGGTATTGATGTGCTCTGGCTTAGCCATAATCTTTTGCATTAATTCTGTCGAATACTGTGTGATCTTTGCCAAATAAGGGATATCAATGAGGCGTAATACCTGAGTGCATTGTTTAAATTGTTCTAATGCATCATCAATACCAAAAGGGAGAGCCTGTTCTTCAATTAATGTACTTACAGCGCCTTCCACAAGTTTTATTGAGTTATCAATTTCATTCTTGATGATAAGCAACGCTGTCGGATCAAATTGAATCGAATTATGCTCAGACATAAAAATTCCCCTTTGCAAAAAAATCAATTGTTATATTCGTCATGGCTCAATATTTTGAGCTAAAAATCTATACGACTAATATAACTTAACTTGCAAAAGGGGAAACCAAAAAAACACTAGAGAATCAAAAATTTATTTTGCAAAAAGGCAAGGTTCTCCATGTTTTTTCTCAAATTCTTTGACCCAAGTCTCATGTGTGCTTAACTCTTCATCTGAAGGGTAAATAACGGGTAAATCAATTTGAACTCTAGTTCTTGTTGTATTTTGCTGATCTTTTTCACTCTGCGATAGTGCATCCATATCAAACGATACTTGACCACCTGTCATAGCCAAGTAAACATCAGACAGAATTTCAGCATCGAGTAATGCACCATGGAAGGTACGGTCACGAGCTGGAATTTCATAACGTCTGACTAGGGCATCGAGTGAGTTTTTCTGTCCCGGATGCTTGTTTTTTGCAAGTGCTAAAGTATCGGTAACTTCACAAACTTCTGAAAGAGCAGGTAACCCAACACGTCTAAACTCCATATCCAAGAAGTTCATATCGAAGGTCGCGTTATGAGCGATAATTTCTGCGCCTTTTAGATACTCAAATAAAGTATCTGCAATATCTGCATAAAGGGGTTTATCTTTTAAGAAATCATCACTGATACCGTGAATGTTTTCTGAATCGCCCACTGGTTTTTCAGGGTTAATATAAATGTGAATTGAACTACCCGTAAGCTTACGGTTAATCATTTCGATTGCGCCGACTTCAATAATGCGGTCGCCATCTTGGAAATAGAAACCAGTCGTTTCAGTATCGAGAATGAGCTGACGAGGGCCTTGCAATTTAAGCTTTGCTTCTGTCACTACAATCTGCGGATGAATGTTGCTACTTTGCTGCTTAGTTTCTTGCTCTACAGCTTCAACTTCATTTACTTGCTCGTCTACAGTAATCATCTCAACTTCTTGTGATGGTTCAAGAGCGATATCTTCATCATCGGTTGGTTCAACCAGATCAAACCCGAAAGGGTCGTCTAGCAACCAGTCCTGTTCAGGCTTTTTTATATCTTGCGGTGCAGCAACAGGCTGTGGTTGCTTGAGTTCTTGAGCAGTCTTATCTGCACCTAAATTGGCAAGTTGGTCTGCCATTTCATTGCCAGGATGTCCTGCATGGCCTTTAATCCAATTCCACTCAATATTTCTGCCTGCGCAAACAGCATCAAGTTTTTGCCATAGGTCGGGGTTTTTAACATCTTTCCAATTTTTCTTTTTCCAGCCATGAATCCACTCTGTAATACCTTGCTTTACATAGTTTGAGTCGGTCCAGATAATTAATTGTGCATCGGGTGGGCAAAAAGAAACACCTTCAATCGCCGCAGTAAGTTCCATACGGTTATTGGTTGTATCGGGTTCACCGCCAAATAATTTATGTTCACCCTGTTCGGTAATGACATATGCACCCCAACCGCCTAAACCGGGATTGCCACGACATGCACCATCAACATACAGTGTGATTGTTTGAGACATAAATCGAAACCTAAACTGAAAGAAAAAGAGCTGAATATGGTGTATTGTATACGCAAAAAGTTCGGTTCCATCGTTACAAAGCAAGCTTTTTTTAATTTCTTGTAACATTTCCATGCAAATGACATTAAATTATTGCCTTGTCTATCTTGCATGCTTTACTACAATGGCATCGAAGACCTAGGGTTTGTGGGCAGACCCCAAGAAATATTACGCGAGTTGTTTGGAAGTTTTTATGTATAAACCAACCACATTTGTGTGGCAGCCATCTGCAGCATCATTATTCAAAATTACAGTCCTTAGCTCTGCTTTAGCTGCGTTGGGTATGACAGCAGGCTGTTCTTCGACTCCGCAATCTGCAAAAACCTCGAAAACAAAACAGGTCAGTGGAGCAGGCTATCTTGATGCAAGCAGTCTAGACTCGTTAGAAGATTTACTTTCAGCAACAGATATGCGTGCTGTAGAGGGTGACCGTCTACTTATTTTAAAACACGGTGACGTTTGGAAACGTATGGCTGTCGGCTTTAAAATGGATCTCGATCATTGGGATCCGCGTATTGAAGCGCAGCGTAGTTGGTTTATTTCACGTCAGCCCTACCTTGACCGTTTAAGTGCTCGCGCAAGTCGTTATTTATATCATACTGTTAAAGAAGCAGAACGCCGTGGTCTTCCAACTGAACTTGCGTTATTACCAGTAATTGAAAGCTCGTATGACCCTGCTGCAACAAGTAGTGCGGCAGCAGCAGGTTTATGGCAGTTTATTCCAAGTACCGGCCGTATTTATGGTTTACAACAAACGGGCATGTATGATGGTCGTCGTGATGTTGTTGAGTCTACACGTGCTGCATATGAGTTTTTAGGTAGCTTATATAACCAGTTCGGTTCGTGGGAATTGGCTTTAGCAGCTTATAACGCTGGTCCGGGTCGTATCCAGCAGGCGATTAACCGTAACCAAGCTGCAGGTTTACCAACCGATTATTGGTCATTAAAACTTCCACAAGAAACCATGAACTATGTTCCTCGTTTCTTGGCAGTTGCTCAAATTATTAAAAATCCGCGTGCTTACGGGGTTTCATTACCACCAATTGCGAACAGACCGCACTTCCGTGAAGTTACATTGTCTGCGCCGTTGTCTTTAAATGAAATTGCATCGGTTAGTGGTCTTAGCCGTGCCGAGTTATATGCATTAAACCCGGGCTATCGTGGTGAAACAGTAGACCCTGCAAGCCCAATGCGTATTTTAATTCCTGCCGATATTAGCCCTTCAGTGGATAATAAATTAAAAGGAATGAAATCTGGTGGTGGTTCAGGTTGGTGGGCAAATGTCACATCACCATCTAAGCCAACTACAACGACTTCAACCTCAGTCACTGTTAAAACATCACCAGCGACTCAAGTTCAGCCTGTAAGACCTACGGCTCCTACAAGAACAACGGGCAGTACTGTATCGGTAAAAACCTCAACACCTCGTGGTTCTGATGCTTTAGCTGCTTTTGCGGCCTCAGCTGATGTGCCAAGTGCACCTCGTATTCCAGTTGCAGTAACACCTGCAACTAATGTTAAGCCAGTAAGAACAGAACCACCAATTTCAGCTGTTGAGCGTGAGAAAATTTTAGCAGCGGTTCGTGCTGAAGGTGAGAAAGAAACTGTTGAGCAAGCTTTACAGCCACAGGCCACTCAAGCTGAAAAAGACCAAGTGGTTGCTGAGTTAAAGGCAATTGCACCGCAAGGTACCGAAATTGTTGACCCTTATGATGGCAAAATTAAGTTAACTGCGATTCAGACAAGTCAATCCGTTGCTGAACAGCAAGGTAAAGAGTTAAGTAAGGGCTTTGCTTATCCAAAAACGTTAACTGAAGATGCAAGTGTTGCAAATTCTGAAGAAGCGCAGCGTAATAAAGATAAGCCTTACATTAAAACCGATACTGATGTTGTTGTTGTACAACCTAAAGGCAAGCGTAGTACCTATACCGTACAGCCGGGCGATACATTAGCAATTATTGCAATGAAAAATGGAGTCAACTGGCGTGATGTTGCCAAGTGGAACCAGATTGATCCAGAAAAGACGCTGTTTGTAGGAACTAGCCTGTATTTATACGATGCTAAACCACAAGAGGTTGAGTCTACGGCTAAATCAACAGTTAAACCTGATGTTTACGTTGTTCAAGCAAATGACAGTTTAACAGGCGTGGCAAATCAATTTAATTTGTCTGTGAAACAGCTTGCTGAATATAACGATTTATCTGTAAGTGATGGTCTATTTGTTGGTCAGAAGCTGCATTTGAAAGAGGCTAAAGGCAACCGAAATTCTGCTAAGGCAGAACCTAAAGCTGTTCAGGCAAGTACACGTCGTATTGCAACAAAGAGCTATACGGTTAAACGTGGAGAATACTTAAAGTTAATTGCAGATCGTTATGCATTATCTAATCAGGAGTTGGCGGAGTTAACACCAGGGTTATCAGCTGGTAGTAATTTAATGGCTGGTCAGAAAATTAATGTACCTGCAAAAGAAGTTGCTGTTGATGAGTCTGATGACAACAAAGCTTCTGGCAAGTATGAAAAACTTGCAGCAGGGCCGTCGTATAAGACTGAAAGCTATAAAGTGCAACGTGGTGATACATTATCAAGCATTGCCACCAAGTCTAAAATTAGCTTAGCTGAACTTGCAGAACTGAATAACTTAAAAGCGAGTAGCCATGTCCAGCTTGGCCAAAACTTGAAAGTACCTGCGGGTGTAAGTGTTCCAGAACACTATGTTGTGCAGTCTGGTGATAGCTTACATGCGATTGCAGCTAAATATAACTTACAAACCAGTTATTTGGCCGATTTAAACGGATTATCACGTACAGCAGGTGTTCGTGCTGGTCAGCGTTTAAAATTGACAGGTGAGGTTGAAACACCGAGCAAGGCTGCTACTAAAAATGCTAAAGATGAAACACCAGATACTTACACCGTTAAGTCTGGTGATAACTTACGAAGCATCGCTAGCCGTTATCATTTACAGTTAGATTATCTAACTGCATTAAATGGCTTATCTCGTAACAGCACTGTACGTGTTGGTCAGCATTTAAAACTAACAGGTGATGTGCCTGTAGAAACAGCGAAAGCTGATACCGCAAAATCATCTGCTAAACCTGTTGCAGCAGGTAAAAATACTGAAAAATATACGGTTAAAGCTGGCGAGTCGTTAAATGCGATTGCGAGTCGTGCAGGTATTTCAGTTCGTGAACTTGCTGAAATGAATGCATTAAAAGCAAATGCTAGTCTACAGCGCGGTCAAAATATTGTGATTCCAAAAACTGTAGTGGAATACAAAGTTAAACGTGGCGACACTTTAATTGGTCTTGCAAGTAAATATGGTCTAGAAACCAGTTTACTTGCGGAACTCAATAACCTAACACCGTCGACGCAATTGCGTATTGGCGATATCATAAAAGTGCCTAATTTATAGAATAATTAGAACTTTATGCAAAAGTTATATTGTCAACTGAGCCTGCTAGTCGGGCTCAGTGTCTTTTCGCAAGTTGTATTCTCTGCACAGCAAACCACGCCGTATATTGCAATTCATTCTAAGCCTAAATACCTTGCAATCGCTGCTATGCCTTATGCCAACCCAAACGCACCTAAGGGTGGAGCGTTGAGTCAAGCCGCGCAAGGGACATTTGATAATTTAAATAGCATGAATGGGAAGGGGAACGCGACAGAAGGGGTAAATTATCTTTTTGATACTTTAATGACTCAGTCACTCGATGAAGTTGGGGTTTTATATCCACTTTTAGCCGAGAAAGTTTCGTATGACCCAGAAAGAACCCAATCCGTTACTTTCTATTTAAATCCTAAAGCTCGTTTTAGTACTGGACAGCCTTTAACAGCAGCAGATGTAAAATTTAGTTTTGATACATATCAGACCAAATCTAATTTTGGTCTACAAATGTATCTTGCTGACTTGGCAAAAACAGAAGTGATCAACCCACATCAAGTTAAATTCACTTTTAAGTCTAGTCATAATCCTAAAATGCCTTTTGTTGTAGCGAGCTTACCAATTTACTCAAAAGCAGATTGGACGAACCGTGACTTTACTCGTATTACCTTGCAACCGATTGTAGGTTCAGGGCCGTATGTCGTTGAAAAAATTGATGCTGGACGTAGTATTAGCTATAAACGAAACCCGAATTATTGGGCAAAAGATTTGCCTATTAATAAAGGGCGCTATAACTTCGACCATTTAAAATATGTTTATTATCGAAATTGGGATATTGCATTCGAAGGTTTTAAATCTGGGCAATATACCTTGCATGAAGAAACTAATCCTAAAAAATGGTTCACTGATTACAAGTTTCCAGCGGTAAAAGCAGGTTTAGTCACTCTATATAAATTTAGACACCATAACCCGATTGCAACTGAAAGTTATGTGTTTAATACACGACGAAAACCTTTAAACGATATTCGCTTTAGACAAGCTTTAACCTATGCCTATGATTTTGAATGGCAGAACAAAGCTTTGTTTTATGGACAATATCAACGACTACAAAGTTATTTTGAAAATAGTGAGTTGGCAGCAACAGGTCGTCCTTCAAAGAGTGAGCTCACGATATTAAAACCACTTTTACCAAAGCTTTCACCAATTATGCAAAAAGCTGTTTTGGCAGACTGGAAATATCCAGTTTCGGACGCCAGTGGTTTTAACCGTCAAAATTTATTAATCGCAAGACAATTACTCATTCAGGCCGGTTATAAAATTAAAGAAGGACAGTTATATACGCCTGAAGGCAAGCCTGTACAAATTGAGTTTCTTATTCAGCAAGATGGCAAACAAAGAACACTCATGCCATTTGTAAGAAATTTAAAAAAATTAGGAATTAATATTAATTTACGGCAAGTCGATGCGCCACAATATTTAGAACGTACACGCCGTTATGACTTTGACATGACCACCATGAATTTGCCGCAATCTTTAAATCCGGGCAATGAACAGGCTCAGTTCTGGGGCAGCGCAGCAGCCATTCAAGATGGCAACTATAACTATGCTGGTATTCGTAATCCGGTTATTGATGAAGTCATTTCAAAACTGGTCACTGCTAAAGACCGTGAACAGCAAATTATCTATACTCATGTTCTTGATCGATTACTTCACGCAGGCTATTACCAAATTCCGACTTATGGAAAAGGGGAATATTGGTATGCATACTGGAATATGTATCAGCAGCCTAAAGTGAAACCCGTGCTCTCAGCCGGTATAGAGTATTGGTGGATTAATCCAAACCAAGCCAAAAAAGTTGCCCAATATTTACATCAACAATAAAAGCACGTACCTAAAGGAAATCCTGTTATATGGGTTCATATATTCTGAAGCGACTTCTTTTAATCATTCCAACGTTGTTCATTATTTTATTGATCAACTTTGTGGTCGTGCAAATTGCGCCGGGTGGACCTGTAGAACAAGCAATCCATGAGGTAGAAAGTGGCGTAGGAGCAGGACGGATATTAGGTACTGAAATGTACTATCAAGGTGCTAAAGGATTAAGCCCCGAAATGGTAGAGCAAATTAAAGCACAATACGGTTTTGACCATCCTCCAGTAGAACGTTTCTTGTTGATGTTAAAAGGTTATTTGACTTTAGACTTTGGACAAAGCTTTTTTAAAGATAAACCAGTAGTTGAGTTGCTTTGGGAAAAAATGCCTGTGTCGATATCGCTTGGGCTATGGAGCACTTTGCTGATTTATCTTATTTCAATTCCGCTGGGTATTAAAAAAGCCAAACAACAAGGTTCTTGGTTTGACCGTTCTACTTCACTGTTACTGGTAGTGGGTTATGCGGTGCCAAGTTTTGTTTTTGCTATCTTACTTATTGTTTTCTTCGCGGGTGGGTCATATTTTCACTGGTTTCCATTGCAAAACCTCGTGTCGGATAATTTTCATCAATTAAGTTTTTTTGAAAAAATTACGGACTACTTATGGCACATGACTTTGCCGCTTATTACCATGGTGTTAGGTGGTTTTGCCAGCCTAACCTATTTAACCAAATATTCATTTTTAGAAGAGCTTAATAAGCCTTATGTTTTGGCAGCTTATGCAAAAGGTTTAAATAGCCAGCAAGTTTTATATAAACATGTATTTCGTAATGCCATTTTAGTGATTCTTGCTGGATTGCCAGAGGCTTTAGCAGGCATTTTCTTTGTGGGAAATCTTTTTATTGAAATTATTTTTCATCTAGATGGTGTCGGTTTATTAGGCTTTGAAGCCATTGTTCAGCGGGACTATCCGGTTATTTTTGGCGTATTGTTTTTCTTCACGCTGTTTAGTCTGCTTTTACGACTTATTTGCGATGTGCTGTATCAATGGATTGATCCGCGTATTCACTTTGAAGCACAAGGAGGCAAATAGTGTCTTTTATTGTGCGATCACGACTGCAAAAGTTTAGGCGACATAAATTAGGGTGGGCAAGCTTTATCTTGTTTAGCCTTATTTTAGTGATTTCATTGGCTGCTGAGCTCATTGCTAACGACAAACCATTGCTAGTGAAATATGAGGACGCTTATTATTTACCTGTTTTTAAGGCATATCCCGAAACCACTTTTGGTGGTGTATTTGAAACAGAAGCAGATTATAAAGACCCAGCTGTACAAGAACTCATTAATCATAAAGGTTGGGCGATTTGGCCGCTCATTCAGTTTTCTTATCAGACACCTAATTTAGACTTGGCTGTACCTGTGCCTTCGCCACCTTCTAAGCAGAACTGGTTAGGAACAGATGACCAAGGGCGAGACGTGCTTGCACGTATTCTCTATGGGCTTAGAGTCTCATTACTTTTCGGCTTGGCTTTAACAGCTTGTGCAGCACTACTTGGGATTTTTGTAGGTGCTATACAAGGCTACTATGGTGGCTGGGTCGATTTGCTGGGACAACGACTGGTAGAAGTCTGGAATGGTTTACCCATGCTGTTTATGGTCATGATTTTGGTCAGTATGTTTACCCCAAATGTATATTGGCTATTTTTTATTATGTTGTTCTTTAGCTGGACTGTGCTTGTGGGAATTGTCCGTGCTGAATTTTTAAAAGCGCGTCAACTTGACTATGTCCGTGCAGCTCAGGCTTTGGGTGTAAATGATAGAACAATTATTTTTAAGCACATTTTGCCAAATGCCATAAGTTCTAGCCTATCGCAATTACCTTTTATTCTGACCACCAATATTATTGCTTTAACCGCACTCGATTTCTTGGGCTATGGATTACCGCCAGATGCGGCCTCTTTAGGTGAATTGTTGTTGCAAGGTAAAAATAACTTAGATGCACCTTGGTTGGCTCTATCTGGCTTTTTTAGCCTTGCTTTTGTGTTGTCATTATTAATTTATATTGGGGAGGCGGCACGCGATGCATTCGACCCAAGAAAATAAATTGAACTCAGATACTACCTTGCTAAAAATAGAAAATCTTTCAATCTCTACGCAAGATCAGACTTTATTGGAGGGCCTCAATTTACACTTACGAGCTGGTGATACGCTTGCAATTGTAGGTGAAAGTGGTTCAGGTAAAACAATAAGCTGTTTGGCGATGATGGGGTTATTACCAGAAAAATTAAAAACATCTGGTCGTATTATTATTGATTCAAAAAATATTTTAGAAATAGACGAAAAGACTAGAACTTATTTACGTGGCCATCATATTGCCATGATTTTTCAGGAGCCTTCTACGGCTTTAAACCCATTGCATCAGGTTGAGAAAATTGTTGGTGAAAATTTTATTTTACAAGGTTGGTCAAAATCGAAAGCTCAGCCGCAGGTAATTCAATTATTAAAAGATGTAGGAATTGCTAATCCAGAACACATTTTAAAACGTTATCCGCATGAGCTTTCAGGTGGACAAAAGCAAAGAGTCATGATTGCGGCTGCGCTAGCACTTCAACCTAAAATTTTAATTGCAGATGAACCAACCACCGCGCTTGATGTGATTTTACAGTCACAGATTTTAGAGTTATTAAAGTCTTTACAGAATAAATATGGCATGGCGCTGATTTTAATTAGCCATGATTTAAATTTGGTTCGCCGTTATGCCAATGAACTCATTGTATTACACAAGGGGCAGGTTGTAGAGCAAGGTCAGCTTCAACAGATTTTTGAAAATCCAAGGTCAATTTATACTGAGCAATTGTTAGATCTTGATCTTGGTTTTACTCAGCCACTTTCCTCCAGTCATAAAATTTTATCTGTTCAACGACTCAATGTTAAATACCCAATTCGGAGTGGTATCTTTAACCGAATTCAAAGTTATACCAATGCTATTGAAAATATAACTTTTGAGCTAACTCAAGGCGAAGCGTTAGGTGTTGTAGGTGAAAGTGGTTCAGGTAAAACCTCATTGGCGTTAGCGCTGGTTCGATTACTGAAAAGTGAGGGGCAAATTAATTTTCTAGAGCAAGACATAAACCACTTAGAACAAAAAGCTTTGCGTAAGATTAGGTCAGACTTACAAATTGTTTTCCAAGACCCATTTGGTAGTTTAAACCCGCGTATGACGGTAGGGCAGATTATTGCTGAAGGCTTAAAAGTGAAAGCTGTAGCTGATAGCGAGATCAAACAGCAAGTTAAATCTGCTTTGGTAAAAGTTGAGTTGTCTGAAGACTTTCAACATCGCTATCCGCACGAGCTTTCGGGTGGACAACGTCAGCGCGTTGCTTTAGCGAGAGCTTTAGTGGTTCAACCTAAACTTTTAATTTTAGATGAGCCAACATCTGCCTTAGATGGAACGACTCAAAAAGCGATGATTCAATTATTGCGACGATTACAACAAACAGAGCACCTAAGCTATATTTTTATTAGTCATGATTTAAATGTGGTCAAAGCACTGTGTCATAAAGTGATGGTATTGCGACATGCAAAAGTTGTGGAATATCAGCCGACTGAACAGTTATTTAATGACCCTAAAACTGAATATACCAAGCAATTAATTAGGGCGAGTCTTTAATTTATTTAAATAAGATTTTGTTTTATAAGCATAAATATTATTTAAATTTTTAATGCAAAAAGTTGCATTTCTCTATACTTTTTAAATTTGACATGTGCTATTGTCAGTTATCGATTTTCCCTTGACATGACCTATAACTCATCTAAATTAGAGTAATTGCTCTAAAGTATTAAAAGAGGTTAACCATGAGCCAGATTGCACAACCAATCACGATTCGAAATACCACATTTAAAAACCGGATTATTAAAGGTGCAATGAGTGAGGCACTTGCAAACTATGAGGGACAACCAAATGACTTACATCTAGGCCTGTACGGTGCATGGGCTAAAGGTGGTTTAGGCTGTGCGATTACTGGTAATGTGATGGTCAATTTCGAAGCCAAAAATGAACCAGGCGTGGTGGTGATTGAAACCGAACGTGACCTAGAGCGTTTAAAAGAATGGGCAGCGGTTGGTAAACAATATGGAATGATACAGCTCATTCAACTATCTCACCCAGGTCGTCAGTGCCCTAAAGGCTTAAATAAAGAAACAGTCGCACCTTCGGCAGTTCCTTTTAGTCCAGCTTTAGCGACGATGTTTGGCACTCCACGTGCGCTTACACATGAAGAAATTTTGGATATTATTAAACGCTTTGCAGTAGCTTCCAGCATTTGTGAGAAAGCTGGTTTTGAAGGGGTACAGTTACATGGTGCACACGGCTATTTAATTAGCCAGTTTTTATCGCCATTAACGAATAAACGTACAGATCAGTGGGGGGGGGCAGTTGAAAACCGTACTCGCTTTTTACTAGAAGTTTATAAAGCGGTACGTGAAGCAACTTCAGAGAATTTTATTATTTCAGTTAAGCTTAACTCTGCTGACTTCCAACGCGGTGGTATTAGCGAAGAAGATGTGATTTCGGTATTTAAAGCCGTTGATGAAGCTGGGATTGACTTAATTGAAATTTCAGGTGGTACTTATGAAGCACCTGCAATGGCTGGTGCTAAAGCTGATAAACGTAAGGCAAGTACCATTGCACGCGAAGCATACTTCTTAGACTTCGCTGAAAAAATCCGTCAGCATGTAAAATGTAAACTTATGGTGACAGGTGGCTTCCGTACTGTAGAAGGCATGAATGCTGCTCTGGCAAGTGGGGCATGCGACTTTATTGGTATTGCTCGTCCACTTGCTGTTGAAACAGATTTAACTGACCGTTTAATCGCAGGCCAAGATGTTCGCTATGCCGTAAAACCAATTAAAACAGGTTTACCTTTTGTTGACAAAATGGCGATTATGGAAATTATTTGGTACGCAGCACAATTCAAAGCTATTGGACAGGGCAAAAAGCCAAATCCAAAACTATCGCCTTTAATTGTGTTTTTAAATTACGCGAAGGGCAATATTAAGGCCGTTGTTCAAGGGCGCGTGAATTCACGTAAATCTGCATAAATAAATTACCAAGCAATAGCCCAGTAAGTCTGAAACGTAGAAGCAGACCATTGACCTTTAATTAAAGCATTTTTAAAGGCTGGTCTGTTTTCTATTTGAGCCAGATAACGCTGTATATGTTTAAACTGGCTATAATTTGGTGAGCAAGCCAATAACGGAAACCACATCAAAATATCAGCAGTAGTAAACTGATCTCCAGCAAACCATAAGTGGTGCTTTAAATGTTTATCGATCATGCTCATGTGTTGTTGTAATGATTGATTGAGATAACCTTGATCGAATCCATATTTTAAAAGTTTTGGAATGAAACGTACTGGAAAAGGCGTACGCTCAGCAATTTGTTGAAAGATTTGTTTGAGTACCAGATCGGGAATGAATGTTGCCTCACAGTAATTTTTCCAATAATAAAAATTTTGTAGTTGTTGGTTTCCTAAATTATTCTGTCCCAATTGTGGATGTAAATGAGAGAAATAATCTAGGATTGCTGAAGTTTCGGCCAAAATTGAAGATTGCTCGTGTTCAATAATTTCGAGGGTTGGAAATTTTGATAACTGATGCGGCGAGTTATTATTTTTGTCTTCGTCCGAATGATATTTAGTGATGAGTTCATAGTTGAGTCCTAATTCTTCTAAAAACCAAATAATGCGTTGAGAGCGTGAATTTTGTAAATGAAATAATCGAATTTGCATGTCATGTTCAAATTATACTTTTGATTTAATTTTAGTATAGGGTAGAAAAGAATTTAAGTATAATAAAATATTTATAAATCATAAATTTATAATGTTTTATATGAGAAAATAAAAGCCACTGTATTTTTAGACAGTGGCTTCTTTAATGACTAATCTCCTTAGTGAGATCTTATACGGTAAAAGGCTGATGCTTTGGTTCGTTATATTCTTAGTTTAGAACGTATAGCTCATACCT
The DNA here is from genome assembly GCF_001990725.1 of Acinetobacter genomosp. 33YU. NCBI lineage: Bacteria > Pseudomonadati > Pseudomonadota > Gammaproteobacteria > Moraxellales > Moraxellaceae > Acinetobacter > Acinetobacter genomosp. 33YU. Next base: position 304,208 of record NZ_LFZQ01000002.1, on the reverse strand, counting down.
AATTGAACAGTACGTGATTCACCCGGATATGCATATAGATTGAAAGCGCTTTCATCATAAACTTTGTCAAAAAGATTTTTCAGATCTAAGTTAATACGAAGTTTTGGTGATGCTTGATAATAAGAAACCAAATCTGTAACTGCATAACCTTTCATGGTGTAGGTACTATTGGCCGTTTGACCTGCACGCTTATCAATATATTTTTGATTGATGCCTAAACCCAACCCTTGTAAAGGCCCATCCTGAAATTCATAGATATTTAAAAGATTAAAACTATTTTTTGGAATGTTGGCTAGAGTTGTTCCTTTTTGCAGGCTATTGTCCTTAGTTACTTCTGCATCTGTATAGGCATAGCCACCAATAATTTTCCAAGCAGGTGTAAGTTGACCAGCAATATTTAACTCAATACCTTGGCTACGAACTTTACCAGCAGTAACTTTGTAGGTTGAATCTACAGGATCTAGTGTTAAGACATTTTCTTTATTGGCGTAAAAAATAGCGGAATCAATTGATAACATATTATCAAGTGCTTGCCATTTAAAGCCTAACTCGTAAGCTAAGCCTTCTTCTGGGTCAAAGCCTTCTCCATTACGGTTAACACCAGTGTTAGGTTTAAAAGATTTCGCAGCATTGCTATAGATTGAAAGGTCGTCACTGGCTTTATAAACTAAACCTAAACGTGGAATAAACGCGTTATGACTGGTATTCCAATTCGCGGTATTCGGTAATAGGTTTTTGTAATCATGTTCGTAATGTTCAAAACGTAAACCTAATAGCGCGCTTAAACGCTCATTTAAATCGACTTGGTCTTGTACAAAAAGGGCAGTGGTTTTTAAGTTTTCACGGTCATGGGTCGTAATATTTTTAAGCTCAGGGAGAGGTTGGCCTAAAACTGGATCATAAATATTGATCGGGTAGTTATTTGACTTAGCATCTGAACGAATAATATATGACTTATAATCATAATTTTCATATTCAAGCCCTGTCACTAAAGTATGAGCTAGACCTAAAACTTGGAAATTACCTGTTAGATTAATTTGGGCATCGGTATCTTGCCATTTTAATTCGCGATAGTTGTAATTTCGGTTTAAAGTTTCGCCGTCATCTTGAATGCCATTTGCCTCTACCGCATAGCCATGTAACTTGCCATTTAAATATTGCACACCAGCATTGAGCTTCCAGTCATTACCAAGGTCGTGTTCGACTCGTAATTGAGTCATATTGTTGTCATTATATAGTCGGTTATTGTCTTTACCCGTTTCCCATAAATAAGTGTCTGGTGAACTAATAAAAGACTTCTGACCTGCATAGCGTGTTTGGCCACGATCAAGTGGATGCTGATTTCGTAAAATATCTGCTTCAAAAGTAACTTTGGTCGCGTCAGAAGCTTGCCATTGAATGACTGGAGCAATTCCGTAACGTTTTGATTCGACATGATCGCGATAACTATCACCGCCTTCTGCAATCACATTTAGACGATAACCAATGTTTTCTGCATTTGGTACAGCACCTGTCGTGTCTATCGTGGTGCGGTATAAACCTTCACTGTTAAGCTGAGCACCTAAAGTGGTTTGTTGTTCAGACTTTGGTGTTTTAGAAATTAAGTTAAACGTACCACCTGGGTCACCACGACCATATAAGCTAGAAGAGGGTCCACGTAAAACGTCTACACGTTCAATAGTATTGCTATCTGGAGCATTTGGATAGCCACGGTTGATAGGGAATCCATTGCGATAAAACTCACCGCTAGTGAATCCACGAAGATTAAAGCCTGTTAAACCTTGACCGCCAAAGTTATTAGCACGAGTAACACCACCAGCTAAATCAAGCGCTTCAATCAAACGTGTCGCGCCAATATCTTCAATTACTTTTTGAGTTACTACACTGACAGATTGTGGCGTATCTTTTAATGCGACTTCACTACGTGTTGCGCTACTCGAGCTATCAACTTTATAAGTTTGATCTGATGCCTGTTGGGCTTTAATTTTGATAGTGGCAAGAGTGGTTGAAGAAGTGTCAGTATCTGCAAAAGCAGATGAGATACAGCATAGTTGAGCAATACTCAGGGAGAGGATGCGAAGCTTAAGATCCATTTAAAACCTTGTTGATAATAAATATCAGTATAAAAATAAGAATTATTATAATGTAACTGTATGTAAAAGGAATATGGAATCAGTGATAAATTTGCACAAGTGTATTTTTTTTAATATAAATGACAAAAATTAAAAATATAGATTTAAAAAATTATAAATTAAAGTCTAAAATTGAGTATTAAATACAAAGAACAATAGCTTTTAAAATCATATAAATAATTGATAGTTGGCCGTTTTTAATTGTATTTTAAAATCAAAATAGTTTTTATACTTATTTAGGGGAAATTCGATGTTTGCGATAGTTGGCATATTTTTAATAGCCATAATGGTATTAGCGATTTTAAGTGTTTTAAAGAAAGGGGAAAGCAAAAATAGAAATGCAAAACGTAACCCAATCAAGGGAAAGCGTATCATTACTATGAATGAACAACCTACTTTTATGAAACTAAAGGAAGCTTTGCCTGAATATACTATTTTGGCGCAAGTCGCTTTCAGTGCTTTTATGACAGCGCAAGGATACGCGACGCGTAATTTATTTAATCGAAAAGTTGCTGATTTTGTTGTGTTGGATAAAGCATTTAATATCGTTGCTATTGTTGAACTAGATGATTCTAGCCACAAAGGGAAAGAAAAGTTCGATGCAGAGCGAGATACTTTAATTCAAGAAGCAGGTTTTAAAGTCATACGTTATAAACGAACACCAGAACTGGCACAAATACATCGTGATTTTAATATTACATCAAGTTCATTAGCTCAAGTTTCAATAGAACCAGATTTAACAAAAACAAAGTTAGTAGCTGATGCAATAATTATTGAGAAAGATGATCCAACTATGCAACCTGCACAACACATTGATGAAGTAAAGTTGAAGTCTTGATTTTGAAAATAAGAAATTTATCTCATGGATGAAATTTGAAGTGAGATAAAATAATTTGAAGCGATGATTCTTTATAGAAAGAATATGGCGTCCCTACGGGGATTCGAACCCCGGTTACCGCCGTGAAAGGGCGATGTCCTAGGCCTCTAGACGATAGGGACGTTGAGGATGGCGGTATCTTAAGAAGCCGCCACTAAACTGTCAAGTAGGTAAGGAGACAGTTTGTTCAAAATATAGCAAAACAGTTCAGCAGTCTTCTGAGTATCGTATAAAGCAGAGTGTGCTTCTTTACCATCGAACTCAATTCCAGCTTGAATACATGCTTTAGCAAGCACGGTTTGTCCAAACATAACTGCACTTAAAGTAACCGTATCCATGACTGAAAAACTATGAAATGGGTTTTGGTTTTTCGTGCTTGTACGTGCAATTGCTGCTTGTAAAAAACCAAGGTCAAAATGCGCGTTATGACCTACAAGTACTGCATGAGTACAATGTTGCTGTTTACGAACTTCATTGACTGATTTAAAAATACGACGTAGCGCAGTTCTCTCGTCTTCAGCCATTGCTATACGCATTGGGTTGAATGGATCAATACCAATAAAGTCGAGCGAACGGCGATCGAGGTTTGCACCTTCAAACGGGTTAATATGTGCATGAAATGCAGGACCAGGGACAAATTGTCCCTGAGCATCATACACAATTGGAATGCACGCGATTTCTAGCAATGCATCTGTCTGGGCATTAAAACCTGCCGTTTCAACATCGACAACAACAGGTAAGAAGCCACGAAAACGTTGGCCAATGACCGGGACAGAATTTTCTTGTGTCACACTTTTCTCCATTGCAGCGTTTTCCCGGCATGCAGCGGGATAATTTTCTGATCATCTAAATAATCAAAAGATTCGGGAACGAGGTTGTCTTCTTTAACCAAAGTAATGGTAGAAGTATTACGTGGTAGACCGTAGAAGTCTGCACCAAAGTGGCTTGCAAAACCTTCTAAACGCTCTAATTTACCCACTTGATCAAAAGCTTGTGCATAAAGCTCAATTGCATTAGGAGCACTATAGCAGCCTGCACAGCCACAAGCATTCTCTTTTGCATTTTGTGCATGAGGGGCACTGTCTGTACCTAAGAAAAACTTAGGATTACCGCTTGTCGCAACTTCAAGTAAAGTCGTTTGATGTGTTTGACGTTTTAAAATTGGTAAGCAGTAAAAGTGCGGTTTAACACCACCAACCAACATATCATTACGGTTAAATAATAAATGCTGAGGAGTAATTGTTGCTGCAACATTACGGTCTTGTTCTAAAACAAAATGTGCTGCATCACTTGTCGTAATGTGTTCAAGCACAACTTTAAGTTTCGGGAACTGTTTCAATAATGGTGATAATACCTCATCTAGAAAGCGTTTTTCACGATCAAAAATATCTACATGATTGTGAGTCACTTCACCATGAAGCAATAACGGCACTTGATGCTCTTCTAATTGCTCAATGACTGCATAAACTTTGCGAATATCACTCACACCATTGTCTGAGTTTGTTGTCGCACCAGCAGGGTAAAGTTTAATTGCATTTACATGTTCTGATTCTTTAATTTTACGAACTTCATCTGGTGAAGTGTGATCAGTAAAATAAAGCACCATGCGAGGGTCAAAATTATTGCCTTCTGGAACATGCGCAAGAATACGTTCGCGATAAGCTAAAGCTTCATCTACTGTTTTTACAGGCGGTACAAGGTTAGGCATACAAATCGCGCGAGCGAACTGTTTAGCCAAATCTGGAACAGTACGTTTTAATGCTAAACCATCACGTAAATGTGCATGCCAATCATCTGGCTGGAGCAGGGTAATAGAGTTCAAGGCAGTTCAAACTTCGAAATAAAACAAATGATAATCGATAAAGTGTGAAAATGGTAACGAGAATTACGGACAAATGGCAAAATAAAGCACAGGGAGCTTTAAAAAATAATGTTATATTTTGTTAACGCGGAATATGTGGGAATCGACTAGTGGCAAATAGGGGGAATGTACATCAATTACTCAAATCTAAAGAAGAAATCGAGTATTTGGTTACTCTACATACCCATCGTTATGCCAATATGCCTTTGCCAAAACAACTTGAAAAAAAATTCTGGCTTTTAAATCTCGATCGAACTCGGCAAAACATCTCAAAATTTTTAGCAAGTGGTGTACTCACTTATATCATTTTTATTTTGCTGCCTGTAGCATTGTTTTTTTATCCATTATTACAAGTGCCATGCTGTTGCTCAGTGTTGGAAATATGGCTCTTAAAAATCAGTCGATGTTGCTTCTTTCATTTTTATATATGCTTGGGTTTATTTTGAGCGGCATAAAACCTTTGCATATGCTTTATGTTGGCTTATCGGCGGCAATATTGGTTTTTGTGTTACTCATTTTATTAAATGTGAACTGTGACTATATTGCACTTGGGCGTGCTTTGTTTGGTAGTTGTATTTTGGGTTTTTCTATAAGTACAATGCTTATCTCAAGAGAGCGCAGTCTTTTTTTAAGTAATCAGCTTGCTGAAATTAATGAACAAATTTTACGTATTGAAGCATCTGAATTGCTTCAATTGAGCCAGCAAGATGCGCTGACTCAAATTTCAAACCGTCGTACTTTTGACGAAATGTTTGATTTTTACTATTACCGTGCGAATCAAGAAAAGCGTCCTTTAGCTGTCTTATTTATTGATATTGATTTTTTTAAAAACTATAACGATTTTTATGGGCATCAGATGGGGGATAAAGTTATTTCATCTATTGCTTCTGCAATCAAAAATTCAATTCGCCATGTCGACTTTGTTGCACGCTATGGAGGTGAAGAGTTTGTCGTACTTTTACCTGAAACACCAGCACAGGGTGCTTATTCAGTGGCAGCAAATATTTATAAAGCGATAGAACGCCAAGCTATTCCGCATGCTGCTTCCTTAGTCTCGAAATATGTCACCATCAGTCTAGGTTTTACTGTATATACAGGTGGGCTAAAAATGGGGCAAGATGAATTAATTCATGCCGCAGATCAGGCTTTATATCGAGCAAAGCAGCTTGGTCGTAACCAAATTTATTATCAACCCTTACAAATCGTAGAAACTGCCTGAATTAATTTTAAATATAAAAAAGCCACCTCTATAGGTGGCTTTTTTGACGTCATAAGAAAATTATTTTTTCTTACTGTCTAATTGAGGAATAGCAGAACCTTGACCGATTGAAAGTAAACCAGCATCTGTATAGATACCAAGTTTTGCACGTGTATCGGTAATATCGAGATTACGCATAGTCAACTGACCAATACGGTCCATTGGCGTAAACATTGAATCGCCTTTTTCCATTGTTAAACGTTCAGCTTCGTACGTTAAGTTTGGAGATTCAGTGTTCATGATGGTGTAGTCATTACCACGACGAAGTTCAAGCGTCACTTCACCAGTAATCGCTTTAGCAACCCAACGCTGTGCAGTTTCACGCAACATAAGTGCTTGAGAGTCGAACCAACGGCCTTGGTAAAGTAAACGACCTAAACGTAAACCATTAATACGGTACTGTTCGATCGTATCTTCGTTATGAATACCAGTAACCAAACGCTCGTAAGCAATATGAAGAAGGGCCATACCCGGTGCTTCATAAATACCACGAGATTTCGCTTCGATAATACGGTTTTCGATTTGGTCAGACATACCTAAACCATGGCGACCACCAATACGGTTTGCTTCAAGAATAAGTTCAACCGGATTGTTAAAAGTTTGACCGTTTAACGCAACAGGTACACCTTCTTCAAAACGTACAGTGACTTCTTCTGGTTTGATTTCAACTTCTTCTTTCCAGAAAGCAACGCCCATAATTGGGTCAACGATTTTGATACCAGCATTTAGGTATTCAAGATCTTTTGCTTCGTGAGTCGCGCCCAACATGTTTGAGTCAGTTGAATACGCTTTTTCTTTTGACATTTTGTAGTCAAAACCGTTATCGATGAGGAACTGTGACATTTCTGCACGGCCACCAAGCTCATCAATAAAGTTTTGATCTAACCAAGGCTTATAAATTTTAAGATTTGGGTTAGTCAACAAACCATAACGATAGAAACGTTCAATATCGTTACCTTTATAAGTTGAACCGTCACCCCAGATGTTTACGTCATCTTCTTTCATTGCAGTAACGAGCATAGTACCTGTTACTGCGCGACCGAGTGGAGTCGTATTGAAATAAGGAACGCCACCTGTACTGATATGGAATGCACCACACTGAATTGCAGCAATACCTTCAAGCGCCAATTGTAAGCGGCAGTCAATTAAGCGAGCTTTTACAGCGCCATATTGTTCTGCTTTCTTTGGAATTGCATCGTAGTCATCTTCATCTGGCTGGCCTAAGTTTGCAGTATATGCATAAGGCTCAGCGCCTTTTTGTTTCATCCACAATAAAGCAGCTGAAGTGTCTAGACCACCGGAGAAGGCAATCCCAACTTTTTTGCCTACTGGTACATGCTGCAAGATAGTTGCATTATCAGTCATTGCTAATCCTAACATTTATGAAAAAGACCCCGTTGAGGTGGTCTCGAGAATTCTGAATGGCGGCTATTGTAGCACTATTCATGGTGCTTTTTTGGCAAAAAAAGCATTAATTCACTTGTTATGATTGGTATTTATTATTTGAAGAAAACATAGGATTGTCTCCTTTATATATAGATTGACCATAATCTCGAATAAAAAATAATTCTTGGTCATCCAAAATCGTTAAAAAAGTATTAAAGTACTATGCAACAAGTTGCAAAAAAATATTGGGACGCAGCATGACAAGTTACGCCAATTTATTAAAACCATTACATTTGGGCTTCACTACCATTAAAAACCGTGTAGTCATGGGTTCTATGCATACGGGATTAGAAGACCGCTTTTTTAACTACCCAAAACTGGCCGCTTATTTTGAAGAACGTGCCAAAGGTGGGGTTGGTCTGATTGTAACAGGAGGTATTTCTCCGAACCGTCAAGGCTGGTTGGCTCCAGTTGGCGGTACTATGAATAGCTTATTTGATATTCCTCAGCATCGCTTAGTGACTCACGCTGTCCATAAACATGGTTCAAAAATTTTAATGCAAATTTTGCATGCAGGACGTTATGGTTATCAGCCTTTTGTGGTGTCTTCAACAGCAATTAAATCGCCAATTTCACCATTTAAACCGCGTCAACTTTCTGAAAAAAATATTCTCAGCACCATTGAAGACTACGCACAGTGCGCTGACATTGCTAAAAAAGCAGGCTACGACGGCGTTGAAATTATGGGGTCGGAAGGATATCTGATTAACCAATTTTTAAGTCGCCATGTAAACCAGCGTACTGACCGTTGGGGCGGTGAAATCGAAAACCGTATGCGCTTTCCGATTGAAATTGTCAAAGCGATCCGTGCAAAAGTAGGCGAAAAATTTATTATTTGCTTCCGTTTATCGCTACTTGACCTTGTGCATGATGGTAATACCATGCAAGAAGTGGTAATTGTTGCCAAGGCTTTAGAAAAAGCAGGTGTAACTTTATTAAATACGGGTATTGGTTGGCATGAAGCACGTGTACCAACTATTGTAACCTCTGTACCACGTGCAGCGTTTGTCGATTACACAGCTCATGTAAAACAACATATTTCAATTCCAGTCATTGCATCTAACCGTATTAACATGCCTGAAACTGCCGAAGAGATTTTGGCAAAAGGCAAGGCAGACATGATTCAAATGGCTCGCCCTTTATTGGCTGATGCTTTTTGGGTAAATAAAACTGCGACCAACCGTGTAGATGAAATTAATACGTGTATTGCTTGTAACCAAGCGTGTTTAGATCATGCATTTAAAAATAAACGTGTGTCTTGTTTAGTGAACCCACGTGCAGGCCATGAAACAGAACTGGTCTATTTAAAGACTAAACAGCCAAAACGTATTGCCGTTGTAGGTGGTGGTGTAGCAGGTATGTCTGCTGCAACTGTGGCGGCAAGCCGTGGCCATGCAGTGACTTTGTTTGAAGCCAATAAAGATGTAGGTGGTCAGTTTAACTTTGCCAAGGTTGTACCGGGTAAAGAGGAATTCCACGAGACGATTCGCTACTTTAAAGTACAGCTTCAAAAAACAGGTGTAGATGTACGTTTAAACACTCGTGTAAATCGTGAGCAACTTGAACGTGAAGGTTTTGATGAAGTAATTGTAGCAACGGGTGTAGTGCCACGTGCTTTAAAAATTGAAGGAAGTAATGCTCCACAAGTTCTTTCCTATGCTCAAGTTTTGCAAGGTGCAGAAGTGGGACAAAAAGTTGCAGTGATTGGGGCAGGTGGTATCGGTTTTGATGTATCAGAGTTCTTACTTAAACCACCACATCAGCCACAGCCTCAACCTTTGGCTGAGTGGCAACGTGAATGGGGTGTAGATCCAGATCCGAACTATATTTCTGAAGGTGGCATGCAACCGCCAGTAGTTGAACCAGCAATCCGCGAGATTTATTTACTGCAACGTAAAACAACACCGCTCGGTGTTGGTCTTGGCAAGACTTCGGGCTGGGTACACCGTGCACAGCTTAAAAAGCATGGTGTACGCATGCTGCGTGGTGTGCAATATAAAGCAGTTACCGATGAAGGACTGTGGATTGAGCATAATGGTCAAGACCAGCTTTTACGCGTAGACACTGTTGTGGTGTGTGCAGGTCAAGAATCGGTAAAAGACTTGATGCCAAAAGAAGGCGAGTCGACTATAGCAAACTACTATATTATTGGTGGTGCAAAGCTTGCAGCAGAGCTAGATGCGAAGCGTGCGATCAAAGAAGGAGCAGAATTGGCGGCTCAACTGTAAAATTGATGAAACAATATGCACTTGAACACAAAGCGATGATATTTTTCTTGAATAAAATGAATAAGCTTTGTATTCTTACGCACATGGAAGCGTGGCAGAGCGGTTTAATGCACCGGTCTTGAAAACCGACGAGGGTGTGAGTCCTCCGTGAGTTCGAATCTCACCGCTTCCGCCAAATTCGAAAAGCCCCTGTTAATAGCAGGGGCTTTTTTTATCTATGCTTTTACCCCTCAAAACACCCCACATCAAAATCTAGGTGCATTAATTCTTAGTTTATTAAAGGTGGAAAATGAAAATAAAAAACTACACACCATCTAAAGGTTTTATATGGACTTTGCTTTTAGTATTTTTTATAGCTTGGGTTATATATAAGTGTGTTCCTTTAACAAAAGAGGAACAGGAGGGAGAAATTCGGCTACTGATGGAGGCGCAGAATAGAAGATTGGCTCGGGAATTTGATGCTATTACAGATGCAGATAGAGCAAGATTGCCCAAATATGACTCACGTAAATTTAATTTGATAAAACGTAATAAACGCTTTTGGTTAATCCCTAAAGAATATTATGGAGGTGATGGGTTAAATGTAATTTGGCCTGATACTGTAAATGATCTGCTAAAAAGAAAATGGAAAAATGAATTTGGTCCTGGAACTTTTTTTAAGATATTTATGTATTCAAAACAATATTACGATGATGGGGATTTGAATGCATTTAATCATGCTTCATGTACTTCTAAAATGAATCGATTTAAATGGAATGGGATTCTTATTAGGATTTATAATGCTCATTTTATTAATATTACAGATGAACAATATCAGGATGTTTGTTTAACCACTTTAAAAATATTAAACGAAAAAATAAAGGAATTACATTTTGTTAATTAATATAATTTAATTTTTAGTAAATTTCATCTAAAAAATTATTTGAATATATTGTATTTTCTCATCAAATTATTACAGTAGATATTGTTAGGCTCTAATTTTTTACTATTTCAGGCTCAGTGGTTTTTACTAGACCCATTTCAAGTTTTTGGAATGGTTTTTTATTTTAAAAATATCTTTTGAAAATTTATTTTGTCTCAACTTAACTAACTGGTCAGATTAAAATCAATTCGTAAACTATTTAGTAAGGATAAGGTGATCAGCGTTAACTATAAATATATGTAACATCGAGTTGACGACTGATTATATTTGAACATGAAATTAATAAAACCAGTAAATTCACTGGCTTTATTTAAGGCAAATCTTACTTAACACTCGCCGTAACCATCACTTCTACTAATACTTGCGGACGAGCCAAATCTGCTTGAATAGCCGCACGTGCTGGTGCTGACCCATCTGGCAACCATGCTTCCCAACATTCATTAAAGACTGCGAAATCTTCGGGAATATTTTTAATCCAAATTTGTGCAGTTAAAATACGGCTTTTATCACTACCAGCTTGTTGCAGTAAAGCATCAATTTTTGCCAGAACTTCTAAAGTTTGCTGCTTAGCGTTAGCATCTAAAGTTGTTGGAACTTGACCTGAAACATACACTAAACCGTTATGAAGCACGCAACCTGATAATCGTGCATTTGTGTCAATACGTTGAATATCATGACTCATTTTATTTCTCCAGAGATAAACCATCTAATGTAATTGGTGATGTTGCTTCGCTAATTAATTGACTAATGACCATGGCACAACCAGCGGCCAATGTGAAACCTAAACTACCTTGGCCAATATTTGCCCATAAATTTAAATATTTCGTACGACCCAAAATGGGTAAACCTGTAGGGGTGGATGGACGTAAACCACTCCATTCTTGTGCTGTATTTAACGCTAGTAAATCGGGAAATGTTTTCCGTACCGTATCTTTCAATGCATTTATACGTTCTTTTCGAATGTAGGTATCTTGATAGCCAATATCGACCATTGCGGCAATACGAAGCTGATTCCCTAATTTTGCATATACAATTTTATTCGCATAATCGGTCACGCTTATATTGGGTACAACATTGGCTTTTTCTGGGAATGGTAAAGTCAGGCTATATCCTTTTAATGGATAAACTGGGACTGAAATACCCACCATTTTAAAAATTGCAGTACTACCATTGCCCGCAGCAACGACAAATTCATCTGCTTCTATACGTCCTTGATTTGTTTCAATTGCAGCAATTTGATTATTTTCCGCAAAAAAATCTGTCACTTCATGTGCATATAAACATCTGAAGTTGTTACTCTCTTTTAGTGCTTTATACATTGCTAAACAAAATTTGTAGCAATCTGCTGTTTCATCATCAGGTGTATAAATTGAACCCACTAATGTAGATTCAATACCTCTTAATGCGGGTTCAAGTTGAACGGTTTCTTCTGGTGACAGCACTTTTTGTACAGTTGGATCTATCGCTAATGCTGCTTTTTTAAATGCTTTTTCATTGCGATGAATAATCATTTTTCCCGATTTTACCCAGTCAAAATTATCAATTTCATCACGCCATTTAGACATAATACTTTGACTATATAGGGACAACCGTAAAATATGATTTCCATTCACAATGTTATCTTTGCGATTACATGCCATGAGGAATTGGAATAACCAAGACCATTGAAGAGGTGAAAAGTTCAGTTTAAAGTTTAAAGGCGAGTGGGCTTTTCCTAACCATTGCAGTGCCTGAAATGGAACGCCTGCATCCGCCAAAGGTGCAACATAGCGATAACTGAGTTGACCACCATTTGCAAAACTTGTCTGGCAGCCAATCTGGTCTTTTTCTTCCACTATTGTAACTTTATGGCCTGCTTGAATAAGTGCATAGGCTGTACTTAAACCAATGACTCCACCACCAATGACAACGACATGTTTTTTCATTCTTCCATGCTATATCTGCAACACACATTTGCATTAAAGAAGAAGATAAAACGTTAAACAAATGAGTTTTTAGATACTACTCATAACTTTTAGTTAATTTATGGTGTCATGAAAGCCACTTCTCTTTTAATTAATTCAATAAAATCTTCAGTCGCTTTGGTCGTGCTCACATTGGCATTTTCTAAAATATAAATTGTGGTAGATAAACTTGGTTTTATTTCGTGAATCATATGATTTGGTAAGGAGTGTGCAGCAGTATAAATATCGGTAATGCTACATCCCAAACCTTCGCGCACAAGTTCACTCGCCATATAATAGGTTTGTACATTCACAATACTTTTATTAAATGTTCTGTACTTTTTTACAACTTGCATGAGGGAGTCTGAGTAGGGTTGAATCCATCTATTTTCATCAATTGAGTGAATATCTTGCTTTGCATCAATAGGCTGAGAGTCGATGTAAACCAAAGGAATATCCAGAACAGGCGTAGCAATAATGCCATGTTGAGTATGAGGCTGGAATGTCACCGCAATATCAATTTCACGTCTTAATAATTTCTGCTCTAATGCTTGAGTATGATCTGTACCAATATTGACAAAAACATCAGGATATTTTTTTAGAAATTTTGCAGTTAATTTGGGGATGAGACTTAAACCTAAACTTGGCAAACACCCGAGGGTGATTTGACCTTGAGTACTTCTTGCTAAGTTATCTGTTAATTTATTTAATTCATTTATTTTTTCATAAATTGGCTTAATTTCATCATATAAGATATAGGCCTCTTTTGTTGGCTGTAATTTACCTTTGACTCGCTTAAATAGAGAAAAACCGAGTCGTTGTTCCGCATGTTTGAGTAATTTACTTGCCGCAGGCTGTGAAATACATAACGATGATGCCGCCTCTGTGAGTGAACCAAAAAGCATGACTAAATAGAAGATTTCTAGGTGTCGAAGATTCATAAATGAGCACATAACTAATAGTTATAGGTAATCTATTAGAATTCATTATTTAATGTCAATAAACCCTTGTAAATTGGTGTGAAATTCAATGCCAATGATCAAGGAGTGATACATATGTCAGTTGAGCAATCTTCTATAACAATACCTAATATCAGGACACCTAAAAATATTGCCCTTATTGCAATTATTATTCTTAGCTTTGTTTTAGCATTTTATGCAAAAGGCTTACCTATAGAGGAGGTCGGTTTAATTGGGTTATTGCCTATTTTTGCCTTAGCACTCTTAACTGTTATCGGTCTAGATATTGTGCTTGCAGTGATTATTGCGATTATTATTAGTGTGATAATGACATCCACCAGTGTATTTGAATTGGGTGGAATACTTGCAAAGTCTACAGGTTCATTTATTGCAACTGTCGGTCTTATTATTATGTTGGGTGCAGGGGTTGGCGAAGTCGCCAACCGAACAGGTGCAGCGAAAGAGTTGGTCAAATTTATTGTCAATAAAGTTGGGCTTTCAAGTATTCCTCGCGTGAAACTTGGCATCATGATTTCATCAGTTGTTATTTGTGGTTCATTGGGGACTATGGCAGGTGGTAATGCCATTATTGTTGCTGTCATTATTCCCATTGCAGCAGCTGTTGGTTTAACGCCACCCACCGTTGCATTACTATTGATGACAGCCGGTTCGGTCGGTCTTTTTATAGGACCATTTACACCAAGTACAGTGACTATTTTAGAGTTGGGAGGCTTGACTTACCCGCAATACTTAAGTGCTTGTGCCATTCCTATGAGTGTTGTCACACTTCTTACAGGTTGGTTTATGTCTGGCTATATACAAAAGTGGACTTTTGGAAAATATACCTATAATGAAAACTTCTTAGAACCTTCTGAAAAAATAGAAAGTGCCTCCGAATTGAAAAGAAGTAAACGTGCGGCGATTGTATTCATTGGAACAATTATCGTGATGGCAATTCTTGGAATTATTTTTAAAGCAGGTTTTAGTTTTGCAATTATTGTGATGCTTACTGTTGCCACTTTGACTGGGTTAGTTGCAGGTTTTAGCCCTAAGCAGATTTTGGAAGCACTCTACGAGGGATGCGGTAAATTAGTCTGGATGTTTATTCTTTACTGGTTATACAATCCTATTTTAGTTCTTGTTGAAAAACTCAATGCTTATCAAACACTGTTAGATAATGCGACACCGTATTTGGTTGACTTAAGTCCTGCGATGCTCTGTTTTGGTATTTTCTTATTTAATATTGTGGGGCATATTCCAGGGGCAGCTGTTGCACAAATGACCTTTACCAATAAAATTTTTGGACCAATTTTACTGGCAAATGGCGTTTCACCTGTTGCGGTTACAGCAGTTCTATTATCAAGTTCCCAAGTAGACTGGTTTGGCCCTTTCCCATCTTCTGATATGTTTGGTCAAATGGGCTTAGCACGCTCAAGTCAACTTAAATACATGCTATATGGTGGTTGGGCCATAGTGATCGCAAATATTCTACTTTTTGCAGTATTGTTCCAGATTTTGAATTAGCTCCTACAAATTAAAAATATTTCTTATTTAAATGAATATTAAAAGCCTTTTAAACTAGAAAGTTTAAAAGGCTTTATTTTGTATTGTATAATTAATAGGTCTTTTTTAAAATAAAATAGTTTTTTTACTTTGCTAATTTAATTCATAAGTACCAAAGTTATGTGTAAAAAATAATTTTGATTTTCAATGGATTTATTTTTTTAGCTTATACCTTGGGGAATTTTTTGATTGGAAATAGTATTAAAAAATATCTATCTATAATCAACAATATTGTTTTCTTTCTTGTGGCTTATATTTCTATTGATGGTATCAAAATATTTTTTATAAAATATAATTGAAATAATGATTGTTTTGTAATTTTATTTTTAAAGGTATGGCTAAAATAATTTTAATAAATAAAAAATTTTGCTTAAAAAATATAAATTTAATCGGAGAGTTAGATGTATCTAAAAGATATATTGTGTAGGGATTTGCCAATGTAACCAATAAACCTCAAATGTTATATTTGTGGAAATAATAGATCTATAAATATGTGGGAATTTATTTTATCTATTTTATAGATCTATTGGAGAGTTAATATAGTGAAGCCTTTATTTCCAATTGGTCTTAAAGAGTTTTTGAAGCAATATTATGTTTAAGATGGTTATTTGCTTTAAATATATGCAATAACTATTTAGATGCTAAAATATGTAAGTAATAGGATAAAAATGTTAGAAACTGATGTTTTAATTGTTGGGAGTGGTCCAGCTGGTTCTTCGGCTGCACTTATGTTAAGTACTTATGGAATTAGAAATATCATAATAACTAAATATAGATGGCTAGCAAACAGTCCGCGTGCCCATTATATCAGTCAAAGAACAATGGAAGTTGTCCGAGACTTAGGCATCTCAGATGAAGTAATCGCAAAAGCTGCACCAAAAGAAGTTATGGGAGATGTTGTTTATTGCACATCTTTAACAGGTGATGAAATTGGACGTTTTCCTTATGGAATGAATCATCCAGAAAGAATGTCTGAGTATGCTAAAGCGAGCCCTTGTGAACAGTGCGATCTTCCTCAACACCTATTTGAACCTATTTTGCTTTCAAATGCGGCATCACGAGGTAGCCATCCAAGATTTGATACTGAATATTTATCTCATGTGCAAGATGAAGATGGTGTAACAGTTACTGTTTTAGATAGATTAACTAAACAAACATACTTAATCAGATGTAAGTATTTAATCGGAGCTGATGGTGCAAGCAGCCAAGTCGTAAAAGATTTAGATTTGCCTATGGCTGGTAAAATGGGGAAAAGTGGCAGTATCAGCATTATTTTTAAAGCCGATTTAACAAAATATGTTTCGCATCGACCTGGATACCTCTGGTGGATTATACAACCCGGAGCAAACATTGGAGGAATTGGGCTAGGCTTACTGCGAATGGTCAGACCTTGGAATGAATGGCAGATTGTTTGGGGTTACGACATTGAAAAAGAGGAGCCATCTCTTACTGATGATGAAGCGATTGCGATTTGCAAACAGCTTATTGGCGATAACGACATTGAAATAAATATAAGTAGCAAGTCGTTATGGACAGTAAATGAAATGTATGCAGAGCAATATTCGAAAGGTCGAGTTTTCTGTATTGGTGATGCTGTCCATCGCCATCCACCTTCTAATGGACTCGGTTCAAACTCATCTATACAAGATGCTTATAATTTATGTTGGAAATTAGCATTTGTATTAAATGGCAAAGCGAGTAGAGGTTTATTAGACAGTTTTAATGAAGAAAGAGCACCTGTTGGTGAGCGAATTGTTAAACGAGCGAATCAAAGTGTTAGAGAGTTCTCTACTATATTTTCTGCTTTAGAGTTAGATGGAAAGTACAGTACAGAGACAATGCAAAAAAGCATTAATGCTTTAAGTGAGAGTAATGAAAAAGGTGCTGTTAAACGCCGTGATTTAAGATCTGCAATTGAATATAAAGCTTATGAATTTGCTGCTTTAGGAGTAGAGACGAATGTACGGTATCATTCATCTGCAATTATTGGAGCAGAATATCATAATGAAAATAAAATAGATTCTTGTCGAGATGAAGATCTTTATTACTATCCCTCATTTACTTCTGGCCATAAACTTCCTCATGTATGGTTAGTCAAAAATCATAGAAAAATCTCAACTTTGGATTTAATTGGCAATGGAAAATTTACGCTGTTCTGTTGGTTGCAAGGCGATAAATGGAAACTTGCTGTAGATAACCTGAATAGACAGCTTAACTTGGATATTAAAGTTATACAGGTAGGCCCCAAAAGAGAGGTCGAAGACTCTTATGGAGAGCTTTCACGCTCTTGGACTAATGATGAAAATGAATGCTTACTGATTAGACCAGACGGCTATATTGCTTGGACAAGCAATGACGTTGAAAATGCAGAAGATGAATTGCATAGTGCGATATCATCCATACTTAGTTTGAGCTAATTGCTCACCAAGGAAATAAACTTTAATAAAATCTATTGAGAAGTATTTTACTGAACTTTGATTTCATCGTATCCATCAAATCTTGAAAGCCTCTGTTACAAGCAGGGGCTTTTTTTATTTCTATAACATGAATTGATTCGGTTGAAACAACATATGGCCTTGATGTCAGTGGCTATTATACTTATTCCGTAGTTGTATAAATACATATAACAGACTCAAAAAGTACTTAACTATTTTGTAAAATTTTAAATAGTTCAAAAAAGAAAAATTTAATATAGTTACTTGGATGTGAAGTGAATATATCCATTATTACTAAAGAACTTTTGTTTAGGTTTTTGAAGCTAAGATAGGATTTTTTGGAGGGAAAAATGAATAAATCAGGAAAAACTGATTTGGAAAAGTTAATTTTACTAGTTAATCTCGGGATTTTGCATTCTTTAAAAAATAATTATATAGATATAAATGAAGCTGAACATTTTTTGTATACACCATATATGCTTAAACTTTTGAAAGAAAATAATTGTTCTATGGACTTAATTAATATAATTCATAGAGGGACTGAGCTAGAAGATTTAGAAGGATTTAATATTGATTTTAAAGATGAAGTCGAAAAAATGTTCAAAGAAAGTGAGGGTATGATCAAAAAATTGCCTGTAACCAGTTTTGAATTTGAAAAGTGGTATGATCAAAAATTATTCGATAAATATGATTAAAATATTTGTAATATATAAAAATATTGCTGATACCTCAGATGTGGCTTTACATCTGGTGATAAATGTAAGAAATGAAAACTTATCTGTTTTGCATTAATTAAAATCGCATATTGCTCAAATGAAAGTTTATGAGATACGTTGTCTATCTTAAGCACATGATTAACGAACAAATTAAATCTATAGTTAGCTTAAAAATTGATAACAAATCCTGAAAATTTCATATAAATCAAATATGTATGTGATATTTGAAAAAATGTTTATGTTTTCAATATGTTGCTGTGAGGATGACTATATATCAGAATTGAACAAGTTATTTGTAGAATATTCACTTGTTGATATATGATGATCCCATATTTAGAGGCTGTTTCAAAACATAATTCTATTGTTTAGCGAGCAAGTTCAAGGAATGAATAGTGCTGAATTCAGGCTTCTAAACCCTATATCTGGAAATTATTTCCGGCCAAATATTGCATTTCGACCCAATGGTTGGGAATGTCTCACTCTTTTGTAGGGTAGGCGTTTCCTATTTTAGGATGTACCTATGAAAAAATTATTTAGTGTATTGTTCAGCGCATCTGTACTAACACTGACTGCATGTAATAAACAACCTGCACAAACTGAAAATACTGCAACAACCAAAGACAAAACTGAGTCTGTTCGAACAATTAAACTGGTTTCAACAGGTTCAGATACGGATGTATGGAAATATGTTGCAACGCTTCCTGAGACTAAAGAAGCAGGTATTAAACTTCAAGTTACCAATTTGACTGACTATGTTGTGCTCAATACATCTGTCGCAAATGGTGAGCAAGATGTAAATGCGTTCCAATCATTTAACTATTTGGCAGCTTACAATGCTTCAAATACAGCGAAAGTTGCAGCTATTGCGACAACTTACTTGGAACCAATGGGTATTTATGCAGATAAAATTAAAACTGTTGAAGAGTTCCCACAAGGCGCGACGATTGCAATTCCAAACGATACTGCTAACGAAGCTCGTGCATTAACATTATTACAATCTGCTAAACTGATTAAACTTAAACCAAACTTTGATCCTATAAAAGGGACTACGAACGACATTGCTGAAAACCCTAAAAATTTACAATTAAAACCAATTCAAATGACTACAGCAGTTCGTGTTAAAAACGATGTAGATGCAATTGTACTTGGTAATACATTGGCACTTGAGGGTGGTCTTAATGTAATGAAAGACGCTATCTTCCGTGAGCCTGTTGACCAGTCTACTAAGCTTTATGTCAATTTATTGGGCGTAGCTGAAGCAAACAAAAATGACCCGATCTATACGAAACTTGGTGAACTTTACCACTTACCGAAAGTGCAAAAATTCGTAAGTGAAAAATTCGGTGGTACAAAAGTCGAAGTGAACAAACCTGTTTCTGAATTTGCAGACATCAAATAAGTAATTTTTAAATTAGAATTACTTTTTAAAAGCTAAGCCCCGCTAATCGGGGCTTAGCTTTTTTTAATATTTATTTAACTAAACGTTCTGCTTCTTTATGCTGAATCACTGTATTACTTGGACTGTTTGGAGCTTCAATTATCTCTACTGGAATAAATCTAATTTGAGCAATAGTGGATTTCTCATTTGAATCTTTTGGTAATAGTTGATTAAGCTTTTGAATATCTAATGCTGTTGGAGTGGTGTCTCCACGCACTACAATACGAACGAGCGTAAAAGCATCTCGTTTATCGAATTGGATTGTATCGACAATATTATTGTTAATATTAAAATATTTATTAACATCTGATTTTACTTCGTTCTCATAAATTTGTTTATTTAGCATGTGTATAAAATTTAGTGTTAAGTAAATCGCTAAACCCACTAAAAACAATAAACTAATGATATTTCTTTTTATAAATTCAAAGACATTACTTTTTACTTCAGTATCAGAACCTCGTCTAAAACCTGCAATCCAGAGAACTAATGATGAACTGACTTGGATCGCTATAATATTCGTTATAGCTAAAATCAAAGCATTTGCAGCACTTTTCCATTCTAAATGAGCAATTAAGATACCACTTGCAACTAATGGTGGAACTAAAGCAGTCGCTACAGCCACACCTACAACAGCAACAGAGAGTCGAGGTGATATAGCGGCGAAAGCACCTGCTGCTCCACCTGCGAGCGCAATCATAAGATCCATTATTGTAGGTTGTGTTCGAGCTAAAATTTCACCAGTGATTGGTATATTTATATTAATGAGTCCCAGAATAATACCAATCGAATAAATCATTACTAAACCCAAAATAAGGGTGATGAATGACGTTCTAAATAAAATCCATCTATTATCAATAAATGAAAGAGCTATTCCTGAAATAGGGCCAAGCATCATTGCTACCAACATTGCACCAATGACTACAGCGGATGAATCTGCAAGAAGACCATATCCAGCTATGATCGCCGCAAGTGCATTCATTATAAAAAAAGTCTTACTAGGTAAAGCATCGGCTTGAATATTTAAGCGAACATTTTTGTGATCAATTTTTTGTGTGTTTGCGCGAAGTGCCTGTTTATATCTCAGCTTTTCTTTTAGTACTTCGTATTTTTGTTGATCTGATTTTTCTTCTACAATGATTGTAGCATCATCTTTTTTTTCCATATTTAGTTCTATTTTATAGTTCAATTATTAAACTTTATTATTAAAAAAATAAAAAGAAATCAAGTTTTTCTAAATGTAGCAGTGTGAAATTATTTGTTGTGTCCTGTAGAAAGAGGTTCTTACCAGATTTAAGAACCTCAAGGAAACATGCTATTGATCTGCAAATATTGAATAAACAACTTAAAAGAAATGGCTTAAATATATAAAAATTGGGTTTTTAGGGTCTAAAAGTAACTTTAAAGCCATACATAAGCTGATGATTATGAGTAAGGGCTTGATCACTCTTGAGCCAAATCTTACTGCAAATTTTGCGCCTATCGAGGCACCAATAAAAGCTCCACCAGCCATCACAAAAGCTATTGGAAAAATGACGTATCCTTTAATGATAAATATAGATAACGAACCTAGGTTACAAGCCACATTTGCTAACTTGGTATAAGATAAAGCGCTTACTAGCTTAAATCCTAATAACAGTACAAATGCAACGATGAAAAATGAACCAACCCCAGGACCAAAAACGCCATCATAGAACCCTAGTAACGGCGCCACTAGAAGTGCAAATAAAAAATAAGGAATAAGAGGTTTTTTATCTACATCACTGAGCTTTGGTGAAAAAATAAAATATAAAGCAACCAAAATTAAAAGTATTGGTACGATAGTTAAAAGAACATTTTTAGGCATCAGGGTAACTGAAAGAGCCCCTAATGTTCCCCCTAAAAAAGACATACAAGCGATAGGGATTGCTTTACGCCACTCGATGAGCCCTTTTCTTGCAAAACTAATAGTTGCTGAAAGTGTTGCAGAGGCTGCTTGTAATTTATTGGTTGCTATTGCAGATACGGGAGGGACACCTGATAAAAGCAATGCAGGTAGAGTGATTAAACCTCCTCCACCTGCAATAGCGTCAATAAATCCAGCTACCATAGCTACTAAGCCTAAGATAAGGAGGAGTTCAAAATTCAATTTATTAGCCTTTCACAATAAGTGGATTTTTTTGCAGCACAATATAATCAAGGTTTTTTCTATAACCAAATAATCGAACTAATGTTCTACGGTTATCTTTAATAATATCTCGGCAATGTAAGCATAAACTATTGTTAATAATTAAAACTGTATTAGGATTTAAATTAATTGAATCAACAATATGCGCTTGTCGAACAATTGATTCAAATTTATAAAAAGCATTTTTAATTTTTAAAGAAGCATTTTCGTTTGGAGTGAATCTATAAGAATTATATTTCATGGCTATATAACCATGCTTATCTACTTCTAAAATAGAAACGTTTTCTCCACCAGATCCTTGGCCCTCATTAAAAGTTTCACTTCTAGTAAAGTTAAAACTTTCTGTTGTTAAAGCCATTGTCTCTTCAAGAGTTAATTGACTTAATATTCTTGAGATTGGAATTAAACTAGTAGGTTCATTTAAGGGATTCCATCTTGCTGTTAAAATTAAAGAAGAGGGAGCTGGTGAGTGATTATTAACAACTTTAGTCACTGTATGATAGGGAGCTTCAGTGTGTGCAGTTAGCGCTATACCTGAATGTGAACTCTTGTCAGGATTCTCATTTTCAATTTTTGTGATTCCACCACCTTTTAAGTTTGCAACAACTCTAACGATTTTGCCTAAATTATCTATATCAAATGCGAAAGCATCTTCCTCAAGCAGTGCCAATATGATTTGTTCAGAAGAAGCGAGTGTTAATATATCTATATCTGTTTCAAGTAATTCAAGTGACGGTAATTGTGTTGATTGAGTAATATCAATTTTACTACGATCTAAGTTTTTAATATTGAGTCCTTCAAGAACGAGATAAGGTATTTCTCTACGAATATATTTTTCAATAATACTTTTTTCATATGAGTTTAACTTTGCAATTAGTATTTCCTTAAAAGCTAGAATTTTTTCTTGAACATGTAAAGAATCAGGGCCCCCTAGTAAAGCCAGCTCATATGACATTTCACTAATTAAATGAGAAATTTCGGGAGAAAGATAAAGATGATAAGTGTCTAAGTTTTTAACTATTTGATTCATGGCTAGTTTATTGTGATTAAAATTCAGCTAAAGACTAGAGCGTCTCTTTTAAAAAATCAATATTTTTTTAAATATTATATTTTCTTATATTTTTTATTAAATAATGATCTTTGTCTTTCTCAATTATTAAATTGAAGTTTGCTTTTCGCATAGAAATTGTTTTGAAAGTTTGAACTATTTCATACGGAATAGGAGAGTACTTCGTAACTTCATTAATCTCATAAAATCCTTTTGACTTACCATTGTTAGTTTTTACTCCATCCAGTTCGCCATAAATAATTAATACATTTTTTCTATAACTCATTAAGAAGTTCCAAATTGATGAATAATAAAAACTATAAGGTTTTGAAATTTCATTTTTAAAATCTGGCCCATACATTTTATTTATTGCCAGATCTGAATATATGGCTGGGCATAATAAAATTAATTCATCTATTTGAAATTTTTTTGCTAAATGAATTGCAATATAACCACCCAAACTATATCCAATAACAATATCTACTTTTTTTAAAAGACTATAAAAAGTCATACTTTCATTTATGTTTTGAGATAACGATGACTTTGTTTCGCTTGTATTATTTAAACCGCTTAAGTTAAAGGAAAGTGTTGCAATATTTTTACTTCTAAGAAGCTCTTCTAAAGGGGTTAAAGAGCTTAGATCAGAGTTACCCCCATGTATAAGTAATGCTACTTTCTGTGGGGAACCCTCGCAATAACTAAATTTAGCCTCTAACTCATAAGTACCAAAGTCATGAGTAAAAAAGAACGAATTTACATTTTCGGCTGTGTTGTAATTTTTCAGCTCATGTGTGGGCAAGCTTGTTACTTTTGAAATAGTATTAGAAAGATATCTATGAGCAATTGATAAGTTATCTTGCTTTTCCATGACTTATTATTCCTGTTAGAACTGTAAAAACTTTGTTATATAAAATAAAATTTAAATAATAATGAGCTTAAATATTTATCTTTAAATTTTTATATTCTATTTGAATAAATATTATTTGGATAGATATATTGAACTCAATATATTTTTTCCAAGTAGCAAATAATATCTAGATTCAGTTGTACTAGGCAAAGTAGCGGCTGTTGAGAATAGTGTCAATGTAATAAAAAATTTTAACGACCGTGAGCTTGTTGCATAGTTTACAAAGCTCTACAACATGCAACATTTAGTAGGATAGTTGATACTAAGCCTATGATTGGAAAGATAGAATGTATCCATATGGATTAAAAATTTGGGGCACAAAAGCCAAGGATAGTGCCGATATTCTTGTTATAATTGATGATCATAGTTTGATTCATTTTACGAACAGGAGCAAACATTGGTGCTGCAAATAGATAAAGAATTAAAGAAAATTTTCACTGAAGATATTGTGTTTAACGATGCAAAAAAGCACCTACAGTCTTTTTTTAAAAGCTCAGAAAATTTAGTATTAATTTATGATGATATTGGCGAAAAAGAGTTAGATACTTTGGGTGGTTTAGGTGATATCACCTTAAAAATTGAAGCAATTGTATATCAGTATAATGTATTATTGGGGTATAGCACAGTTCGTGTTTATTTATCATTAGGTGATTGTTTTGTTGATAAAGCTACAGGTACAGTTTCTTCAAAATTAGGGAATTTAATTTTATATTATAGTATGGAGAGTGTAGGTGAAGGGGAAATATTTGCTTATTCTTCAGATCTTATCTATCAATATTTGTAATTCAAAAATTTAATGTGTTTTGCATGGATGTTTTTATTAGTCATATGAATATTTAATTTTAGTATGAAATATTGATTAAGCATAGTAGAGAATATTAATTAATTGAATTTATGAATAGATTTTTTTATTGAAAATAATTGAAAAGACGATAATAAGATACATGAGGTAAGAATATGATACAAAGCGATATTTTTGATGCAATTAAAAATATTGATGAAGTTCGGAAAATAGATGATCTTTATTTAGTTGTAGATGAAAATTCAAATTCTGAAGACCCAGTCGAAACTATAATATTTGAAATTAATAAAAAGTTTTGGGTTATTACAGTTAATCATAATTTTGATGAAATTGAATTAAAGGTCTACTCTTGCTTACCAGAGAAGACGATTCAACAGCGATGTTCGAATAATTTATCAAGTCTAAAAGGATTAGAAATTGGAACAATGTTCGCTATAGTCAATGAAAGAGGATATACAGATGGCATTAAGCTTATGCTTTACGATCATTCATTGAAAGAATCTAAGACGAATCCATTTTTTGCTGTATTAACGATTGTTGCTTTGGCTTCTGGATTGCAATATGAGTTAAGAGAATCAGGAGTTGATACATATCTGATTTAGTTCATGCATGTATCCATAAAAATTATTCAATATTAGGTATATATGATAAGATATTTAACAAATATATCTGAAAATTGGGGCAATCGGAAATTGTTTGAACTAAACTTATGTAAGTACATTTATGAAGAAGAAAAAAAAGAAATTATTGATGAAATTTATTTTGAAAAAATATGCGTTGATAATAATAAAGTTGTAGTAAGTAATTTTAATGATTTGCAACAGGTTGAAAAGTCTTTGGAGATTTTTAATAGTTATCTTGGAAAAAATAATTATTGCTATTGTTATATAATGATTGAATCTCGGCATAAGCTCACTACAGAATTAAAAGAAAATAATATAGCAAATCGTTTAATTCTTTCGGAAAACTTTACTTTTAATGGTGAAGAACTCTCAATTGAATTTGATCCAGATTTTGATCTTATAGCAAAAAACAACTTAGAAGATTTTGAAAAATTTAAAGAGAAAGAAGAGCTATTGATTCGTCTTTCAAATGAAACTATAGGGAAAAAGAGATGGCTAAATTTTACAAAGCTAGAAAAAAAATGCTGGTTAGATTTTGCTTATTTTAGAATGAACGAAAGAGGGGAACCTTTATCATTAAATATAACAGTTGATGGTAAATACCTACTGTGTGAAGAAGATGTGTATTGTTATTTTGGAGAGGAGGTTTATGGGGTATTAGGATACTTAGGTTATAACTTTAATGCATTTGCTGATGTACTGTGGGATTTGCCTTTAAAAGTTAAATGGATAAATTTTCAGTACTCTAAAGATAATTTTGAGTCGAAAGAAGATTTTTCTGATTTAGATGATTTTATTGAAGTTTTAAAAAAATACTCGTCATTAGAAATTTCATATTAGTAACCAATCAAAATTTAAAAATAAAGCAGAGATAGAGGAAAATATTATATGAGTTCTGAACTTACAGAAGAGTATATTTTTTATATTGAAATAAGTGAATTTAGTGAGTTTGATGATGATGTAACTATTTGGAGCGGATATCTTTCAGAAAATTGTGTAATCACTGATACTCAAGTTGTTTTTCATGGTTTTTTTGGTGAGGGTGAAATAAATAAAGATAAAAAAAGTAAAAAATATAAGTATGATATCTATGGCATTAATTTATTCTTCTTAAAAGAAAATAACGAATATTTCGGTGTTTTAGGTTCTAGTATTGAATCTTTTGAAGTGAAAGATAATAAATTGATATTAAATTTATGCGAAGAGGAGACTTATTTTGATGAGTTTAAATTTGATTTAATTAAGAAATATCGAAAAAATCAGCTTAAATTACAAGATTGGTGCAATTTAAACGAAGAACAGAAAAAGAAGTGGATGAAAGT
Organism: Acinetobacter genomosp. 33YU; assembly: GCF_001990725.1. Taxonomy (NCBI): domain Bacteria; kingdom Pseudomonadati; phylum Pseudomonadota; class Gammaproteobacteria; order Moraxellales; family Moraxellaceae; genus Acinetobacter; species Acinetobacter genomosp. 33YU. The sequence goes on along the minus strand of NZ_LFZQ01000002.1, from coordinate 277,564 downwards.
TTCGAATTGGATTCAACAGTACAAGCCTACAAACTTAGTAAGTTCAATAGTTATAGATGGTAGAAATATTAAGTCCTTTAATGATTTCTTATGCTGTATAGGTGAGGAAGTGAATGGATTGATGGGCTACTTTGGTTCTAGTTTTGGTGGTTTGTCTGATAGTCTCACTGGTGGGATTGGTTGTATAACTATACCTTTGAACATTACTTGGAAGTACTTTGAAGAAACCAAGTATTCTTTTAATAACTATGATAACCCTGATGATTTTGAGTACTTGATTGAGCTTTTAAATGAGAAAGCTACTTTAAATATTACGTAAAGCTAGATTGAAGGTATTGGATATAATATGGATGCTAAAACATTAATTAATAGCTATTTGAATTCTGCAGTTACTCTCTTAAGTGAGTGTGATATAACATTCAAAGATTTCGATTATGATGCTATTGATATTACTAAAAGAAGATTAAATGGTTGTATAGTTAGTAAAGATAGAGAAGATGCTTTATATTGGTATTGGAATTATATTGATGAACGAAAAGCTCCTATGGAATTCTATAATAAAGATATCTTAAGAGTAAGATTGGGTATTTGTTTGCTAGCTAAAGATATAGACCAAGTTGAAGATTTTAATGAGCATGTTTCTTGGTTTGTAACCTTAATGAAAAATTATGGAGTTAGTGATGATAAAATTCAAATTTTAACCAATTTATATTTAAAAAAATGAGTAAATACATTAGTTTCTAAATCTATGATCAAAGTGAAGGGTATTTGAAATTCACATGAATATGTCCTATAGATTTAACTTTGAATATGGCAAAGTAAATATAATTTATTTTATTTGTGCTTAAAAACTGATCTTTATTGTTATTTTAATAATACAATCTTAGGGTTATAAAATGCTTACTTATGAGTGTTCCGAATTTAAACTATTGGTTATGCATGAATTGGATAATTTTAATGTGGCTGAGCAAAATATAGACTTTAATGTTACTGTAGATAATATTAAATATGCTGGAACAGCAGTAACGCTTAAAAATATTGAATATTTAATGGAAAAATTTAGAACAAGTGGTGATTGTCATTTTGGTCGTTATTTTTTGCAATCTAACATGCTAATTTTAGAGGAAATGACGATTGATTGTTTGCGTGATGCATTATTAGATATTGTTAAAGATAAGACACTAAATACTCTTGATGATATGTTTTATAGAATCAATTGTGATAGTTGAAATTGGAGTAAATAGATTGTTAATATAAGGAAATATGAAATGAATAATATTTTAATTGAAAGCATTTCAATAGAAAAGTTAAAAAAGCTTCTTAATGAAAATAATGCTCATGATTTAGATATATTTGAAGATGTTAATTCTCTAGTTTTTAAATTAGATAGTATTAGTCTAGAAACTGATCTATATGAAGTATTGGTCTATGTTTGTAAGATAGATATTTTATCAATGCATAATTTGAAAATAGCCTATTACAAGAATATTTTTGATATGGACTATAATATTATTGACGATTTTTTCGTTACTCTAATGGATTGATCTATAACTATATTCATCAAAATGACATCGATTGGTCATATAAATGAAATCCTGCTGTACAAAAATAATGCAATTTATTGGGGTAAATTCCAGTCATGCAGAAAAAATCTTATAAAGTTCTAAGTTTGGTATTTCTTGTTGCGAGCATGATGGCTATAACTGCTTGCAATGATAGTAATGATCAGCAATCTACGGCAGTTTCTCCAACACCTACAGATACCCGTGACCAGCGTTTTCTTACAGTCAAAACCAATGATGTAATTCAAGTTACGATTGCTGATTTGATCCCAACGCAGGGTGCAATTGGTTATGATCAAATTTATTATAAATTAGGGCGTTGGCAAGGTGATTTGCAGCGCCCAACTTGGCAAGCAGATCCAGTCAATCAATTAGTTTATTTAAATAAAACTATTGGTAAGAAGTTTAGTGATTATTGTGAAGCGATTGGTGCAAAAGGTCGTGATGATTTTACAAGTCTGCAAGACCTACAAAAGGCCAATTTAAAACAATTGGAGACATTTAACTGTCAAGAACAGCCGGGCACTGAAACGGCTGATTTGAAAACGGTCGTTGTTGGTTATGATGGGCGCCTTTATCTGACCGATGGTCATCATACAATGACCGAATTCCGTGAGCTGCCTGATGGCGGTGGTCAACTTAAAGTATGGGTAAAAGTTGTAGGGAATTATAGCGATAGTAAAACTGCGGATGAGTTTTGGGCGAAAATGCTTGCCAATGGCCAAGCATGGTTAAGAGATGGAAAAAACCAACCGATTTCATATCAACAATTACCTAAAAACTTAGGCCTAAAATCTGCAACTAACCCTGACGGTATGCAAAATAATCCATATCGTTCATTGGTTTATTTCACACGTGATATTGGTTATAGCAAAGTTGCCAATGCAACGGACTATACTGAGTTTTTATGGGAAGATTGGTTTAATAAGCAAATCGCTAATAATCTGGTACATTCTTTAAGTTTCTATCATACCGATGCGAGTGTGTATGGTGCTGCAGATGTATTGGCAACTACTGAAATTAAAGCTGATTTAACTGTATCGGGTAGTGCAACAGGCTATCAGGCAGCGGTTGCTGATTATTCATTATTGATGGGAAGTACCAAACCGACTGATATTATTTATGGTACTTCAACTGCCGCAGATTTGGGCGCATTACAGCTTGTGAAAAATGCCGCTAAAGGTTCTGTTACTGCGACTTCAGTTTCTAATCTTGCAGATTTGACCCGTGATGAAATCAAGAAAGATAAAACACCGCGTACAGGTGGAAGTATTTGGTATGCGGTAAATTACAAGTTGTGTGGAAAACCCGCTACAGGAACGTGTTGGGGTTGGTAATTCACGAATATTTAATAAGAAAGGGGTGAGTAAAGTCACTCCTTTTTTAATATAAATAAATCATTAATGTTTGATCAGAATAGAATTGATTATTTAAAAATTAAAAACATCACTTGCTCTCCCTTAAGTCCTAAACATCTCACCTTGCACACGTTATTAAGATTTTTTCTATTTTTATAAACCTCAAATTAACAATAACTTGTCAATTATTTATCCTTACTTTTTAATGATCTAATTTAAAACAAATGTCATTTTGTGTGCTTGACTGTAAGAAGGTTGGGAACTATTCTTTGCCTGCTGGCCACATTGCCAGTCGGTTTTGACGAACCGCAATCACACGAGTATCAGAATTATTCCTTCTGAGGGATAGTTTTGTGCAGCTCCTCGTCTCCCTCTCGTAGCGGTAGGACGGAAGGGGGACACCTACGGGTGTGCTGGCCTCGTGTGACCAGTTCGTCAACCCCCTTTCGTTCTGCCACCATAATTTTAATGTTTTGGCAGAACTCCAATAAAAAGGAGTTGGCTTTGCACATCCATTATTTCTTGGCAGCCTTTGCCAAAAGTTATAACGACACTACTTAACAATTTAAAGCAGCTTGATGGCCTTTAGGGTTTTCAGGCTTTAAGTCATTACGGCTCAAAAAACTTGCATCAACTATAAAACTTGAGATGTGCCAAGCACAGTCTTTACGGCTTTGCTGTGCCTTTTTTTCTCCCAGAAAGGGCACAGGCTTTTTCTCTTTTAGAAACAACAAGAACTTTATAACGGTAAAACTATGCGAAATTTAGAAACATCTTCCAAAAAATTACAGGTTATTCAAACTTCCATTCGCCTCTTTACAACCTATGGGTTTCACACAGCAGGTGTAGACCTGATTGCTAAAGAGTCGGAAGTTCAAAAAGCCACGCTTTACAACTACTTTCACTCAAAAGAAGGGCTGATCGAAATGTGTATTGCCTTTCAAAAAAGCCTACTTAAAGAAGAAGTACTCGCTATTATTTATTCAAGCTATTACCGCACACCAACCGATAAGCTGAAAGAAATTATAGTTTTACATGCTAACTCTAACAGCTTATACCACTTATTACTTAAAGCCTTTTTTGAAATTAAAGTGACTTATCCTCAGGCTTACCGTATGGCACTTGAATATAGAAAATGGCTGCATCATGAAATTTTTGACTTAATTTTTAGTATTGAAACCCGTGACTTAAGGCCAAGTGCTGACATGGTTTTAAATCTAATCGATGGCTTAATGTTTAAATTTTTAAGTACAGATTGTTTAGATGAAAGAGATGCGGTGGTGGAACACTTCTTTATGTCAGTGGGATAGAGGAAAAACTCATACTCATTATTCAGTATATGGCCTGAGGGGGATTTATTATGATTTTTTTTAATAATGATAATTTGAACTCTAGTACTAGGCCCTACTAAATTATTACTATTTACTTAAGTTTTAGCTTTATATTTTTTCTATAAAATAGTTATAAAACTAAGGTTAAAACTGAAGTTAATACAAACGAGATAGACAAATCTGTCTATTTTTTATAAAATATAGTCGATTGTAACTCAAATTTATAAATAAAGTGATGTTTAATAATATTACCCAGATTTTAGAGAGTGTTGGTTTTCTCTCACAACATCGTTCGGTGTATCTTCAATTTTCAGATGCATCCCTGAATAGTCAGGTCTTTTTACAACGTATAGATGGGCAACATTATCTTAATCAGGGCATGACAGCAGAGCTAATTTGTTTATCAACAAATGCCCATATCCCACTCAAAACATTTATTGGAGTACAAGTCGCTGTTGACCAAGTAACAGACCGAGGAAATTTTTTCCGTACGACTGGTATTATTACTGGAGCATCGCAGGGACAAAGTGATGGTGCTTTAACTTTATATAAGCTTGCTGTAAGTGATCCAACTTATCTCTGGCATAAACGCAGAAATAGTCGTGTGTTTATGAACAAGAGTGTGAAAGAAATTAGTGAAATTCTATTTCAGGAATGGCAGGGGAAAAGTCCATTATTTGCTTCTAGTCTGACTCTAGATTTGAGCGGATTGAAACAGACTTACGATGTTCGTCCTTTTGTGATGCAGCTCAATGAAAGTGATTATGACTTCTTAACTCGCTTATGGCGTAGTGAAGGCATAAGCTGGCTTATTGACGAAGCTGAGCTTACTGTCGCGAGCAATACAGATGATATTCAGCCACAAAAATTACGTCTGATTGATGATAATAACCAATATCAAGCGCTGACAAGAAGAGCGATTCGTTACCACCGCAGCAGTGCAACTGAACAATCTGATAGCATGACCAGCCTCATGGCTGACCGTAGTTTACAGCCGACCTCTGTTTTTGTGCAGCGTTGGCAGTCAGATGTATTGCAACAAACTGATGGAGTAGGCAGTGTCCAAAGCAAACATCAACATAGCTCTAACTACGACAATCAAAGCTTAAGCCTCGAAGAAGCATGGCACTATAGTCCGGCATGGATGCAAGATTTAAAAGGCGAAGATGGGGCAACCTCCGCAAGCAATCAACAACTAGAAAAGTTTAACCAGAACCTAAGTGCTTATTATGATGCTCAGTCTAAGCAGTTCATTGCAAAAACCACAGTACGAGATACCCAAGTCGGCTATTGGTTTGAGCTGAATGAACATCCTGAAATAGATCAGCATAACGGTGCAGATAAAGAGTTTTTAATTGTAGGTAAGAACTACTATAACCAAAATAATTTACCCAAAGATTTAAACCAGCAAATCCAAACTTTAGTTCAACAAAGTGATTGGCAAGCGAGTAATACTGACGAGCGCCAAGCGAATCAGTTGATTTTACAACGTCGTCATATTCCAACTACTCCAGCTTATAATCCACAAACTCATAGTCCTGCCACTCATCCACAACGTGCGAAAGTGGTCGGTCCTGAAGGTGAAGAAATCTATGTAGATGAATGGGGGCGTATTAAAGTCCGCTTCCTGTTTACCCGTAGTGATGACCATAGCCATGATGGTGGAGCAGGAACCAACAACAATGACACCGATTCTGCTTGGATTGACGTTCTAACACCGTGGGCTGGAGAAGGCTATGGTGCGCGTTTTTTACCGCGTATTGGTGAAATTGTTGTTATTAACTTCTTTAATGGCGATATCGACCGACCGTTTGTGATGGGGCGAGTGCATGAGGCACAGCTTCATCCAACCAAATTTGATAATAAAGGTAAGCTTCCCGATACTAAAAAGCTCAGTGGTATCCGTTCCAAAGAGGTCTCAGGTGGTGGTTTTGGACAGCTCAGATTTGATGATACACCGGGACAAATTAGTACCCAACTTCAAAGCAGTCATGGTGCAAGCCAGTTAAATCTGGGGAAACTCAGCCATCCTAAAGATAAAGCGGAAAGTGAAGACCGCGGTGAAGGTTTTGAACTGCGAACGGACCAATGGGGAGCATTGCGTGCAGGGCAAGGTTTATTGGTATCTACTTATAAACAAGATAATGCCAAAGGCGAACACCTTGATGCCGAAGTCGCTAAAAAGCAACTTGAAGGTAGTCAAACGAATAGTAAAGCACTGAGTGACATCGCTAAAAACCAGAAAACCGATGAAATAGAATCGATTGAACAGTTAAAAGATTTTGCCTCACAAATTCAGCAACAAATCGCTAAATTTGAAAAAGCTTTACTGCTTTTAAGTTCACCGGATGGCATAGCCTTGAGTACGTCTGAGGATATTTATATCTCGGCTGATGCACAAATCAATCAGGTTGCTGGAGACAGCATTAATATAAGTACTCAAAAGAATGTCATTGCCCATGCTCAAAATAAGATCAGCCTCTTTGCAGCACAAAGTGGACTAAAAGCTGTAGCAGCACAAGGCAAGGTAGAAATACAAGCTCAGGCAGATGCGCTGGATGTGTTGAGCAAACTTGGAATTACAATTTCATCAACCGATGACAAGGTCATCATTAGTAGCCCGAAAGAAGTCAAAATCACGGGTGGCTCATCGCAAATTACTCTGAATGGCTCAGGAATCTTTCCGAAAACTGGTGGGAAATTCCAAGTCAATGCAGGGCAGCATTTGTTCATGGGAGGAGCGAGTGTTCAGCCTAGCTTACCGTCATTACCTGTTTTTGAACCCAAGCCACAGGATTTATTTTTAGAATATTTTCATGCTGATGGTACGCCTGCAAAAGGATCTAAATATACGGTAACACTCTCTGATGGTTCTAAAAGAACTGGATTTTTAGATGAAAAAGGGCAAGCTTTTATTCGAGATGTTCCTGTTGGAAAAGCACAAGTTCTTTATGAAACTTTATTTAGTGAAAATGAGAAATCAGGTGCAGTTGATGACAGTTGGTTTTCTAATTTTATTCAAACCAAAGGTGTTAAATAATGGTTGAACAAAATAAAACACCTGAGACAGGAAATGAACAGTTTTGGCAAGGTTTAAGTCGTAAATCAGGATATATACAACAAGAATTTATCCAATCTTCTGAGTTTCTAAGCCTTGCATTAGGTGAGTCCGAATATGGTGTAGCGAAACATGCGCCTTTAGAAAAAAAAGATCAAACTCAATATGCTTATGTATCTAGTCATTTTTCAATCGAAGCATTACCTGAATCGGCAGGGTTTCTAGATAAGTTTCAACATGCGATACAACTTGCATTTGCTGTAAAAGTACAAACAGATGTTAATCTTGCAAATAATATTAATAAGATAATTGATGAAAATATAGACGATATTCAATATATTTTTGGATTTATTAGTGGCGATTTTAATAAAGATCCTACAGTTGCCCAAGTGATTGTGGGTGGCCTCATCAGTATGATCCCTGTTGCCGATCAGATATGTGATATCCGGGATTTATTGGCCAGTGTTATTATTTTATCAGATGAAAAAGAAAGAACACCTGAAAACTGGATGAGTTTAGCCTTAGTAGGAATTGGTGTAATTCCATTTTTTGGTTCAGTTTTTAAAACGATTGCCAAGTTGATTACTAGTAAAGTTATTAAAACAAAAGATGAGTTATTTAAGGCAATTGAGCAGTTGGAATCTTATTGTCGAAAGCTTGGTTATAAAGCATTTTGGGGAGATAACCCTGAAAGGTGGTTGAAAACCAAACCTTGGATAGAAATAGGTACAAATGCAAAACTAGTACTTAATCAATATCTTGCAAAACTACAATCACTTTTACAAATGTATGGTAGTCGTAATACTGCTAAAATGACTGGGTTTGATGCTCTGGCAGATAAATACGCGGCTGCACTTAAAAGTATCATGGCTCAGGTTGGACGGTATATTGATGACCTCTGTCGTCAGGTTGAGAATGCTTGTCATGAGATTATGGGGCAACCAAAATTGAGTGTTGCAGGTGGACATGGCAATGGGATGGATATCCATATTGGTGGGAGTCCCAGTCAACCGACTCGAGCTAGCCATACACAGCCATCGAATAAAATTGCTTTTGCCAAAATGAAAGAGCACAAGGTCGGATGTTTTGATCCAGTAAATACTCCTAAAGCTCGAGCCAATGCCCGTAAAAATATTGATTTAGGACATCCGCCACAAGCCAAGCGTGAAAATTGGTCAGAAGATCAATATTTAAAGTGGGAAACCGATCGCCAGTTAGAAATGCAACAGAATGCTTTAAATAGTATGACGGCAAAAGATTATGAGAAAGGTCGGGATCTTTTTAAGCAAAATGGTCGAGGGAATGGTCTGGATCAAGTTCAAGCTAGAACAAAATACGAAAAAGAGCTTAAAGATAAATACTATGAACAATATTCTAAAGACCCTAATATTTCAGCAATAGATGCTATGACTAAATCTGAGAAAGATGCTAAAGATGTAATGTCGACCATGGCCGCCTTACATAATCCTGATCAAATAGCAGCAGGAATTATGAGTAATGCTCCTATGGATATGGGTTTAAAGAACGTAAATTCATCTATTGGTAGTGGCTGGGGCAATAAAGCGAATGGAGAAACCATAAGTCGTGTAGGATCTATTGATAATGCTGTCAAAGGGATTGATCCAAGTGTGAAAGATGCAACTAAACTCAATGTCAAATTAGAGAGATGTAAATAATGTTATCGGAAGTTGTGTTAAAGAAAATTAATGATCATCTAGATTTTTTTAATGTTCGATTTTCAAATATCAAAATAGGTAAAAAGCCAACACCTGAATTCATTGCTCAGCATCAACATACTTTTCCTGAATATCTATTTTATATTTGGGATAAACTTGGTTTTGCATCGTTTGAAAATGGTGGCTTTTGGTTAGTTAATCCAGTGGATTATGAAGATATTTTAGAGCTTTGTTTAAAAGATACTGATTTCCCCCAATATGATGAATTTTATGTTATTGGTAGAAGCGCTTTTGGCGATTTACATGTAATAGGTAAAAGTACGAGTTCCAAATTGACAATTGATATGATCAATTTAAGAATTTACCCATCAATTAAAGATATTCGAAACGTAGAAGATATAGACCATTTAATTTCATTTTTATCTACTATTGTCATGAAGGCGAAGAATGAAGATATAGATGTTTATGATCAAAATGGAAAATTTCTTTTTGATCGCTGTTTAACAAATCTAGGTGAGCTCAAAGAGAGTGAAATCTATGCTTTTGAACCACCAGCAGTATTAGGTGGACCACAAGTTATTGAGAATATGAAAAAAGTAGATTTATTCCAATACATTCCTTTTGTAGCTCAACTAGATAAGTTTCAAGTGATGTTGGATATTTCCAAAGAGGTTGATCGTTTGGGTATCAAACCAAATCATTAAAAAGTAGTAAGTTATCAATTCTTTGAGTGGGAGTTTAACTCCTACTTTTTTATTGATCAAAAATAGCAATTAACAATATCTTTTGACTCATTAGGTGTAGTTGTGCCAATAAAGCAATTAGCGATTCTATAAGCCATGTAGGATCTATTAACAATGCTATTAAAGGAATTGATCCAAGTGTGAAAGATGCAATCAAACTTAATGTCAAATTAGAGCGATATAAATAATGTTACCGATTAGCCAACAGGAAGAGATACAAAAGTACTTTGATTACTTTAATGTTAAGTTTTCTAAGATTGAAATAGGTAAAAAACCAACGCCTGAATTCATTGCTCAGCATCAACATACTTTTCCTGAATATCTATTTTATCTTTGGGAAAAACTTGGTTTTGCATCGTTTGAAAATGGCGGCTTTTGGCTAGTCAATCCAGTAGATTATGAAGATATTTTAGAACTTTGTCTCAAAGATACTGACTTTCCTGAATATGATGAATTCTATATTCTTGGACGAAGTGCTTTTGGAGAATTGCATGCTATAGGTAAAAATACGAGTTCAAAGTTGACAATAGATATGATCAATTTAAGAATTTACCCATCAATTAAAGATATCCAAGATACTGAAAATAATGATTTATTAGGCTCATTTTTATCTATGATTGTTACTAGAGCTAAGAATGAAGACATAGATGTTTATGATCAAAATGGCAAATTACTTTTTGATCGCTGCTTAACAAACTTAGGTGAACTTACCGAAGATCAAATCTATGCCTTTGAACCACCAGCGGTTTTGGGTGGACCACAAATTATTGAGAATATGAAAAAAGTAGATTTATTCCAATACATTCCTTTTGTAGCTCAACTAGATAAGTTTCAAGTGATGTTGGATATTTCCAAAGAGGTTGATCGTTTGGGTATCAAACCGAAAAGTTAATCTTGCCTAACAAAATATATGCTGTGTGAGTAATTAGAAAAGGGAGTTAGGCTCCTTTTTCTATAGATAAATTCTTTAAATAAAATTTGATAGCAACCTTACATAATTCGATTATGTCATAAAAAATTATAGTCCATATTTTGATAAATTGCGGAAGCTTTACTGAGGGCTAAATGGTGATGAATAAGAAAATGGCCTTAAAATTTTTTATTTAATTATTAAAAAGGAGAAATTCTAATGAAAAATAGACTCATCTTCATTTTTTCAATCCTGTTGATACTGACAGGTTGTGGTAAGAAATATAAGATAACCCCTGATAGTCTGTCTATAGCTCATGTTAATCAAAATTATCAACAAATAATTAATATCTCAGGTGGGAAAACAGTTGATGGAGATGTAGATTTTAAAAGTAATATTCCTAATGATTTAGGTATATCTGTTAGTCCAGATGAAAGTAGTGGCTATAATCAAATTACAATCAAAGGAGTTCCAAAATACACTGGGGCATTTACTATTTATATTTCGACGGGATTTTATGCTGGTGGTGATGCTGTAATTAAAAAAACCTATACTCTCAAAGTTGAGAAATAAATATTTTAAATTTTAAGAAGTTTCAAAATTAACTTAATACTCCTTCCAAATAAAAATAGTCTATTATTTATAGGCTATTTTTATTTGTAATTTTTATCAATGCAAATTTAACAATAAATTTTAATATTTGGAAGCCTCCTTAGTCGTGATAGTTAATTTCGACAAAAAAGTATTTTTTACTTTAATTGTTAAAAAGGAAAAATTCTAATGAAAATTAAACTTATCGCTATTTTCTCAATATTATTGATACTTACAGGTTGTGGTAAGAAATATACGATTACACCTGATGAATTACCAGTTGCTCAGGTCAATCAAAAATATTATCAAGAGATTCATATTGAAGGTGGTAAAGTCGTTGATAAAGATCAACCATTGAATACAAATATACCTGAAGATTTAGGAATAACAGTTCAACCTGCTAATAATCTCGATGGTTATAATATTATTGAAGTCAAGGGAACCCCAAAGTATAAAGGTACATTTACAATTCATATTTGGGCGGGTTTTTATGGAGGTGGTAGTAATGAGATCAATAAAACTTATAATTTTACAGTTAAGTAAAAGAGATTTTAACTTGTAATAAGTAAAGTGAAATTTCTATCCATTTAATAGGAATAAGAGAGACTAATGATGGGGAAATCTAATCACTATATTTACTCTATTATTTTTTCAATATTATTGATACTTACAGGTTGTGGTAAGAAATATACGATTACACCTGATGAATTACCGGTTGCTCATGTTAATCAGAAATATTATCAAGTGATTCATATTTCAGGTGGTAAAGTTGTTGATGATAGTGCTAAATTAGAAACAAATATTCCTAAAGAATTAGGAATAACAGTTCAACCTGCTAATGATCTAGATGGTTATAATGTTATTGAGGTCAAGGGAAATCCAAAGTATAAAGGTACATTTACAATTCATATTTGGGTGGGATTTTATGCTGGTGGCGATAATGAAATCGATAAAACCTATGCTTTTACAGTTCTGTAAAAAGAGACCTTAACTTTAATAAGTGAAATAAAATTTCTATCCATTTAACAGGAAGAAGAGAGCCTAATGATGGGAAAATCTAATCATTATATTTACTCTATTATTTTTTTAATATTATTGGTACTTACAGGCTGCGGTAAGAAATATACGATTACACCTGATCTACTTCCAACAGCTCATGTGAATCAGGAGTATAGACAGCTTATTCAGATTTCTGGAGGTAAGGTTGTAGATAAAAATGCTGAATTAACTACAGATATACCAGAGGATCTTGGCATCACAGTCAAGCCAGAAAATGATTTATCGAGATACAATATTATAGAGATTAAAGGAAAACCAAAATATGAAGGAACTTACAGTATAAGTATTTATGCTGACTTTTTTGGCGGTGGTAATAATGAAATTAAAAAAACCTATACTCTCAAAGTTGAGAAATAAATATTTTAAATTTTAAGAAGTTTCAAAATTAACTTAATACTCCTTCCAAATAAAAATAGTCTATTATTTATAGGCTATTTTTATTTGTAATTTTTATCAATGCAAATTTAACAATAAATTTTAATATTTGAAAGCTTGCTTAGTAGCGGTAGTTAATTACGAGAGAAAAGTATTTTTTGCTTTAATTGTTAAAAAGGAGGAATTTTAATGAAAATTAAACTGATCGCTATTTTCTCAATATTATTGATACTTACAGGTTGTGGAAAGAAATATACTATAACACCTGATGTGCTTCCAACAGCTCATGTGAGTCAGGAGTATAGACAACTTATTCAGATTTCTGGAGGTAAAGTTGTAGATAAAGAGGCTGAATTAACTACAGATATACCCGATGATCTTGGTATTACAGTTAAGCCAGAAAATGATTTATCTAGATACAATATTATTGAGATCAAAGGAAAACCAAAATATAAGGGAACATTTTCTATAAAAATTTGGGCTGGGTTTCATGGTGGGGGGAGCTCTGTAATTGACAAAACCTATACTTTTAAAGTTGAATGAAAAGAAACATCATTTTGTATCTATACTTTTATGTGCGCTTTTATAGAAAACTTAAAAATATAGTACTACATGGTATTTTAATTATGATTGATGGTACTAATTTTGTAGAACTTTCAACAACAATAAAGACTTGATAAATAATTGAATTATGGCTTCTTATTACTGAGTTAACTATATATTACTTTATTATTTTGAGCCAAACAACTTGTTTGGCTCTTATTTTTTAACAGTTAATTCCTATCTATTCAGACTGAGCTAAGTCACGTTCACGACATGATAATTCATAGTAATTACCTTTTGGTAGAGAACGAATTTTAAAGCCATAGTAATCACTGGTTGACTCTATAGGACCGACACTACATTGATTTGTTTTTGCAAATTTTTCAATTAATTTCAAATTAGAAGTTTGCTTAAATACAGCTCCCCAACCTTCACTTACACAACAGCCCACATATTCAGACATATATTCATCTGAAATGAGTACGACATTTTGTCCCATAAACTCATAAGGTTTCTTGAGTTTATATATATCGTTATAGTCTGCTCGCGAAATATTAGGTTTCTTGGCTAAAAAGCCTTTTTGTTTGAGTATTTGGAACTTTAAAAAATTCTGAGGCCCAGTACCAAGTCCTCTATAAACCGAATTATTAACTTCTGCAAAGCTATACGAGCTAAACATACTGACTAAACTTAAAAATAGTATTTTTCTCATTTTAAATTTCAAAAGTTATATGAGGTCGTAATTCTTTCATATCTTATAAGTAGCGTAAAGTAAGTAGCTGATTTTTATAGTCTACACATAAAATATAGTGTCGATAAAAGGTTGTTATTAAATTAAGTTTTCTTTGAACTAGATGAGATAATAGGGGGAGGAAAGCAACCTAAATGATAACTTTCCTTTGTTTTAAAATATGAGAAAAGCTTTAAAACTAAGCTTAAGGAAATAGAGTTATTTCTTTACTTTAAAGCGGTATTTACATTTTAGGCAGCGGTAGTCTTGAAAGATATTCTTATCGATCATTACGCCTGCTTTTTTACCAAAAATATTGCCAACTACACCGCCAGTAATACCTGCACTGATTGCACCGACAAAAGTTCCTACAGTACCTCCAACAATTACACCTAATGGTCCAGCAACTGTACCAATCGCTGCTCCTATAGAAGCACCTGTTGCAGCACCGCCTACGGTACCCGCTGTTGTTCCCGCAGCTGTTAGTAAAACACCGCCAGTGGTTTTAAGTAGTTTGTCATGATCACGTGTTTCAATTTCTGTAGAACCACACTTTGGGCATTGCAGCGTTTTTTCCATAAAATTTTTCCTGTCTTTCATCATTAAGCGACGCAGTGAATGGAGAAGAATCAGTAAAGTGGGTAAAGAACACGACTTATGGCGAAGCGTCTTTTTCCTGATTGGTGATCGCAACGATATACCTGGTCAGCCACGATTTTAGCTGAACATTGGCACAAATATTTATAGATCATGTAAACACTTGTACTTTAATAATCATCTCTTAAAAATGTCTTAAGCACCATTTTTAAATGGATAACCTGTACCTAAAAGCGACTAAGTGATGTGTGATTGATCAGAAACAAGATAAATATTTGGCTTGATTAGACTTGCAGTAAGGGTAAGCATTTATAGTTCCCTAAAACAAGAAAGGCTTATTCTATTTGAATAAGCCTTTTAGGACGTTCAAAGTGATTTATCTAATCTTAAAACTTTATATAAACCAAGCGTTAAAGTAATCCAGATTGGAATCAAAATTACCGATTCTTTAAAGCCTTGAGTCCACATAATGTATAAAATCATGCCGATAAAAACGAGCACGACATAGTTACTTAAAGGTGAAAATAGAGCAGGGAACTTAGCAACTTTTCCTTCAAGTTTCATGGCTTTTTTAAACTTTAAGTGGGTAAAGCTAATAATGGCCCAGTTTAAAACTAAAGCTGCAACAGCCATGTACATAAGGTGGCTTAAAGCTTCTTCTGGTACAAAATAATTAAGTAAAACACACCCAAAAATTAGGATAGAAGAGAAGACAACAGCGGCTATTGGTACGCCTTGTTTGCTTACTTGCCCAAAGACTTTAGGGGCATTGCCTTGTACTGCTAGTCCGTACAACATACGGCTGTTGGCATACATGCCGCTGTTATAAACTGACAGTGCAGCAGTCAAAATAATAAAGTTCAGTAAATGTGCTGCCCAGCCAATGCCAAGCTGGCTAAAAATCATGACAAACGGACTTTTATCTAAACCACCAAGGTCTAGTTGGTTCCAAGGAATAAGCGACATAATAATCGCGAGTGAAGCCACGTAAAAAATCAAGATTCGAAAAATAACTTGGTTAATGGCTTGTGGAATACTTTTCTCAGGATTTTCTGCTTCAGCAGCGGTCATTCCAATCAGTTCAATACCGCCAAACGCAAACATTAAAAAGGCGAGCATATAGAATAAACCCGAAAAGCCATGTGGGAAAAATCCGCCATGCTGCCATAGGTTTGAAAAGCTCGCTATAGAGTCGTTGCCTGCCGTCAGCAATAAATATAAGCCAAACACAATCATTGAAATGACCGCGGTAACTTTAATAATGGCTAACCAAAATTCAGATTCGCCATAAAATTTAACGTTGCCTAGGTTTAAGCAAGTGACCAGTACAAAGAAAAATAAAACCGAAACCCACGCAGGTATATGAGGCCACCAATAATGTACATATTTCGCTACGGCGGTAAGCTCAGTCATAGCCACTAAAATGTACACTACCCAATAGTTCCAGCCCGATAAAAAACCGGGAAATCTTCCCCAATACTTTTGTGCAAAGTAGCTAAAAGAGCCAACCACAGGTTCTTCTACAATCATTTCACCCATTTGTCGCATAATTAAAAATGCAACTAAACCGACAATGGCATAACCTAAAATGATTGAAGGACCAGCAGATTGAATGACTTGTGCAGAGCCTAAAAACAGTCCTGTGCCCACAGCACCACCCATAGCGATTAACTGGATGTGACGATTTTTAAGTCCACGTTTTAATTGGGAAGTTGAGTTACTCAAAATACTATGCGCTGTCTAAAAAAGCCGACGCTATTGTAATGGATTGGCTAGGGATAACCTAATTTGAAAAGGATTTTACTCAGCTAAATAAAAAGGATTCACACAACTGTACGAATCCTTTTTGGAAAATTAGTGGTTCTATAAATTAGAAAGACACCATTTTGCCCGGGTTTATCATTGCTCCGATGCCATACATGCTTTTCGCGAGCGGAATAACAACTGGTGCAAGGGTACGGCCAAAAATAATATTTTGATGGTCAATGTTAGATAACATTTCAAAGTCATTAGATTGCCCAACAAAATCACTTGCGATGGCTTTACCAATACGAACAGTCTGTGCCACGCCGTGACCGCTCCATCCGTGAACTGCATAAATCGGGAACTTGTTACCAAACTTACGACTGTCGACTGCACCATTTACAGTTAAATCAGTGGTTCCACTCCAGACGAAATCCATCTCTAGATTTTTAATTTGCGGGAACACGGTATGAATTCGATGCTCTAAATAGTTTAAAGTTTTCTCTGGCCCCCAGCATGTGCCAGTACCTTGGCCTCCAAATAATAAGCGGTTGTTAAACACAGGGCGGTAGTAATCAATCTGGAACTGAGTGTCATAAACTGGATGTCCAAATGGCAGAAGCTCTTTGGTATCCAGTTCTAATGGAGCAGTGGTCGCGACATAGGTATAAAACGGAATAGTGGTATTGTTTTGTTCAGATAAAAGTTTAAATGAAGCATGGTGTACCGCTAAAACCACAGACTTTTTAGCTTTTACGACAGCATTTGCTGTTTGAACATAAACACCATCTGCTTTTTCTACTATTGAAATAACTTCTGTTTGTTCATAAACAGTACCGCCGTTTTGGCAAAAACCATAAATTAAGCCACGATTTAAAGCCAAGGGATGGATCTGTCCGCCTAACTCATCAATTAAACCGCCTGTATAGTAGTCAGATTTAATATAGTCCATGAGTTCGTGCTTACCTACAATACGGGTATGGTCTTCGCCTAAGTATTTTCGTGCATCGGCACCTTGTGTTAAACCGACCAAATGTCCTTCATGAACGGCGGCAGTAATATGGCCATGTTTTCGGTCAAAGTTGAGTTGGTATTTTTCCGAGATATCATCAATCAGTTGCATGGCCTCCGTAGAGGTAAAATGCCAAAGTTTTTTTGCATCTTCATAGCTTAAGCGATCGGCCATTTCTTGAGCTTCCCAGCGTGCTAAACCGGGAGTAAGTTGTCCGCCATTTCGCCCTGAAGCTGCACTACCAATGCGGTTTTTTTCTAACAAAACCGTATCTACACCTTGTTCAGCTAGGTGAAGGGCAGTCGATGAACCCAATAAACCACCGCCAATCACCACAACATCACATTCAATGTTGGCATTTAAACTATCAAAAGTATGCCAATCAGACAGTGAGCTTTCATAGTAGTTGGCTGGGTTATCTACCGATGCATCATTAACCGTGGCTGTATCAAATTTCGCATGTTTTGGATTTAACCAGCTCCACTCTTTGCCCACTTGTAGAGATTTACTTGGTTTGTATTCCACATCTTTTAAAAGCTGGGGTTTAGAAATAATTTTCATAGAGAAGTTCCTTAAAAAATTAATAAGCATTACTAATGGCAATACTTTGTTTTTTAATCGTTTTATAAATAAATAGAAGAATGCCTAAAGATAACCAGAAGCATCCAAAAATCAGTGACGATGAGTCAAGATTGAGCCATAAGCAAATAATGCTAATGACCGATAGAAGCGGTAAAAATAGGTTTAGAAATTTATTTTTAAAACCTAAGCGCTGTTTATCTTTAATATAAAATTTCATAAAAACTGAGAAGTTGACGGCCGTAAAAGCAACGAGCGCACCAAAACTGATCAGGCTTACGACTTGAGCTAAATCTAAAAAAATAGCCGACATTGAAATAAGCCCGACAAATAAAACCGAGAAAAATGGTGTACCTAAAGAGCTATGGATAGTCCCAAAATACTTTTTAGGGAAAATATTGTCAGTTCCCATTATATACAGTAAACGCGAAGCACTGGCATGCGAGGCAAGACCAGAGGCGACTGTGTTCATAATTTGGCCGCATAAAAATATCGACTGAAACAACGCGCCGCCTACATAAAGCACAATTTCAGGAAGTGCTTCTGAAGGGTGGTGAAAACGAACATTGTTTGGAAAATAAAGCTGAATAAACCAAGCGGCTGTGAAGAAAATAAGTCCGCCAGTAAGTGTTGTTAACATGACTGCTCGGGGAATATTTTTGGTGGGTTGTTTGGTTTCATTTGAAAGTGTAGTGACTGCATCAAAACCTAAAAATGAAAAACATAAAACCGAAGCGCCAGCAACGAGCGGTAATAGCGATTGTTCGCCATGCCATAGCGGAGCCAAGGTCAGCACGTGTTCATAACCTTGAGTTGAGCCAATACCACGAACCACTAAATATACAAAAATGACCATGAGGATAATCGGAGCAAACACAAACACGAGACTTAAGTTGGCAAGTAACCGAATACGGAAACAGTTGACTAAAGTCACAAGGCCCGCCGATACCAATACCCAAAACCAATAAGGCATACTCGGAATGAGTGCGGTGAGATAAATTGCAGCCAGTAACACATTAATAAGGGGTAATAACAGATAGTCGAGTAGAGAGCACCAGCCAACGAAAAATCCACTTTTAGGCCCTAAACTTTCAGCAGTATAACTATAGGCCGAACCTGATCTTTCTGAATTTTTACTAAATCTTGCATAGCTCCAAGCGGTCAGTAACATCGCGCCTAAAGCGAGTAGATAAGCCAGAGGAACATGACCATTGGTAATTCCGGAAACAATACCGAAAGTATCAAAAACCGTCATGGGGGTCATATAGGCAATACCAATAATCGTGACTTGCCATAGTGATAGTTTTTTTAAGGAAGACGCTTTATTTTCCATGTCTTTTCAACCTCAAATTTCGTTGTTTTTGCTTTTCATCCAGAAAGGCGATGCTATTTTTAGGCCAAAACTTCCCCGTGACCTGAATAAACAAGTCTGATTGAAGAAAGTTTGAACAGTAGCTAGAGGCTTAAAGTGCTATTTCACCTTGGTGGCACACTAAAGTTAGAATAAAGAGCTATTATTCTTTTCTTTTTAGATCACAACCAACTGGAAAGATGGACAGGGTCGCGAGAAAAACTGTTGAACAGCTTTTTCTTTAAATAAGGTTCCAGTTCGGATGCTAATGTCGTTTGAAGTAATGACCCGAGATGAATCATTCATAATGACTGCTTTTTGTTTGATATTTTTGAGTTTTGGCATAAGTAGTTTTTCAAGCGCCGAAACTAAAATATCGGTAGCAATGACACCAATAAACTGATCATGAATCATGACAGGGTGGGCAATGGTGATGGTGTAGGCGCCGTTACAAATATAATCAACGTAAGGGCCATGTATGCACGGGCTTTTATCTTGAGCAGGTTTGTGGAACCATTCAAAAGAGCGGAAATCTAAAAAGCGCTGCGCATTTTGGTAGTTTTCAAGTTTCGCTTGTTGTAACTGGTCTTCTTTTTTATACCACCATTCAAGTGTCCAGTAGTCTTGCTCGTCTTGCGTTGCTGGACTATAACTTGCAAAACCAGTTCCTTGACTATAATGGCTCTGATTTAGCGCATTTTTAATTTCCTTCTGCAAAGCAGAGCGTTCTGAAGTTGAAAGCTTAATATCTGCATTTTTTTCAGATGCATGCTTTGATAGAATTTTGCTTGCTTTAGCCGCCAGTGTTTCCGTAATCGTTGTTGTTTCCTCAACAACACTTTTTAATAAACTTTGAAGCTCTTCTATATCTAAATCTAAGTGCTGGGTCATTCCGATAACTCCTAAAATTCCATATTCCTAACTTGATTATTGATAAGCCATCTCATTTATTATTTTTATTCACTTGATAACTTATACCGAAGCATTTGGTCAGTGAGCATTGAAACTATTTTTCTGGCTTGAATCACAGCTTCATTTTCATTGTTTTCAACAAAAGATGACAAAAGATGGTGATATTGTTTTACAACTTCACGGTGAAAATCGTTGTCTTGATAAAGCACGGCAATAAGGGGAGCCCATTCAGCTTGAATAGTGAGTTCCTGATTTGCCAGTCTTGCAGATTGTGCAAATGAGGTGAGTGTAAGCAAGCAACGTAAATCAAGTTGTGCACGTGTATCTGCTTCAACGGCTTGTTCAAATTGCTCAATGAGTTCTTTGATTTTGCCTAGTTCATATTCTGTGGTTCTTTGAGCGGCCAAATATGCACTATGACTTAAAATCGCACTGTGAAACTCGCCTAAATCGGCAAGATACTCATTTGAAGCTTGGCGCAATGGATGTTGGTTTAAAAGTAAGTCTGAAGGTAGTTCACAAACAAAACTTCCTCCATTTCTGCCGCGACGTGTATCAATTAAACCTTTTACACGTAAAGTATTTAAAGCTTCGCGTACAGTAATGGGTGAAACGCCCATTAAGCGTGCTAAATCTGCCTCATTAGGAAGTTGTTCATTGCTTTTGAGCAAACCAGAGATAATTGCATTTTCCAAGCGTTCTACAACTTGTTCAGAACGAGTTGCTTGAGCAATAGGTGCAAAAATTATCGTATATGCTGACATGGCGAATTCTCTAAAAGCTAAGTCAAAAGACTTAGCTTAATGAAGCGGATAAATAATTATTAAAACACGCCATAACCATGGACAGCCTGTTCATCTTCAGGCACGGCTGGTATTGCATCCCAAAGTTCAACAATTTTGCCATTATCTAAACGCCATAATTCAAAATAGGCATGTCGATTTCCGGCAATACTACCTTCGGAATGAGTCAATACAAATTGACCATCAGCAATGGAGCGATGCGTTTTTGAGTATACCAAACCTTGTCCTTCATTACGGATATTGTTCAAAAAATCAATGACGGCTTTAACGCCATCTCCAATATCTGGACTATGTTGAATGAACTGATCGCCGTGGGTGTATTCTTTGAAGGCATCGTAATTTCCATCAATTAATGACTCCTTAAAGAAAGACGTCACAATCTCACGGTTTTTCTCTGGGTCATGGTGAGTGACGATTTCGGTTGGACCATCTAATTGCGTTCTACCGCTTACATTCGGCGCTGCTTCTGCTACAAGACCATCCCAATGCTCTACAATTTTGCCGTCTTTTACTCGGTAAATATCAAAGCCAACCAAAGGGTTTTCATCTAAGCCTTGAAAGCGGCCATGAATTGCAACCAAGTCACCATCTGCGAGCACGCGTACAGCTTCGTGTTGCATGTCTGGGCAGTCCTCTACCAATTGGCGAAGACCCGAAATACCATTTGCAACGAGTGGTGAGTGCTCTATAAAGTCTTCAGAAAAATAACGGTCTAGAGCAGTGGTGTCATGCAAATTAAATAGCTCGTGATGGGCTTTAGTCACCAAGTCTTTCATTTCTTGCTTATTCATTTTGATCTCCTTTCAAAACGCATTGTTATTATTCGTTTGAACTCATCACATGTTTAACACGGGTATACTCTTCAAAACCGTAGCCAGATAAATCTTTACCATATCCTGACTTTTTGAAGCCGCCGTGTGGCATTTCTGCAGTTAAAGGAATATGGGTATTAATCCAAACTGTACCGAAATCGAGTTCACGTGACAGACGAGTCGCACAGGCATGATCTTTGGTCCAAACACTTGAAGCTAAGCCATATTCAACATCGTTGGCTTTTTCAATCGCATCATTTTCATCGGTAAATTTTTGAACGGTAATGACTGGTCCAAAAATTTCTTTTTGAATGGCTTCATCATGTTGTTTTAAACCACTAATAACAGTCGGTTCAAAATAGAAGCCTGGGCGGTCTGCTTGTTTTCCACCTGTTTCAACTTTGGCATGAGCAGGTAAGTTGTCAATAAAGGCTTTAACATTTTTCAATTGGTTAGCATTGTTAAGTGGGCCATAAAGTGCGTCTTGATCATCTGGATCACCAAAACGGGTATTTTTTGCAGCCTCAACGAGTTTAGCTAAAAACTTATCATGAACTGCTTCAGCCACAATCACACGCGTTGCCGCAGTACAGTCTTGGCCTGCGTTGAAATAGCCTGTTAAAGCAATCATTTCAACTGCTTTATCAAGATCCGCATCTTCAAAAACCAGTACAGGCGCTTTACCACCAAGCTCAAGGTGAGCTTTCGCTAAATTTGCTGCGGCAGAAGCGGCAACTTGTAATCCGGCACGCACTGAACCAGTAATAGAAACGAGAGCAGGTGTTTTATGTGATACAACTTTTGAGCCTACCTGTGCTTGGCCTAACACCACATTAAATGCACCTTTAGGGAAAAATGGTGCAGCAATTTCAGCAAGTAAAAGGGTACTTTCAGGTGTTGTATCACTTGGTTTGAGTACCACTGTGTTACCAGCAGCTAAAGCAGGAGCAATTTTCCAGATTGCCATCATAAGTGGATAGTTCCAAGGTGTAACTTGACCAACTACACCGATGGGTTCGCGGCGAATAGAAGAGGTTAAACCTTCTAAATATTCGCCAGTTGCTGAGCCATCAAGTAAACGGGCAGCACCTGCGAAGAAACGAACTTGATCTGCCGATACACCCACTTCTTCAGATGCTATTAAGTGTTTTAACTGACCTGTATTGCGGCTTTGCGCTTCAATTAAACGGTCAGCATTTGCTTCGATAGCATCTGCTAGCTTAAGTAATGCTTTTTGACGCATTGATGGTGTACTGCGTCCCCAAATTTTAAATGCTTCTTTGGCAGCGGCATACGCTGCATCAACTTCTGCTTCGGTTGCATTAGGTGATTGTGCATAAACTTCACCAGTCACTGGGCTCACCAAGTCGAAGTAATCATTTCCTTTGCTAGCAACATATTCGCCGTTAATAAAGTGTTTTAGTTGAGTTTTAGCCATTTTCTTATACCTTGTCCTTAGGTTTTTAACATATAACATATAATACTATATGTATTATGTTTTAAATTTTCTGTCAAATGCCATGACGAGGGGAATGAGTGAAAAAAGTGAAAATTTAAATCAAATTAGATTTTAAGTTTTTGATTTGATTATTTAAAAAAAATTAAAAATTTATTGAGGTTTTTTAGAGTGGACTATGGTTGTGATGGTTTTTAATTTTAATAGTGGGTACTTAAGGAAATTTCTTTGTATGAATGGGGGGGAGCCAAACCTTATGCTTAGCTCGTCAATTCTTATTCTTTGAAATTAAAGTGAATGATCAGGTTTTATGACTGGCAAGCAAGATGCTGGTTTCACTGTTATAAATACCTGAAATATTCCTAATTCTCTCTAAAACTTTGTCAAAGTTTTCTAAAGTGTCAGAGCGTAGCTCGACTAAAATGTCCCATTTCCCATTAGTTTTATGCAGACATTCCACCGCACTTTCTAGGCGTAGTTCTTTAATCACAGACTGTGCTTTGGTGCCTTCGACCATAATGCTCATCCATGCACGGATGACATTCCGTTCCGCATTCGGTTTAAAACGAACCGTATATCCGGTAATGATGCCCGAAGACTCAAGATACTCCATTCTCTTTTTAATGGTTGCTCTTGAGACGTGAACTTTTTCGGCTAACTCGGTTACAGACATCCGTGCATTGTCTTTGAGTAAACCTAAAATAATTTGATCAATATTGTCCATAATGTCATTGTCAATTATCAAATTGGTAAAAAATAATTCATTTTTTGCTGAATTACAAATTTTGTGAATCAATTTGATTTTGAATAATAGGGGCATTAGCTCACCCGAATAATTCAATTTAATGGACTAGATAAGATGAATAATTTTGCAGTTTCTCGTAGCGACTTTAACGAGTGGATGGTTCCAGTTTTTGCACCGGCAAATTTCATTCCGGTACGTGGTGAAGGTTCACGTATTTGGGATC
The DNA here is from genome assembly GCF_001990725.1 of Acinetobacter genomosp. 33YU. Taxonomy (NCBI): domain Bacteria; kingdom Pseudomonadati; phylum Pseudomonadota; class Gammaproteobacteria; order Moraxellales; family Moraxellaceae; genus Acinetobacter; species Acinetobacter genomosp. 33YU. The sequence goes on along the minus strand of NZ_LFZQ01000002.1, from coordinate 253,395 downwards.
AAGAAAATAAAGAATATATCGATTTTGCAGGCGGGATTGCAGTAAACGCATTAGGTCATGCGCATCCAGTGGCAGTAAATGCTTTAACAGAACAAGCAACAAAACTTTGGCATGTCGGCAATGGTTATACCAATGAACCCGTTCTACGCCTTGCGAAACAACTCACCGAAAATACATTTGCAGACAAAGTATTCTTCTGTAACTCAGGTGCAGAAGCCAATGAAGCAGCATTAAAGCTTGCTCGTAAAGTTGGACTCGACAGCAGTGTTGCAGGCAAAAGTGGCATTGTGGCATTTAATAATGCTTTCCACGGCCGTACTTTATTTACCGTTTCAGCAGGTGGTCAGCCAAAATATTCACAAGACTTTGCACCACTTCCAAACGGCATTAGCCATGTTGCTTACAATGATTTAGAAGCTGCAAAAGCGGTGATTAATGAGCAAACATGTGCAGTCATTGTTGAACCGATCCAAGGTGAAGGCGGTGTTATTCCTGCTGACATCGAATTTTTAAAAGGTTTACGTGCACTGTGTGATGAGTTTGGTGCCTTACTTATTTTTGATGAAGTACAAACTGGTGTAGGCCGTACAGGTTCACTTTATGCCTACATGAACTCAGGTGTTACTCCGGATATTCTTACCACTGCAAAAGCATTAGGTGGTGGTTTCCCAGTCGGTGCAATGTTAACAACTGATAAAGTTGCTCCGCATTTTTCAGTGGGTACACACGGTACAACTTACGGTGGTAACCCATTAGCAAGTGCGGTTGCTGGTGCTGTATTTGAGTTTATTAATACGCCAGAAGTGCTTGAAGGCGTAAAAGAGCGTCATGATTACTATAAAAACGCTTTAAATAAATTAAATGAAAAATATGAAGTCTTTAAAACAATTCGGGGAGAAGGCTTACTCCTTGGTTGTGCCTTAAAAGACAAGTTCGCTGGTAAAGCAAAAGATATTAATAACCTTGCGGGTGAGGAAGGTTTACTGAGTCTGATTGCTGGACCAAATGTTGTACGTTTTACGCCGTCTTTAATTATTCCGTTTGCTGATATTGATGAAGGTTTAAAACGCTTCGAACTTGCACTTGCTCGCTTTGTAGAAATTCAAAAGGATGAACAAGCCGCATGATGATTATTCGCTACATTGAACCTAAGGATGTTAATGATCTTTACCTTTTGGCTCAAAAAGCGGGTTTTGGTTTGACATCTTTGCAGCCAAATATGGAAAAGTTGGCTGCACGTATTGAACGAGCATGTAAAACAGTAGCAGGCGAATTACCAAAAGCAGATCAGGTTTACTTATTTGTTTTGGAAGATACTGAACTCAACAAAGTCGTAGGTGTTTGCGGTATTGAAGTGGCGCTCGGTCTAAAAGAACCTTGGTATAACTTCCATGTGGGTACTCAAGTTCACGCGTCTGAACCTTTAAGTGTTTATAACGCTTTACCGACTTTGTACTTGAGTAATGACCATACCAACTGTAGTGAGCTTTGTACGTTATTTTTAGACCCAGACTATCGTTTAAATAAAAATGGCAAGTTTTTATCTAAAGTACGCTTCTTGTTTTTGTCCGCATTTCGCCAATACTTTGAAGAAACGATTGTGGCTGAAATGCGTGGCTATTCCGATGTAAATGGGCAGTCTCCATTTTGGAATGCGGTAGGTCATAAATTTTTTAATATTGAATTTACCAAAGCGGACTATTTAAGCGGAATAGGGCAAAAGGCCTTTATTGCCGAGCTGATGCCGAGACATCCGCTTTATGTCGATATGTTGCCAGACGATGCTAAAGCCGCAATTGGTATGGTTCATCCAAATACGCGACCTGCTTACAATCTTTTGCTAGAAGAAGGGCTTCGCTATAAAGGCTATGTCGATATTTTTGATGGCGGAGCAACCCTACAGGCCGATATTGAAAATTTACGTGCCATTAAAGAAAGTCAGATTTTAACTGTACAAGTTGTAGAGTCTACTGATTTAAGTCTAGGTGATGAACCTTATATTGTTGCCAATGATGATTATGAAAATTATCGGGCAATTGTGGTGTACAGCACATCTTATCAAAATCGAATGCAGCTTAGTTTAGAGCAGGCTAAACAGTTGAATGTTCAAAATGGCTCTTTAGTTCGGGTGCTAAGCGTTCATGTTAAACAGGTTTCGAGCCCAGAAGTGGTCAATAAACTCAAAGCGACTGAACATTTTCGAATGGCTGTTAATTAAGCGGAAATTACTATACATTTCACCAAATTTAAGAAGGAATACTATATTATCGCTAGCGCAAGATGGGTATATGGATAAATACAATCTTGCTCACTGAGCTGGGATTAATTAGCCTGTTTTTCTATATAAAGAGTCAGTAAATAAAATATTTAATTAATCTATATATTTTAAATATTTATTGAAATTATGTTGAGAAAAGCGGGCTAATATAATAATGAAGGAAAGGATTGATGATTAATTTTTATTGTTATAGGTAATAGCTTTTAAAAAGGAATTTATAAGGTTTTAAGTGGTTTAATAATATTTTTAACATGATTTAATGGACTAAATTAATAATCATATAATTTATTTATTATTAAAGCATTTACGACGGTTGCTATAAATTGGAGTAAATATTACATGAGTAAGAATAACGGAAAGCAGTTTCTGGAAGGAGATCTTCTTGGTAGTCAACATATGACTGAACAAGAAGAAGAGAAATTGCAGCGCTCATTAACCAATCGTCATATTCAGATGATCGCAATTGGTGGTGCAATTGGTACTGGATTATTTATGGGTTCCGGGAAAACATTAAGTGTTTCGGGTACTTCAATTGTTTTAACCTATTTAATTATTGGTTTCTTCTTTTTCTTCGTGATGCGAGCAATGGGTGAATTGTTGCTTGCCAACACGAACTTTAAAACATTTGCCGATTTCGCAACCGCTTATTTAGGTCCATGGGCAGGTTTTTTTCTGGGTTGGTCTTATTGGTGTAACTGGATTATTACAGCGATTGCCGACGTGATTGTGATTGGAGGGTACATGCAGTTTTGGTATCCCGATTTACCTGTCTGGATTCCAGCATTTACTTCATTGGCAGTTTTAACCATACTCAACTTTGTGGCAGTTCGGTTGTTTGGTGAGCTTGAGTTTTGGTTCTCACTCATCAAAATTACTGCAATTATCCTGTTTATTTTGGCTGGTATTTATTTAATTAGTACGGGCTTTACTTCTCCAAATGGCGTCAAAGCTTCGATGAGCCATTTGTTTGAAACACAATCTATGTTTCCTTATGGTGTAACAGGTTTCTTAGCAGGCTTCCAAATTGCCATATTTGCATTTGTGGGTATTGAGCTTGTTGGTACAACTGCCGCAGAAACAAAAGACCCGCATACTTCACTTCCAAAAGCCATTAACTCTATTCCTTTACGTATTTTATTGTTCTACGTAGGCGCATTGGTTTGTATTATTGCAGTTACCTCTTGGGCAAAAATTTCACCAGAAAAAAGCCCATTTGTGGAAATGTTTACCTTAGTTGGCTTACCAATTGCGGCAGGTTTAATTAACTTCGTTGTCGCAACCTCAGCTCTTTCTTCGGCAAATAGTGGAATCTTTGCAACCAGCCGTATGCTATATGGTTTAGCTTTAGACAATGATGCACCGAAAAGCTTTAGTAAGCTGTCTAAAAGAAAAGTTCCAATTAGAGGGCTTGTGTTTTCAATGGCTTGTGTAACGCTTGGGACATCAATTCTATTCATTGTTCCAAATGTTATGACGGCGTTTACGATTATCTCAGCACTCACTTCAATTTTATGTATTTTTACATTTATGCTGATTGTACTTTCATATATTTATTATCGTAAGAAAAGCCCTGAATTACATATTCAGTCAAAATATAAAATGCCGGGTGGTTTATTTATGGCATGGCTGACGATGCTATTTTTAGTTTTTACGATCGTTATTTTAGCTTTAGATCATGACACACTAATTGCTTTAGAGTTTTCACCAGTATGGTTTGTTGGCTTATTTATTGCCTATAAATATAAAAAGAAAAAGATGTTGCAGCTTGATATTTTAAAAGCACAAAAGGTTGATTATATTTAAATAAATTTTAGTGATTTTATTAGAAATTTTATTATTTTAAACACCATAAAAAAGCCTCATTACGAGGCTTTTTTCATAATTCTTATTTAATATTTGGGTCGCCTTTTTTCAAAAAAAAGCGAATCGCTAATTTTTGTAGGAATGTCCCATACGGAGGGTGGAAAAGCTGCGTCGGGAAGAACCGATGGCGAATAAATACAGTTTTTGCATGTGAAAGTTCGCGGAAACCTTCTTCACCATGATATGACCCCATGCCTGAGTTGCCGATACCCCCAAAAGGAGCGTCATGGTTAACTACATGCCAGCCCCAATCATTGATGGTCACACCACCTGAATGAGTTTCACGTAAAATTCGGTCACGTTCTACTGAACTATGCGTAAAGCAATAAAGGGCTAAAGGTCGTTCATCCGATTTTACATAGGTAATTGCATCATCTAAAGAATCATAAGCCACCACAGGTAAAATAGGGCCAAAGAGTTCTTCTTTCATAATGCGCATGTCTGGCGTGCAATTCAGCACAATGTGCACAGGCATTCTGCGACCTTGTTGGTCAAAGCTATACGTGTCACAAGGAATAACACGCGCACCTTTTGCTTGTGCATCGGTCAAAATATCTTGAATACGTTTTAAATGACGGTCATTCACAATCGATGTGTAATTTTGATTGGTTGCGATGTTTTGACCAAACATTTTTATAAAGCTGGATTTTGCAGCTTCAACAAATTCATCAATACTTTCTTTCGGAACCAAGGCATAGTCAGGTGCTACACAGATTTGACCACTATTTGTTGCTTTACCATGTGTAATGCGTTTTGCAGCGTCAGCAAGCGGGTAATTGCGGCTTACAATTGCTGGTGATTTTCCGCCTAATTCGAGAGTAACTGGAGTCAAATTTTCAGCAGCTGCTCGCATGACGACTTTGCCAATGGCAGGAGAGCCAGTAAATACAATATGGTTAAATGGCAAAGTGGTAAATCTAGCAGGATCTGTAATTTCTTCACCAAAAACCGCCACTTCATCTTCATTGAAAACTTCGGCAAGCATGCGTCGAAGCATTGCGTTGGTATTGGGGGTAATTTCAGGGAGTTTAATCATGACTCGATTGCCCGCAGCCAAAGCAGCAATCAGTGGGCCAAGTGCTAAATAAACCGGGAAGTTCCAAGGCACAATGACACCCACCACACCTTTAGGTTGGTATTGCACACTTAAACGATTTGATAAAAATAAAAGCTCGGTACGGCGTTTACTTGGACGCATCCAGCGGCGCAAATGATGAATCGCATGATCTGCTTCTAACACAGAGCCAAGCAAATCGAGTAATTTGGATTCATCAAGTGATCTTGAACTAAAATCAGCATTAATCGCAGCAGCTAAAGCATCTTGATAGCGAATAATTTGTTTTTTGAGTTGATGCAGTTTTGTGCGGCGTGCTTCAAGACTTGGGTAGGGATCTGCCTCAAAATTGGCACGTTGTTTGGAAAAAATAAGTTCCATATGTTCAGTGGCAGAGCCGCTATATTCTTTTAAAGTGGAGCTTTCCATTATTGTTCCTTCCATACTTTTGCTTATCATACTTTATGCTTGAAGCGTTGTATGGTCGATGTTAAATTGAGACAACAAGAGGTAGTTTAGTGCCATTATGCACGTCACTCTAGGGATGGTGTGAATTAAATGCCTAAAAATATTTATAAAAATGCAAATAGTGTTATTGAAGGAAATTATGATAATACATCCTTAGGTGCTAATACATATTTGCTAGGTTTGACCAGTTTATTTGATGAAATGGGTTCGCAGGGCCATTCAATATTAGATGTCCTATCTGGTACAGATATTTCGCCAGATACGATGAATCAATCCTCTTTATATATTTCTCAAGTCCAAAAAATTCAGTTATTTCAAAATATTCAAAAACTATCTCATGATCCCTTAATTGGTCTGCGTGCAGGACAAAAGCAGCGATTGTCAGATTTTGGGGTGTATGGCTACGCACTATATTCTTCGCGCAATTTTAGACAAGCGGTAGAGCTTGGTATTCGGCATATTAAACTTGCAGGGCCTATTTTAAAGAAGTCTTTTTATATTCGAGATGACGTTGCGATTTTTGAAGGGCAGGACATTATTGCACTGGGTAAGCTTTTGCCTTTGGTGTGCGAGTTTTGGTTTAGTTCAATGCAAACCTTAATTGAACGTGTGCTTGAAGGACCATTTCAAGCGAAGAAGCTTTTATTGCCTTATCCAGCACCTGCCTATGCAGAAGAATATGAAAAAGTTTTTCATTGTCCCGTTCAGTTTAATGCTGGGGTAATGCAATGGCACTTTGATTTGAAGTGGCTCGATGTACCTTGCCCAAATGCCAACCCGATTACCGCTGATATGTGTAAATCGTTTTGTGAGCGGATGCTAGGTGCTGCTGAACTTGAGGAGCCTGAGTTGGTGAAAACGATCCGTTTAATATTATTGGATGGAACAGGTCTTTTTCCATCAGCTCAAGAAATGGCTGAACGCTTACATATGTCAAAGCGTACCTTACATCGGCGTTTGGCAGGTTTTGATTTAACTTATCAAGAGTTATTAGATGAGACTCGGCGCCGTCTTGCTGATGAATATTTGCGAGAGACGACTTTAACCGTAGATGAAATTGCTGAAAGAATTGGCTTTTCAGATACTTCTAATTTTAGAAAAGCCTATCGCCATTGGACAGGCATTTCACCAAATGAGTATCGTGAGAAATTAGTTTTATAAATAGTGATGGGTTGAATTGTATGGATAAAAAAGATGATGATTTAAGTTTTGAAAGTTTTAAAAATATAAATAAGTCAAACTTCTTTGGTGATATTGAATATATTTACTCAATTTTTAAAATTAAAGAACTACCCGTAGATTTACTTTTTAAGATTCTAAACTTGATTTTTCCTGATTTCCTTATAATTGAAAATCATATTTTTTTAGCGAGTGAGTTTGATCAAGACAAATTTGATAATTTGCAAAAGGTAGAAGAGACAAACAAAGCTCAGTTTTGGATGAATCTCATAGAATTGACGAGCCTAAATGACGAGATGACAGCGGAGCAGGCTTTATTAATCGCGCAAAAAATCGTTGATTCTTGGAATGCAAAAATTAAATATGAGGGGTTAAATGCACACGGCAGAGCTAGAGTTTTTGAAGAAATTGAATATGGTGAGATTTTTATAACAATTGATTAGCTTTCAATTGTTATAAAAACTAATATTAGAATGAGTTATATCTGTATCTTAAATCGAGAAAGTAACTTTTTCTGCAAAAATGGATTGCAGAGCAAAATCGCAAATAAAATAATAAATATACCGATAATGCTAAACAGATCCGGTAATTCATGCCAAAAAACAAATCCCCAAACTCCTGCAAAAATAATAGCAATGTAATTCATGGGGCCAATTTGTCCTGCTGGCGCTAGACTATAAGCATAAGACATAAATAGTTGGCTAATGTTTGCTAAAAGTCCTGCGGCAATGAGTAGGGCCAGTTCATGCCAAGTGAAAATACGCCAATGCCAAAACATTGGAATAGAGGAAATTAAACTACCAAAAACACAGAAGTAAAAAACGATACGTTCAGGTGGCTCTGTACTGGTTAAAGCTCTTACGGTGACAAAAGCCATTGCTGATAAAAAGCATGCTCCCAAGCCAATAAAAGATAGTGCGTTAAATAAACCTTGGTCGGGCTTAGCGACAAATAACACCCCAACAAGCCCAATAACGGCGGCAAAAATCATCGATTTGGTAATTTTTTCTTTTAAGAAAAGCCATGCAATCAGTGGAATAAAGATAGGAGATGAATAACTAAAAACCATGGCATTTGATAGTTTTAAGTTCGCAATGGCATAGAAAAAACCATACATTGCAGCAAGACCGACTAGACTTCGCCAAGTGTGCATCCAGAGTTTATCGGTTTTAATAAAGTCTAGACCTTGTTTAAAAAGCATCGGAATAAAAATAAATAAACCCACTGCATTTCTAAAAAACACGACGGTCGCATTGTCTACCGTTTGTGAAGCAAAACGAATGCACACTCCCATAATGGAAAATAATAATGCTGAAGTCATAAGACAAAGCAGTGCTTTTCCAAGTTGTGTAGAGGGGAGATTTGAAGCAGTCTGATTTTGCATAACGAAATGAGTTTTTGGTTTTCGGTGTTATCTTAGCAGTGATGCAGGTATTGGATGAAATATCATTTGATAATGATTCAATAGTGATAATTAGCAAAATAAAAAAGAGAGCCTGTTTAGCTCTCTTTTTTATTTTATAGGGTGTTATTTACAGCTAAAGTTTTCAGCTTTCTCACTATCACCTTGACCATTGTAACGGGCAATCAGTGGATAAGGGCAAAGTGGGCGGGTACGGTCTGGTGCCCAGTCTTGAGGAAGCTCAGTATTCACTTGACCACTTGGGTTACCTGCGCCGCGTGCGGTCGCAATGATTTTGTCAGGTGCTTGCCCGTATTCCACCCAATTAACTAAAGCAGTCAATGCGTCAAATTGGTCGGTCGCAATGCCATCACGGGTATGGTTCATACCCGGAACTCTAAAGAAACGCGCAAATTCAGGCGCTGTACCTTTTGCATCATTTTTATAGTGTTGTAGCAGCTGATTGTACCAATTTTGGGTGTCATCTACAGAGAAGACGCCGTCAGCTGTGCCTTGTAGCACAATCATTTTTCCACCATGATTGCGGAGTTTATCCAGATTGAGTTCATCGGGTGGCATCATAAATGACATCGAACTTTCGGTGTACACCTCATTAGTTGCCGATAGTTTTGGATAGTCGGTATCGAAGTTAAAATTAAAGGCAAATTGTCTAGAGTTTTGAGTCACAGTTGGGTCTGGTGGAACCTGAAAAAGAATGCCGACTGCAACGGGGTCACGTGCTGTTCCCACCGAAGATTCAAATTTCCAGCTTGCCCAGTTACTACCGACTAAACCGGGGTCGAAAGGCTGGGTTGCATAGAGCGCTTGTCCAGCCGAATTTACAGGGCCGCGGTAAATGTTGGCTAATACATCAATTTGTTCGGTGCTTAAACAAGTACCATCTCTTGTGCTTGAGCAAACGGGTACATCTTTGTGAATATCAAAAGCTGTACGGCAAGCTTCGACATCTTGCACCAAGCCATCTGCAACACCATCTAAGGCATCGCATCGATCTAAAATTGCTTTTGCTAATACTTTGCGCTCTGAAAGGGTAAGAGCGGTACTTAAATCATTTTCATCTGTTGCGACACGACGGAGCTGCTGAGCTGTGTAGAGTTGAGCTGCGGCTGCACGAGGTAAATGGAAACCTGGGGTGCTTGCTAAAATTCCATCATATTGGTCACCCAAACGGGTTGCTGCAATCATGGCATGACGCCCGCCGTTCGATGTGCCGCCTGCATAGGAGCGATCTGGTAATTTACCATATGCTGTTTTAATTAGATTTTTTGCCATAGGCGTGAGTTTGGTAATTGCACCGTAGCCGTAGTTGATTCTGGCTTGAGGGTCTAAACCAAACATTGGATTTTGTGAAGCATTATGTCCAGCATCGGAAGAAATAACAGCAAAACCATCATGTAGAGCATTGGTGAGTGGTCCACCGCTACCAACCTGACCTGTTGCAGGGACTAAATTACCATCGGTTCCGCCATTACCTTGATAGAGAAAACGACCATTCCAGTCAACAGGTAAGCGCATTTCAAAACCAATTTGATAGGTTTGTCCATCGACAGGGCTTATACGTTGATCCATATAACCTTTAACCAAACAATGAGCGCCAATCGGTTTATTGGCGACAGTCAATGTGCCTGCCTCTTGAAGAGTGGAGGAGCTAATGACCGTATTGTTGTATTGAAATCCGAGTAAGTCCGTACAGCTTCCTGTCATTTTTACGCCAACAGCAGGAGATAACTGTGGTGGTTTGGTCGTTGAGGGAGCCGTTGTGTCAGCATTATCACTTCCACAGCCTGCCAAAGCACCAAGCATGGCAAGCACTAAAGCGGAGCGGGGCAAAATTCGTTTGTTGTTGGTGTAATTCATTTATTCATATCCTTATTGAATGAATGTTTGTAATTAATCTAAAACCAAAAAATTAGCTGTGCTTCGTGCAATCATTTTATTGTTTTGCCAAGCTTCACTTTCGAGATTCAGTACAGTTTTGCCTTGTTTAATGAATCGGCATTTTGTAATGACTTCGCCCACAGCACAGGGCCTTAAAAAATCCATGGTTAAGTTGATGGTGGTGGCGGGTTTATGGTCATTGGCGAGAAATGCAAAAAGTCCCATCACATCGTCGAGCATGGCGCAGATCATGCCGCCTTCAACGGTGCTGCGTGGATTGGTAAAGCTTTCTAGTGCTGTGTAGTGGATGGTGAGTTCAGTGTTTTGGTCATTCCAATGGATATTGTGTCCACCCAAATGGTGATGAATGGGCGGTAAGTGTTCTAAAGTTTTTTGATCCATAGTTAAGGGTCCATCCTTTTTGTAAGTGTTATAAAAATTATTATTTCAAGGTGTAGGCATCATAAATAACCGCTTTGCCCAAGCGCATTGCACTACCTACCGCAACGGTCTGGTTCAGCCATGAGTATTTAGGTGAGCTGGTTTCAAACTGCATGGTAATTTTGAAATAGTAATTTTTCGGGTCAACATCTTTGCCTTGGGCAAGCTGTTTTAGCGTTTCGGTTGAGCCATGTCGGTAACCTTTGGTTTGAAGATAAATAAGTGCACCGTCATCAGTTTCTAGCAAATATCGTGTATCAATAATCGCTAGTCCTTTACTGTCAACGATTTGCCAATCTGCACCATTATTTAAAATACGGCCTTTAAGTGTTTTGCCTTCGAATGTCCCACCTGTAATGGGAATAATTCGGCGTTTACCAGCATCACTAGTGGTGCCTAATTCCCAAACAGGTGCATTCAAATCCACACTAAATTTTGCTAAAGGCTCAAGCTGAATAGGTGGCGGGCTATATTGAGTTTCGGCATGAGACAGGGCAATCAGACTCATTCCGCAGAGTAGCGTTACAACTTTCTTCATGATGAATTTCTCGAAATTAAAAAGAGGTTCTATATGTGACAGAACCTCTTGTTTTGAATTATTTAAATTTCCATGTGTAGTCGATGTTGATACGCGTTTCGTTTACAGGTTTGATATTTGCTGTAGAGAGCATGTTATTGTCATAAATGGCATAGCGCGCGCGTAACCCTAGATTTTTTAACCAGCCACTCTGAACGGTGTAGCCTAAATCGAAGTCTGTTTCTCGCTCTTTCAAATTAGTTCCACCTAAGTTAGGTGCATAAATATTGTGACCTGTGGTGTAACGGGTCATAAAACGTAAACCTGGTACATAATCTTTAAAGTCATATTCATAACGGAAGCTATAGGCTTTTTCTTTTGCGTTTAAAAACTCGCCCGGCCATGTATCAATAAGTAGTCCAGTTTCACCTCCAGTCAAATATGGAAAAGCCGTATCGCCGTAATGTTGGAAGGTTCCAAAAATAAATTTATGGTTTTGATGTTTGAGTTCGAAATGTGCATGATAAAGGTCATTATCGACTAAGCCAGCTTTTGCTTGTCCGTCGTCTCGGCTGCGGTAGTAACGTAATTGTGAACTCAGGTTGGTGGTGTCATTAATTTTGTATTGGTGTAATGCACCCACCATGGTTTGGTTATAAAGATCATCAACATCCATATAAAAAGCGGTAAGCTTGAGTGTAGGATCAAACTGATAGTTTCCACCTAAATAATAAAGGCCGCTCGTCTCAGCACTTTTGTATCGACCATTTACCCCAGAAATTTTAATTTTTTCATAGTTGGTTGAATCTCTTTGATTTACCTTATCGATATAGGCAGCTTGTAAGTCGAAATCTTTAATATCTTTACTGGTGAGTGAAATTCCTCGATAGGTTTGGGGAAGCAATCGAGCAGGTGAAGCCACTAAAACAGGGTTCATTGGCATTAGGGTACCAATGCGTAGTTCAGTTTGACTCATTTTAGCTTTTGCTGTGATGCCAATTTCTCCATAAGAGTCTGCCGGTTCATTGGTACGCGTGTCTCTAGGTAAATTGCCTGTACCTGCGTATTTGGCGCTTGCATCTAGTTTAAAACCTGCTGTTGCCAGTACATCTAACCCAAAACCAACGGTTCCTTCGGTATAGCCTGAATTGGCTTTGAGAATAAACCCTTGTGTCCAGTCCCTCGCTGCTGGATAAGTTGATGGGACTTGATAGTCTCGGTCAAAGTAGAAATTTCGTGTGGTGAGTTCTACTGAACTGTTATCAATAAAATTGCCAGCCCACACTGAACTTGAGAGCATAAGGGTAGAGTACATCCATAATTTCGACATAGCATTTCTTCCTGAAATAACATTTTTTTGTTTTAAACAAGGCATAGTTGTTGTGTCTGCCTTGTTTGGTTTTTAAATCGAATTATTTTCCGAGCAGTTCTCGGGCCACGATTTCTTTCATAATTTCATTGGTTCCCCCATAAATTTTTTGTACCCGCGCATCGACAAAAAAGCGTGAAATCGGATATTCCTGCATGTAACCGTAGCCACCAAAAAGCTGGAGTAATTGGTCAATCACTTCACATTGGACATCGGTAATAAAGCACTTCAGTGCGGCAACTTGAGTGACGCTTAACAGGTGTTGTTGATATAGAGCCGCACATTGGTCTACAAAGGCTTGGGCGGCTTTCGCTTTGATTTGCGCGTTTGCCAGCACAAAGCGTGTGTTTTGCATTTGACTTAACGGTTGTCCGAAAGCTTTACGTTCCAGTACATAGTCTTTGGTGATTTCAATAGCCCCCAAAATCGACCCCAAAGCCATCATAGAAATGCTCAAACGCTCACGCGGTAACTCTTGCATTAAATAAGCAAAGCCTTGTCCTTCTTCACCCAAACGCTGAGTTGCAGGCACACAAACATCATCAAAAAATAGTTCGGCTGTATCTTGGGCATGGAGTCCGATTTTTTGTAAGGAACGGCCTTTTTTAACGCCATCTAAAGCAGCATCAACTAGAAAAATCGAAATGCCTTTTGCTTTAGCTTGCGGATCAGTTTTCGCAACCAGAATGATCAGATCGGCATGCAAACCATTTGAAATAAAAGTTTTTGAACCATTAATACGGTAATGATCATTTTCTAAAATCGCTTGAGTGCGTATGGCCTGTAAGTCTGAACCAGCATTCGCTTCGGTCATGGCAATTGCAGTGACGACTTCACCTGTCACCATTTTCGGTAACCAATAACGTTTTTGCTCTTCAGTTCCAATATTTTGCAGGTAAGGAGAGACCAACTCATTTTGCCCGCCAATGGCAACCGCTAAAGATGCAAAACCAGCTTGAGCAGTTTCATGAACCAACATGAGTGAGTAGTGCACAGGAGCACCGTAGCCACCATATTCTTCGGGTACATCGACGCACAAAAAACCATTCTCCCCAAGACGAAGCCATAGATCACGTGGGATAAGGCCATCGTGTTCCCACTGTTCATAATACGGGGCAACCTGTTCTTTTAAGAACCTGCGATAGCTATCTCGAAATAGTTCAAATTCTGTATCGTGTGGCATGTTGAACCTTTTTTTAGGCAAAAGTGAGTCTAAGGCCCAAACTAAAGTTTGAGCTTCTTTTTCTATTTCAATTGCTTATTGCTTTAAGGTAGGCACCCGTATAATCAGCGGGTTATCAGTCTGCTTTTGATAAAGTTCATCAATTAAAGCGGCTCGACGTTTCGTAATACTGCTTTGATTGAGGTTGCCTTTATCGGTCACTTCGCCTGCATCGAGTTGAGGCGGCTCGGTCATTAAATAAAGCATTGAGACTGTATTTGAACTGCCAGTCGCATCTTTATTAAAGGTCGTTAAAAATTGGCGGAACCATTGCTGGACTTTAGGGTGTTGCAATATCTCTATTGCAGAATGTTCACCAAGCTTAAGGCCAGCATATTGAGCACACGCTTCTAATTTTGGAAAAATCAAAAAACCAACCGCATTCAGGTTTGAACCTGTAATGCAGACATCTTGAATCAGTAAGTTACCTTGAATGAGCACTTTGTTGCGTAGTGTGCCCACATTCACAAAAGTGCCTGTATTGAGTTTAAAGTCTTCGGCAATTCGTCCGTCGTACATCAGGCCTTTGGTTGGATCATTGACATCGACCAAACGAACGGCATCGCCTGTATGGAAAAAGCCTTCATCGTCAAATACAGTGCTTTGTTGGTCTGCCTTTAAACGCCAATAACCTTTCATGACATGTTTGCCACGAACACAAAACTCAAGTTTGTCACCACATGGCACTAGCTTGATTTCGCAGCCGGGAGCAGGGTAGCCAATAAAGCCAGCCATTACGCGTGGACCAGTTGTAAAAGCACAAGAGGGAGCAGTTTCAGTCATGCCCAAGCCGCTCATAATGCGAATTTTTTCTCCGCAATGTTGCTGAGCAATTTTATCGAGTCTGTTCCAGCCCGCTTCTGAAAGCGCTGCACCTGCAAAGAATAAAATTTTAACTTTGGCAAAAAAGCGGTCTCTTAATTCTTCATCTTTTTCTAAAGCTTCGGTAAGTTCTTCCCAGCCTTTTGGCACATTTAAATAAACGGTTGGAGAAATTTCTTTCAGATTGCGAATGGTTTCGTCAAATTTTCCTGCAACGGGTTTACCGTCATCAATGTAAATGGTACCGCCGTTATAGAGTGCAATGCCGACATTATGACTGCCGCCAAATGTGTGGTGCCAAGACAGCCAGTCGAGTAGGACAGGCGGCGTTTCTTCAAACTCAGGGAAAGTTTGTAATAACATTTGCTGATTAACACACAGCATTAAATGCGTGGTCGGTACAGCTTTAGGTAATTTGGTTGAACCTGACGTAAATAGGAATTTGGCAATCTGGTTTTCATCAAGGGTTTGGTAAAACTCTTGAACATTTGAAACCGGCGTATCTAAAAGCGATTGAAAAGATGTGCAGATCTGATCGCCCACAATCCCTTTATTGGTCACCACTTCAATGTCAGGTGTAATACATGCCTGAATCGCTTTGGCAAAAGCTTGTCCATCGCTGGCATAGACCATACCAGGTGTGAGCACTTCAAACACATGTTTGAGTTTGCCGAAGTCTTGAGAAATAAGAGAGTAGGCAGGGGAAATAGCAGAGAAAGGTACACCCGCCAGCATAGCAGCCATAGACAGCGTTAAATGTTCGAGATCATTACCACTTAAAATAACGAGTGGTCGTTCTTGGCTTAAATTACGGTCATGTAATGCCTGAGCAATGTGCCATGCACGTTGTAAAACTTCTGCATAACTCAGTTTGACCCATTCGCCTTGAGCATTGCGTTTCGCTGCAAAAATATGGTCTGGTTTGGTTTGTGCAAAATGAATTAACCGATCTGTCAGTTTTTGTGGATACGGTTTTAATTGCTCTTTTGGGCTGATATAGAGCGTGTCATCTTTGTGGTGATAATGAATATCATGTTGCCCTAATTTTACGAACCGTTCGCGGTCTTGTGATTGAGTGGCATTCATTTGCATTTCTTTCACTCCATGGGAAGCGCATCACTGCGCTTTATTTTTTGCATCATGCAATTTTTATTTAATATGTTGTTTTCCGCATTACCCTGACTAAATCGGGTAATGACGTGATTGGGTTTGAATGGTAATCCAGCGTAGTTCGGTAAATTCGGCAACAGAGACTTTACTACCAAAACGTCCGTAACCACTCGATTTTGTTCCGCCAAATGGCATTTGAGCTTCGTCATGTACGGTTGCGCCGTTAATATGACAAATACCCGAATCAATCTGTTTAGCCACTTCTAATGCCTGTGAAATATTTTGGCTAAACACTGCTGAAGACAGACCAAACTCGCTGTCATTTGCCAGTGCTACGCCTTCTTCAATGCTTGAAAAACGTTGAACTGTGCATACAGGTCCAAATGATTCTTCGCGGTAAAGCAACATGTCAGGTTTAATATTGAGCACCAGTGTCGGTTGCATGGTGGTGTCTTCAATATGAATGCCTAAAGGTAAGTCAGCCCCTTTGTTTTGAGCATCTTCCAATAAATGCTGAATACGTTTCGCAGCACGGCGACTTTCCAAAACACCCAATACATTGTCTTTTGAAGTTGGATTACCTGCTTGAATAGAGCGGGTTTTCTCAATCAGTTTTTCAATAAATTGGTCGGCAATATTGTCTTGAACCAAAACACGTTCGGTCGACATACAAATTTGCCCCTGATTAAAGAATGCTCCAAAAGCGACTGCATTTACGGCTTCATTAATGTCAGCTTCATTTAAAACCACGACAGGGGCTTTACCACCCAATTCAAGTAAAACAGGTTTTAAATACTTAGCAGCAGTCTCGGCAATAATTTTTCCGACTTTGGTTGAACCCGTAAAATTAATACGCTTCACTGCTGGATGAGAAACTAAACACTCAACGATTTGTGGTGCATCTTCGGCGGCATGCGTAATTACATTTACCACACCTTCACCTAAACCTGCTTCATGTAACACTTCACCAATGAGACGATGTGTTGCTGGACAAGCTTCTGAGGCTTTTAACACTACCGTGTTACCACAAGCCAAAGGCATGGCAAGCGCACGTGTTGCCAAAATGACAGGCGCATTCCAAGGAGCAATCCCTACAATCACACCACAAGGAACTCGCACACCCATTGCAAGATTACCCGGCACATCTGACGGAATTAAGCTTCCGTCAATTTGTGTGGTCATGGCCGCGGCTTCACGTAACATGTTTGCAGCAAGGTGAACGTTAAACCCATACCATGTCGCAGTTGAACCGGTTTCTTGCATTCCAGTTTCAATGAATTGCTCGGTTTTTTGGTCCATTAAATCGGCTGCTTTTAATAAGCGTAAGCGACGTTCGGTAGGTGAGAGTTTCGACCATACTTTAAAAGCTTGTTGTGCCGAATCGATGGCACGGTCAACATCTTCCAATGTTGCTGCAGCAGCTTTACTTGCCACCGATCCATCAATAGGACTGATACGCTCAAAAGTTGCCTGATTTGATGCATCAACAGATTGACCGTGAATAAGTAACTGTACATTTTGCATGGGTTGTGTCCTTACATTGCCATTAGAGAATCAAAAGTTAACCAGTACGTTTATAGCTCTGTAAACCCGGTTTAATTGATTTTTCATCTAAAAATTGTTTCAAACCTTCTTGGCGACCATTTTCTGTATCGCGGTGGATACATTGATCAAGTTTGGCATATAAGTAATCTTCGTTTTGATCCCAAGTCAGTTCACGACAACGCTTAAATCCATTTTTAGCGGTACGAAGAACCACAGGGTTTTTCTCAAGTAGACAGTTTGCAAGCTCAGTCACTTCTGCTTTTAACTGTTCAAGCGGCACGCTTTTATTTACCAAGCCCATCGTTTCAGCTTCTTTACCAGTAAAGGTTTTACCCGTCATGATGTAGTACAAAGAGGCACGGTGACCAACAGTGTCTGCCATTGCTTTGCTTACAAGGTTACCCGGTGGGATACCCCAGTTAATTTCAGATAAACCGAAAGTTGCTTCATCTGCTGCAATTGCGAGGTCACAAGCCACTAAAGGTGAGAAACCGCCTCCAAAGCACCAGCCGTTGACCATAGCAATGGTTGGTTTTGAATACATACGAAGAAGTTGCCACTGCCAGCGACAAGAGTCACGGCGAATACGTTCTTGAAAAATTTCAGGCTGAGTATCGACTTCACGGAAATATTCTTTCAAATCCATACCCGCTGTCCAAGAGTCACCAGCACCCGTCAAAACTAAAACACGCGCATCTTGATCAAGCTCAAGCGTTTCGAGCACATCAATCATTTCGCGATTGAGTGTTGGGCTCATGGCATTTTTCTTTTCTGGGCGGTTTAGGGTGACCCATGCAATTCCATCTTCAACTTTAACATCTACTGTTTCCCAGCGGTTTTCATAACTCATCTTCATACTCCTTGAATGATTTTTTGCTGTTCTGGGATTTAATTTAATATCAGTTAAACTTACATTCAAGTCTTTTTTATAAAATTTCATAAATATTTTATAATTCATTGTATTTTAAATATTAATTAATTTTATTGTTGATTTAACATAAAAATATGTTGATTTTTTAGTAAGTTTAACTGATATTTTTTGGTGTGTTTAAACAATAATACACAAAGGGCTAAATGGAACGACTAGTCAATAAGGGATAACACAATGGAAAAGATATTAGGACAGTCTGCAAGGGCAAAAATCACGTTGCTATTATGCTTTGCAATAGCAATTTTTGAAGGTTTTGATCTTCAGTCAATGGGGGTAGCCGCTCCACGAATGCGGGCTGAGTTTATGTTGGACAATGGCCAGATGGCGTGGGCATTTAGTGCTGCAATTTTAGGAACACTACCAGGTGCTATATTAGGCGGTAGATTTGCCGATATTGTCGGGCGTAAGAAAATTCTGATTTTTAGTATTTTACTTTTTGGAATTATGTCTTTGCTAACGGCTTATGCTGCTAACTTTAGTTTGCTGTTACTCATTCGTTTTTGTACTGGTTTAGGAATGGGTGGGGCACTTCCAATGATGATTACACTGGCATCTGAAGCTGTACCTGATAAATATAAAGGTACCGCGGTAAGTATTATGTATAGCGGTATTCCTTTTGGTGGATTACTTACTTCTGTAGTTGCCATGTCGTTGGCTGGCGACGCAGAGTGGCGTCATATTTTCTATATTGGTGGGATTGCGCCAATTTTACTCATTCCACTGATTATGCGCTTTTTACCTGAGTCAAATGATTATTTACAACGTAAAGGTCAAGCGCAAAAAACGACGCCATTCTTGGAAGTTTTATTTGCCAAAGAGCGTCGTATGTCGACGATTCAACTTTGGGTAAGTTTTTTCTGTACGCTCGTTGTACTGTATTTCTTATTGAATTGGTTGCCGTTACTGATGGGCGCGCAAGGCTTATCGAAACTTCAGGCAAACTATGTGCAGATGGGTTACAACGTTGGCGGAATTTTAGGTTCAATCCTCATGGGTGTATTACTTGATAAATTACGAATGAGCTTTGTGATTAAGCTAATTTATCTTGGCATTCTATTCTCGCTTTGCTGCTTGGCAATTTCTCCGACCGTGGCTTTACTTGCACTTTCGGCAGTGGGTTGTGGTTTATTTATTGTGGGCGGACAATCGGCATTATACGGTCTGGCTGCCATGTATTATCCAACCGAAATGCGTGGAACTGGTGTGGGTTCAGCAGTTGCAATTGGCCGTATTGGTTCTTTTGCAGGGCCTTTAATGGCAGGATTTTTACTCTCGCTTGGACAAAGCTCGACCATTGTAATTGGTTCAAGCATTCCAGTGATTTTAATTGCAGCGATCTCTGCATTACTTCTTGTCAAAAAACCTAAACAGCCTGTACATTTAGTACAAAGCTCAGGTGCTCGCTAAGTTTTAACGAAAGTATGGGGTAGATCCTCATACTTTCACTACAGATTTTCTTATGATGATTGAAAGGTTATGGTACGTTCGAATTCAGTTCCAAAAAAAGTAGAAGATGAGCCTAAGTTAAGTTACATGATTGCTCGTGTTGACCGAATTATTAGTAAACATTTAACAGAGCATTTAAAAGAGCTTGAAATAACCTTACCGCAATTTACTGCACTTTCTGTTTTAGCCTCAAAAAGTAATGTATCCAATGCCAAGCTTGCTGAGCGCTCTTTTATTAAGCCGCAATCAGCCAACAAAATTTTGCAAGATTTATTAGTCAATGGTTGGATTGAGAAAAAACCAGACCCAACACATGGCCGCCGTATTTTAATTACCTTGACTGAAAGCGGTGTTGATAAGCTAAATAAATGCAATGAAGTGGTTTTAAAAGTTGAAGAAAAAATGCTTGAAGGCATTGATATTAACTTGGCTTATTTAATTCGCAATAATCTCGATATTATGGTCAATAATCTTAAAAACCTTTAATTGAATGTGGTTTGTAAATTAATTTTTTAAAATCTACAGAAATGCTTAAGCACTGATTCACACAGAAAATTTATTTCATTTTGCAAATGAACTTGCTAGCATCGAAGAGACGTTTTTGGTGATGTGTGGCAGCGAATGTCTTCAGGACAACAAGTTTTACTAAAACTAAGAAAAATGATTATTTCAGGGGAACTTGAAGGCGGTGCCAGAATTGCCGAGATTCCTACTGCTGAGTTACTTGGTGTTTCAAGGCAGCCTGTTCGTATTGCCTTTCGGTTGCTCGAACAAGAAGGTCTCCTCATTAAAAACCCAACTCGTGGTTATACTGTTCGTGAAATTTCAGAACAACTTGTTCATGATGCGCTTGAAGTGCGCGGTGTGCTTGAAGGGTTGGCTGCGAAAACTTTGGCAGAACAAGGCTTAAGTGAAGAGCAGAAAAAGACGCTGCAACATTGCATTCAAGAAACTGAAAAACTATTTAATGATAAAGACGAGTTTGGCGATGCTGAATTAGAACGTTATCACCATTTTAACGTCATTTTTCATGACACCATTATTGAGGGTGCGCAAAACGTCGCACTCATACAAGCCTTAGCAAAAAACAACCAATTGCCGATGGCTTCTGCTCAAGCCATTACCTATGACCAGAACCAAGCTTTGTCGGAATATCGCCGTTTGCACTATGCACATTTGCAGCATTGTTCGATTTTTGATGCGTTGGTACATCGTCAGGCAGGGCGTGCTGAAACCTTAATGCGTGAGCACAGTAGCGTGGTAATTTTAGGTGAAACGCTAAGAAATGTTCTCAGCGCTTAAGCTGAAATAAGTTCCTTTATATTTGAATAAAGGAACTCAAAAATTAAAGCTCAATCACAAGATTTTTAGTTTTTGCACGAGAACAGCAGGGCGTAAATTGGTCGTTCAAAGCATGTTCCTCATCGGTCATGAACATATCTCGATGATCAGGTGTGCCTTCTATAACGCGAGTAATACATGTGCCACAAATACCTTGTTCACACGAAACAGGAATATCAAAACCATTTGCAATTAATGCCTCAGTAGCAGTTTGCTCTGGTAGTACTTCAATTCGACGGCCCGTACCTTTAACTTCAATAGTAAAAGCTTCATCGTTAGACGTATCTACTTTTTGAGCGACAAAATGCTCTTGATGTAACTGTTCGCTATGCCAACCTGCTTGTTCGGCCGAGCTCATGACAAACTGCATAAACCCTGTCGGACCGCATACATATAAGTGTCTATCTGGTGAAGCTTGGCCTAAAACCTCTGCCATATTACATTCGGTGTCGGGTTGGTCTTGAATATGAAAATGAACTTGGTCACCAAAGTGCTCGGTTAAGTTGCCATAGAAAGCAATCATTTCATGACTACGAACAAAGTAGTGCAGTTCGAAAGGTATATTGGCCGACTTAAGACGATACGCCATCGACAAAATAGGGGTAATACCAATACCACCAGCAAATAAAACTGCCTGTTTGGTTTGAGGATGAATCTCAAATAAATTGCGTGGTTCACCAATCTTTAAATGGTCGCCTTCACAATATTCGGTGTGAATGCAACGTGAGCCACCGCGTGAATTGGCATCATGTAAAACGCCAATCACATAACGATGCTTTTCAGTGCAGCAGTTTGAAAGTGAATATTGGCGGGTGAGACCGTTTTTCAGGTGCACATCAATATGAGCGCCTGCTTCAAAACTTGGCAGCGCTGTACCATTTGCCGCAACCAATTCAAAAGCACGAATGGTCGGGGTAAGCTGGTGAATTTTCTGAATAATAACGTCCATGTTCATACTCCTTTAAATAATCCGAATGTTTGGAAACTTCTGTGCGGATGTTTCAGGAGGTGTTTTATTTTCTTCGGCAAGCAGTCGCTCAATCACCTTACGAGACTGGACACCGCCTGCGTCGATGTTGAGCATGAGTAACTTGCGATGTGGGTTGTTTAAAATATTTTGTTGTTGTTGCTCAAGCATTTCTAAATCTTCAGTAAAGATTTTGCCTTGGCCTTCACGAATTTGATCGGTGAGTTCAGCATTGTCAGGTTGGAAGTTACGTGCCATTCCCCAGAAATACCAATGTGAAGTTTCAGTCTCTGGCGTAATAAAATCAACTACGATTGAGGAAACTTTTTTGTCTTTCGGTGCGTAATAACCGCCATGTCCAGCATGTGCGACACCCACTTCAATGTGAACATTACTTGGTGCAAAGAAGTGGCAACGTTGCCAGCGGTCAACAGGTACATCATCAGCCAAATGATTGCCGCGAAGGGCCATTTGCCAAAATGGAGGTGCAATCACATTTTCCATGTAGCGTTCGGTAATGACATGATCACCATCAACTTTAGTGACTGGTAATGATTCATCAATTTCTTTTTGTCCGATGCTGCTTGAGTGAACATAGGTCTCGTGGGTTAAATCCATCAGGTTATCGACCATCAAACGATAGTCGCACTGAATGTGAAACAGGCCTCCACCATAGCTCCATTCAGGATGATCTGCCCATTCTAAAGTTGGCAGTTTTGCTTCATCTGCTAAAGCTTTTTCACCTGGCCATACCCAAATAAAGCCGAACTTTTCAACAACTGCATATGCTTTGTTGCAAGGGAAACCGTTTACACGTTGAGCTGGCATTGAAACAGTTTTTCCGTCACAGCCCATAACTAAGCCATGATATCCACACACAAGGTTGCCATCTTCGACATAACCAAGTGAAAGTGGGGCGCCGCGATGGGGGCAAAAATCTTCAACGGCTGCGACTTGGTTTTCTTTACCGCGATAAAAAACAATTTTTTCACCACAAATAGTGCGACCTAATGGTTTGTCTTGGATTTCTTCTGGACGGCAGGCAACATACCAAGCATTTTTAATAAACATTGTGACGACTCCTTATCACTTATTGGATCCAATTTATAATAAATAAAAATATTGGTCAATTGATAAGCAGTATATTTTTTAAAAAATATTGATCTTTGAATTTGGTTTTTTGTATATTTTTAATTGCTATTAAAGACTTTTGTATTTACTTTGAATTTTAGAGGCTAAATTTTTATTCATCTTGATTTGGATCCATAATGGCCATGGTTAAGCCATTATGGGAGTGTAAAGATTTAGAAATTAACCGTGTAATGAAGCATCATGCGCTGTTCATCCAGACTTTTGCCATGTTTGGTGTCGTAGTTAATATTTAAGAAAAGAAACTTAAGATTTTTAATCCAAGCATTTAGGTCGTACTGAATCAACACATCACTTTCTTGCTCAAAATCATTTTGATTCATAGTTTGAAATGAATCGCCATAAATATATTTATAGGTCACTTTTAGACCCTTGATATAGTCTTTAAAGTCATACGAGGCAACGAAATGATACGACTTTTCGTCTGCTTTGGTAAACGCGCCTAAGGTCCAGTTCACCATATGGGGGATGGGCATATTATCGAGTTTTGGAATACCATCTTTGCCAAAGTTTTCTTGGTAGCCAATTCCAGTTGTAAAGTTGCCATGTTTGATGAAATGCATGGCCCCTACAGATGTATTGTCATATTCACCAAGCTTTGATTTGCCGATATCGTCGTGGCGAAACACACGTAATTTTGTGGTGTGCTGTTTTGTCCATTGATAATCAAAAGCAAAGTAACTTTGATTGATGAGATCTGTTAAGTAACCATTATAAAATTTCCAATTATATTGAGGCATTTTCCCATCCCATTGGAAAAAGTAAAGCCCATCAGATTCATGTTTTGAGATGGCAAGTTTGTAGTAGTCCTCCTCATTTTTGGGTGAATAACGGTTAATCAAACCTAGCTCGAAATTTTGTTGCGGTGTCTTATATTTTAATTCCAAGCCTTTATAGTTCACCCGTAATTGATGTGTATCCACTTGTGGCGTAAGTGGTGAATCGGGAGTGATTTCACCTACATTCATGCGAAAGTTTTGATATTCAACTCCAGCTCCTAAGCCATATTTAACTTGGTCTTGTGCTTGTTTCTTGGTGTTAGGGTCAAAGGGTATGACCATATCATTGGTGTGTTGGTCGTGACTTAGGCGATATGCATATTGGATGCTTGGATTGAGGTGTAGCTGAATATCATTAAGCTTGGTTGACCAGTCACCACGATAAATCAGACCTTGGCTCAAGCTATGAGTATCGGGACTAGTACTATTTTCATATTGTCTGTCGAAGTTGAATGTTTTTAGTGTCAGCATATTTTGAAAATTAACATCTACTTCACTATGAGCTAAACAGCAGGCAAGGGTTGTCCCTGAGAAGAAAATCCCATAAATAAAAATATGCTTCATTTTTAAATCCGTTTAAAAGCGTTTTACTGTTCTAAATCCGACATGGCTAGTTGCAAGGTCGAGTTCCTGTGGATGCCTCGCGGCAGCACGATAACGCGCGCAATAGTTGGTAGCGCATAAATAAGATCCACCTTTAATCGTGTATTGCAAAATCTGTTCGTGACTTTGCCGATATTTCGATGGATCTCCCATATGATGATCTCTTGGTCCTGTGTAGGGTGTTTGCGTCCATTCCCATACATTGCCAATCAAGTCGTATAAGCCAAATGGGTTTTTACTAAAACAACCAACAGGGGCAACATCCTTAAAACCATCTTCCTGAATGTTTTTATAAGGAAATTCGCCTTGCCAGAAATTGGCTACAATATGGCCTTCATGGGTAGGGCCAATATCGGAATTTTGCTGAAAACCTTTGGCTGCATATTCCCACTCAAGCTCAGTCGGTAAGTCATGACCTAGCCAGTTCGCATAAGCATAGGCATCATTCCATGTCACCATGCGAACAGGCTCATGAGGCGCGGGGTGTTCAGGGTTGTTTAAGCCCCATGGATGTTTCCAATTGGCCCCTTTTTCAAACTTCCACCACTGTAATTCTTCAACTGGATGATCTGGTTGTACAAACATAGCTGCGCCGCCTTGCTTCTCTGCATCGCTGACATAACCCGTTTGTTTAACAAACTCTTGAAATTGAGCATTGGTGACTTCAGTCGTATCAATTAAAAAAGCGGGAACTGAGGTTGCCTGTAAGTTTAATGGGCGTTCATCTTCATAACCTTGTGTGGTGCCTAAAACAATTTTTCCTTGCGGAAGCTTGACCATGCCTGCTTCTTTATTTTTAGGCCAACCCGAAGGAAGGCCCGAATAAGAATTACATTTAGCTTTGCTGCCTAAGTCGGGCAAGGTGGTCTGTTGTAGTTGAGACGTGGTTTTTTGGCATGCACAAAGTAAGAGGAAAGATGAAAGCATTATGATTTGTTTCATCTGATTTTCTCTACTTTTTGTTGTATTGCTCAAAATCCACAACACCATTTTCATCAGCATATCTTAAATATTTGTCATTTAAGACTTTAACGATTTCAGGATGTTCTGCGTAAACATTATGTTGTTCATTAAAATCTGTTTTTAAATTGTAGAGTTCCCAACCATGGCTCTTAAATTTAGAAGGTGAGTTTTCAATAAGTTTCCATTCGTCAGTTTTAGCGTAGCGGCTGCCATGTAATTCTTTAAAGTCATAATAATTAACAGGACGAATACGGGCAGTATTATCTTTAAACGCAGGGATCAGACTAAAACCAGATGGTTTGATTTTGGTGCTTGAAGTTGGATAAACCTGATTATTTTGAATACCTGCTAGCTCCATCACAGTGGGGAATATATCTCTGACTGTTGCAAAGTTATTGTTGATTCCATGTTGTTTAGAAATCTGAACAGGTGATTTAACGATAAATGGAACTCGTACTCCGCCTTCTGAAGCAGCTGACTTCCAATGGGTAAATGGTGTGCTGCTCACTTCGGCCCAGCGTGGCCCCATGTAAACATATGAGCTGGCATTGCCTATATTTTCATAGCGATTGTCGGCATCACCCATTGGGAAATTATGATCACCACCTTCAGCGCCGTTATCTGACATAAACACAATCAAAGTGTTGTCATATAAATGATGCTTTTTAAGATATTGAATGACATCACCCACACGGTCGTCTAACTGGGTAACCATGCCCGCATAAACTTCCATTTTGCGCGCTTCGTATTTGCGCTCTTGTGATGTCAGTTCATTCCAGCTTTTAGTGCCTAAAGCTTGGTTACCACGCTCGACTGGGTATTCTGCATTTGCAGGAATTAATCCTAGTTGCTTTTGTCTCTCAAAGCGTTGTTTTCGAATAGCATCGTAGCCTTGATCGTATTTACCTTTATATAAGTCTCTATAATGAGTAGGTGCTTGTAGTGGCCAGTGTGGAGCGGTATAGGCTAGGTAGGCAAAAAATGGTTTTTGCGCTTTATTTTTGTCTAAATACTCAAACGCTTTTTGTGTAAAAAAATCGGTCGAATAGTAGTTATCAGGCAGTGTGACTTTTTGACCATTTTCTGTGTATTGGGTATTACGCGGATAGTTTTTAGGCTGGTCTTTAAAGTGTAAATCGAAGCCATCGAGCAGAGCAAAAGATTGATCAAAACCACGGGCTTTAGGGTTTTGTTCGGGAGCATAGCCTAAGTGCCATTTACCGACCATGAAGGTGTAATAATCTTTTGTCTTTAAAATCTCTGCGAGTGTGTAAGCATTTTGAGTTAAGTGCCCTGAATAGCCATCAATTTTGAGGAGTGCACGCGGGCTATCGGCTCCAACCAATTTTTCTTGTCGTTTTGACGTTTCATACATCGCTCCTAAACCCACCAAGTGGTTATCTGCACCTGTCATAAGCTGTGCACGGGTAGGTGAACACATTGATGAAGCATGAAAATTAAAAAGCATTTTTCCTTGCTTTAATAGGCTATCAATATGAGGGGTTTTAATTTCGCCGCCATAAGCACCAATATCTGAAAACCCAAGATCATCGGCCAAAATAATCATGATATTGGGTGGTTGTTGATTTTTTGGAGGTGCTGCTTGCGCTGTGTAAAACAACTGGCTGGCAAAAAAAAGTCCCAATGTAAGCTGACTTACTCTTTTGAGTTTCATAACGACAATCCTTTGAAGTTTCTAAATGCATCTTGCATTTCCTAGAAATAAACTGAGCTTTTTTGGCTAAAAAATGCTCTGGAATCGATCATAATAGATTTTTTAATATGGATCCATAAAAATATTCAAGCATTCTAATTTTATGTTTTTAATAATTTTATACTTATATAATTTATGTGTTTATATACTTTTTAATAATCGATTTATAATTTTAGTTGATTTTTTGGATCCAAATATTCAGTATAGAAAAAGAGCAGGATGCTCAAAAAATAAATATTCCTCTAGGTCATTATGGATACGGATGTGCATAACCACCCAATCGCTTATATCAGCAATGTCGTGTGTATGTCTTATCCAAGGGAGATACACAAATGGAAAGAGATGTTCTAAGTGAGATCAATCAAAACAACATGAGCCGTTACCAATGGTTCGTCATTTTGATCTGTATTTGTCTCAATATTATTGATGGCTTTGACGTGATGGTAATGGCATTTACTGCTCCATCCGTGTCAGCAGAATGGTCACTTTCAGGCGCACAAATAGGCTTGTTGTTAAGTGCAGGCCTTTTTGGGATGGCTGCTGGTTCCATTTTTCTAGCGCCTTTAGCCGATAAAATCGGTCGCCGTTTACTCATCTTAGTTTGTCTTGTCATTGCAGGTCTGAGCATGTTGGGCTGTGCTTTTGTACAAAGCCACGGCATGTTGGCAGCACTTCGGTTTATTACCGGAACTGGGGTGGGTGGCATCCTTGCGAGTAGTAATGTACTGGCAAGTGAATATGCCAATGCACGTTGGCGCAGTCTTGCTGTGAGCTTAATGTCTACCGGTTATGGAATTGGTGCGACACTTGGTGGAGTACTATCATTGGCATTGATTGAGCATTTGGGTTGGCGTTCAATCTTTTTAGCAGGTGGCATTACTACCATTGCAATGCTGCTAATCAGCGCATGGTTATTACCAGAATCTTTAGATTACTTACTCGCGAAACGACCAAAACAGGCATTAGAACGAATTAATGCAACTGTAAATCGTATGGGGCTAAACGAATTACCAGTTATGCCGCATTATGAAAAACTCAGTACGCAAAATGGTAGTGAACTAGGCAAACTATTTGCTGGACAACTTGGATTTCAAACACTTTGTTTGTGGTTTGCATTCTTTTTAGTGATGTTTGGCTTTTACTTTGTGATGAGCTGGACACCAAAAATTCTTATTTCAATGGGGATGTCGCCACACCAAGGTGTAAGTACTGGCATTTTAATTAGTATTGGCGGGATTTTCGGGGCAGCCATTATTGGTTTATTAGCATCACGCATGAAAATTTTCTATGCCTTAAGTCTATTTTTAGGGCTAACCTCGGCATGTGTTTTTCTATTTGTCGCAGTCTCATCTCAAGTCAGTATTGCACTCATGGTGGGGTTATTACTTGGTACACTTATTAATGGCTGTGTAGCAGGTTTATATTCGATTTCTCCAACAATT
The DNA here is from genome assembly GCF_001990725.1 of Acinetobacter genomosp. 33YU. Lineage (NCBI taxonomy): Bacteria > Pseudomonadati > Pseudomonadota > Gammaproteobacteria > Moraxellales > Moraxellaceae > Acinetobacter > Acinetobacter genomosp. 33YU. The sequence continues at coordinate 224,891 of NZ_LFZQ01000002.1, read as the reverse complement.
TATGATGCTGAAGTCCGTAGTCGTGGCGTGGGATATGCAATTGGTTTTGGACGAATTGGGGCAATTTTATCGCCAACGGTTGCAGGCATTTTTCTGGATAAAGGTATAGCACCCGCAACACTGTATGCCTATTACGGTGTGGTCTTTATTTTGGCTATTTTCCTGATTTTAAGTTTGGGCAGTGCTTTTTACCGAAGTAAGAAAGAGCAAAACTACTCGCTTAAAACAGCACCTTAATCCATTAAAAATTAAATAGTTGAGATAAAAAATGAAAAAGACACCATTATGGGTGGGGGTATGCTTGTGCCCATTATTTAGTCAAGTCGTGCATGCCGAGTTTATTGCAGACAGTAAAGCTGAGCTGACACTACGTAATTTTTACTTTGACCGAGACTATAAAAAAGATCCATATCCCTATACAGCAGCCAGAGATTGGGCGCAGGGCTTAATTTTTAAACGACAGTCTGGTTATACTGAAGGTACGGTTGGGTTTGGTGTAGATGTACTGGCAATGGCAGGTTTTAACCTGATGGGAAATCGGGCTGATGACTATGCGCGTAGTGGCTTATTACCAGTGAATACTGATAACTCACGTGACGATTATTATGGAAAAATCGGCATTACAGGGAAGGCTAAATTTAGAAAAAATGAGCTTTTTGTAGGGGATTTAGTTCCACAATTACCAACCATATTTTCATCGCCAGCGCGTTTGTTCCCTCAGACTTATCGAGGTATTCGATTTGTTTCAAATGAAATTCCAAATCTTCAACTCGAAGGCTTTTATGTCGACGAAGTGCGTCAACGTGACTCAATCCGTTATACCGATGTTGGAACAGACAATATCAACCATCGTTTTGACAAAGCGGCAACTACAGATTCTTTTTATACCTTAGGTGGAAGCTATCAGTTAAAGGATTACCGTTTACGTGCTTATCATACTGAACTCAAAGATATTTACCAGCAACAGTTTTTAGGCTTTAACGGAAAGCAGCCTTTAAATAATCAGCTTAATTTTTTAAGCGATGTACGTTTTTTTAATAGTGAAGAAACGGGAAGCAAAAAAATAGGAGAAGTCGATAACCGACATATTAGCGGCCTATTTGGTTTGAACTATCAAAATCATACCGTCTCTTTGGGCTACATGCAGTCATTTGGCTCGACTGGTTTACCGTTTTTGTCGGGAACTGAAAGTCCGGTTGTGCTTGATTTTATGAGTTCGGACTATTCAAATAAAGACGAAAAAGTCTATTCGATTCGTTATGAATATGACTTTAAAAATGCCCGATTAGGCGATGTTTCATTAAACGGACTGCGTTTTATGACTCGCTACGCAAAAGGTGAAGACATTGATTTATTGCAATATGGCGACCAACGTTTTAAAGAAGAGTCGATGGAGTTTGATTTGGGCTATAAAATCCCTGAAGGTAAATTAAAAGGCCTAGGCATGCGGGCTCGTTTTTCTCACTACCGTAACGATATGCCTACCAATATGACCTTTCATTCGGCAAATGAAACACGTTTAAATGTCGATTACACCTTTAAATTTTAATGCTCAATATTTATTAAATTAAAGAACAGTTAAAACATTGTGAGCAGCAATGTTTTAACTTTAGTTATCAACTGCACAAAATCCCTCTATAATACCGCCAATCTTATTAAAGCCAATTGAGTCGTTCATTAAACACATGGCTTTAATCTCTCATTTTTTTAAGTCAATTTCTTCGCTGTGATTCGGCTTATTTTTCAATATTTAGAATTTTATGTGTCTGTGCTGACACATAAAAATATTTAGGTGCCAGCATGGAAATCAAGGTTAATTATCTCGACAATCTTCGACAGGAAGCTAAGTTCGATGACTTTACGGTAATTGCCGATCAACCAATTCGCTATAAGGGTGACGGTTCGGCACCGGGCCCATTTGACTATTTTTTAGCATCATCAGCATTGTGCGCAGCGTACTTTGTAAAAGTGTATTGTGCCGCTCGAGATATCCCAACCGATAATATTCGTTTATCGCAAAATAATATTGTTGATCCTGAAAACCGCTATAAGCAAACCTTTAAAATTCAAATTGAATTACCAGCCGATATTTCAGAGAAAGATCGCCAAGGGATTTTACGTTCGATTGACCGTTGTACTGTTAAAAAAGTGATTCAAACGGGTCCTGAATTTATTATTGAAGAAGTTGAAAGCATCGATGCAGATGCACAAGCATTGTTATTGCCAAGCTTAACTTCAGAAAGCCATACCTATATTCAAGGTAAAGACCTGCCATTAGAAGAAACTATTGCCAATATGTCTGCCATTTTGGCAAATTTGGGCATGAAGATTGAAATCGCGTCTTGGCGTAATATCGTGCCAAATGTATGGTCGTTACATATTCGTGATGCACAGTCTCCAATGTGTTTCACCAATGGTAAAGGTGCAACTAAAGAAAGTGCTTTAGCGTCTGCATTAGGCGAGTTTATTGAGCGTTTAAACTGTAACTTCTTCTATAACGACCAGTTCTGGGGTGAAGAAATTGCCAATGCTGAATTTGTACATTATCCAGATGAAAAATGGTTTAAACCGGGTCCAAATGGTGAATTACCTAAAGAAATCCTAGATGAATACTGTCTTGAGATTTACAACCCAGATGATGAGTTACTTGGTACACATTTATATGACACCAACTCAGGCAACGTAGAGCGCGGCATTTGCTCGTTACCTTTTGTACGCCAGTCTGACGATGAAGTTGTATATTTCCCATCAAATTTAATTGAAAACTTGTACTTAAGTAATGGTATGAGTGCGGGCAACACTTTGGCAGAAGCCCAAGTTCAATGCTTGTCAGAAATTTTTGAACGTGCTGTTAAACGTGAAATTTTAGAAGGTGAAATTGCACTTCCAGACGTTCCTGAGGACGTATTAGCGAAATACCCAAGTATTGTAGCTGGTATTAAAGGCTTAGAAGAGCAAGGTTTCCCTGTATTAGTTAAAGATGCATCGTTAGGTGGCCAGTTCCCTGTAATGTGTGTGACTTTAATGAACCCACGTACGGGTGGGGTGTTTGCATCTTTCGGTGCACATCCAAGTTTTGAAGTCGCGTTGGAACGTAGTCTGACAGAATTACTTCAAGGTCGTAGTTTTGAAGGCTTAAATGATTTACCACAACCGACTTTCCAAAGTAATGCGGTCACTGAGCCGAACAACTTTGTTGAGCACTTTATTGACTCAAGCGGTTTGGTATCTTGGCGCTTCTTTAGCTCTAAATCTGACTATGACTTTGTTGAATGGGATTTTTCTGGCGAAGGCGAAGAGTCGAATGCAGAAGAAGCTGCAACATTATTCGGCATTCTCGAAGAGATGGGCAAAGAAGTATATATGGCAGTCTATGAGCACTTAGGTGCGACTGCTTGCCGTATTTTAGTACCGGATTACTCAGAAATTTATCTTGTTGAAGATTTGATTTGGGACAATACCAATAAAGCACTTTCATTCCGTGAAGATATTCTAAATCTGCATCGTTTGGATGATGAGCAGCTTGAGGCATTGGTTGAGCGCTTAGAGGAATGCGAGTTAGACGATTACACTGAAATCACCACGCTGATTGGTATTGAGTTTGATGACAATACAGTTTGGGGACAGCTCACCATCTTAGAATTGAAATTGCTAATTTATGTTGTTTTACAACAATTTGAAGAAGCAAAAGAGCTCGTCGAAACTTACTTGCAATATAACACCAACACCGTTGAGCGTGGCTTGTTCTATCAGTGCATGAATGTGGTGCTGGAAGTAATGTTAGATGAAGAACTAGAGCTTGAAGACTATCTGACTAACTTCCGTCGTATGTTTGGTGATACACGAATGGACGCAGTATTAGGTTCTGTCGATGGTAGCGTTCGTTTCTATGGTTTAACACCAACAAGCATGAAACTAGAAGGACTTGATCGCCATTTACGTCTGATCGAGAGCTATAAAAAATTGCATGCAGCCCGTGCTAAAGCCGTAGCGATGTAATTTAAAAAGCGAGAGAAAAAAGCCTATTTTTTTAATAGGCTTTTTTTATAAAACAAATTTCTATTTTAGGCAGAAGCTTTGGTAATCTCTATGGTTTCTGCCTCTACTCTATGATCTTGCTGTTCATCCAAAGTATGTTTAGCGGGAATATAAGACATTGCACGTTCCGCAAGAGCTGTAATGGTAAGACTTGGGTTAACACCCAAATTGGCACCTAACATTGAACCATCCACAACGTATAAGTTTTTATAGTTAAAGACACGGTTTTGTCCATCTACCACGCCACGTTCTTGACTTGAAGCAATTGCACAACCTCCCATACAGTGGGCTGTAAAAGGTACGTTAAACAAAATTTCGGTAATAGTCGTCATTGGGTGACCATTAAACATTTTTGCGACTTTTTCAGTAAAAGCATTGGCCTGTGGAATATATACAGGTAGTTTTTTACCTTCGCTCGATAACACCTTACCAAAAGGCCAGAACCAATTACGTTTCAAGCGCATATTAATAGAGGCATCTGCTGTTTGCATCACCAAGAAAATTAAAGTCTGGCGTGCAAAACTGACAGGGTTACTCATGCGAAGGAAAATAAATGGATGGCAGATTAAGGCCCATAACCAAAAGAAAATACGCGTCCAACCCGGTTTGCCTTTAGCCATGTAAGTACACATGAGGCCCATAGCATCTGAGCCAGTTTGGTAACGAGTCGCTTCAATGTGAGTGTCGTGGTCAAGGTAAATACTTGAACCAATGGCAACCCCTTTACTCATGTCGACATCTTTACCAAAAAAGCGAACGCCTAAAATCGACTCGGCATTAGTACGAACCCGATTGCCCAAATCATCAGAAACATTTGGCAGAGAACCAGACTGTTTTAAACGGAACAGCATTTCTTGCGTACCTAAAGACGATGCCGAAAAAATCACATTACGAACACGCCATGTACGGCGTTGTTTATTAAACCATGAGCTTGAACATTCAGTCGTAACTTCATAGCCATCACTGCCATCGGCTTTACCATTGAGTGGTTTAACATCAACGACTTTGGTTTCTTCGTAAACCTTGGCGCCATTTTTTTCGGCAAAGTACAAATAGTTTTTATCTAATGTATTTTTTGCGTTGTGTTTACAACCCGTCATACAGCCGCCACATGCTGTACAGGTTCCGCGGTCTGGACCTTCACCATTAAAATAAGGGTCAGGGTAGGTCTTGCCACCTTGTTCACCTTCGGGTGGAAAAAATGTTGCAACACGAGTGGGTTTAAATGTGTGTCCAACCCCAACTGCATCGCCCATTTTTTTTAGCATATGATCGGCAGGGCCGAAAATTTTATTATCCGTCACCCCAAGCATACGTTCTGCTTCAGCATAATGCTGTGGCATTTCTTTTTTCCAGTCCGCTGCATCTGCCCACGTGCCTTCATCCCAAATATGTTCAGGTGGAACAAGTAGGGTGTTGGCATAGGTAATTGAGCCACCGCCTACAGCATTACCGCAAATAATGGTGACATGGCGAAAAAAACGCATATTGAAATAACCGAAAAGTTTCATGCCCGGGCGCCAAATCCAACGACGGGTATTCCAGTTATTTTTAGCAAAATCTTTAGCTTCCCAGCGTCGCCCCATTTCCATTACAGCAACTGAGTAGCCCTTTTCGGTTAGACGGCAGGCAGAAACACTACCACCAAAGCCTGAACCAATAATGAGGTAATCATAGTCATAATTGTTTGTTGTCATGCCGAGGGCTCCTCTCTGGCGATATTTTTATATTGACTGTGTATGTTTATCAATGAATTGCCCAATGCGCTCAATCGAGTCATTAGATTCTTTTAGTATACCCGCGTGAAATTGAAAAACATGTCCGACTCGGTCATAAACCTTCAAATTCGTCGGAATACCATACTTTTCGGTTTGTTTAGCGAGCCGTTTTGCATCGTCTAATAAGACTTCTTCGGTACCGACATGAATTAAAACAGGCGGTAATCCAGTTAAGTCGGCATAGAGTGGGGAACAGGTTGGATCGGTTGTCGATTTTTGTCCGCAATAGTTTTTTGCACACCACGCTAACCAGTCTTCTGACAACATCGCATCTTGAGCTGCATGAGTTTTCATCGTGTTTCCTGAAAGACTTAAGTCAACCCAAGGCGAGAGTAAAACTAACGATGCTGGTAATGGCAATCCCGCATCCCGTATCGCAATTGCAGTACTTAAACTCAGTCCGCCGCCAGCAGAATCCCCAGCGATCACGAGTTTTTTCGGGTCTTGTCCTTGAGCAAGTAAAGCTTTATAGACTACAACTATATCTTCAATAGCAGCAGGGTTTGTGTGCTCTGGAGCTAGTCGATATTCAGGTAACCAGACTTGTGCTTGAGCTGCATGACCAATTTGAGCAGCAAGCTTAGTGTGACTTTTTGAGCTACCCACCACATAGCCACCGCCATGTAAATACAAAATGCCGCGTTCTGATTGAGTCGTTTTGGGCTGAATATGAACTGTCGGTACTTGAGCGATGGTTTGCTTTTTTGTTTTATAGCCACGTGGCCCAAGCACAATTGCACTTGCTGCATCACTACAAAAACGTTGTAGCTTTAGTGGTGTTTTAGGGGATAAAGCTGGACGTAGCGTGGTACGAATAGTCCATGCAAGAAACTGCTTCATAATAAGGACTCATACTAAGCATTTAATGTCAGTCAGCATCTCTTAAAATGAAGAGTATGCTGACCACTGTTTTTATTTTGCTGATTTGTTGAGTAGGTGAGTTTGCAAGGCAGTCGCAGTTGCAAAAATCTTTTGGTAACCCTGTGGAAGAATACGTTGAATCACATCAACGGCTTTCGCATCGGCTCCAATCAGTAAGCGGCGGCGGTCCTTACGAACAGCTTCTAAAATTTGTTGAGCGGCATCATCAGCAGGGGTGCGAAGTAATTTATCGAAAGCATCCTGACTTTTTAGAGGGTCCATTCCTAAAGACTGGACGCTATTATTCATGCGGGCAGCTTTGGCAATATTGGTACGAATACCACCCGGATGCACACAAGTCGCACTCACTCCAGCATTTTGCATATCGAGTTCTTGACGTAGAGACTCGGTAAAGCCACGTACGGCAAATTTACTGGCGTTATAAGCACTTTGGGTCGGTTGAGCTGTTAAACCAAACATACTAGAAATATTAATAATATGTCCGTCACCACTTTGCTTTAAATAAGGTAAAAATTCTTTGGTGCCATAAACCACGCCCCAAAAATTAATACCAATCAGCCATTCAAGATCTTCGTAGCTCACCCCTTCAGCCGTACTACCTATTGCGACACCAGCATTGTTAAAAATCAGATTAACTTGACCATGCTTATCTACAACAGCTTTTGCCCAAGTGGCAACCTCATCACGTTTAGCCACATCAACTTTTTGAGTGGTGACGCTGACAGAATAGGGTGCTAACAGCTCGACTGTTTTGGCTAACCCAGCTTCACTAATATCAGAAAGTGCCAGATGGCAACCTTGTTTTGCGAGTGCTATAGCAAGTGCTTGTCCAATACCAGAACCAGCACCTGTCACAGCTGCGACTTTATTTTTAAAAGACTTCATAAAATTCTCCGTTTATTTTTCTCATTTCCTATGGTGAAGCTTGTTTAAGAAATAGCCGACACCTGAGTGTAGTTTTCAACATCGAAGCGGCGAGTCCGCTGTCGATATTCAAGGGTAAAACCTGGCCAGTTATTGGTATTTTTGCCATCAGCAGTTTGATACCAACTGGTACAACCTTGTGCCCAGACAGTTTTTTTCATTTTTTCTTGAATGCTTTGATTAAACTCATGTTGAACTTCTGCACGAACATTGGTGAACAGAAGTTTGTTTTTTAGAGTTGTCTGGAGTGCATCTAAAATATAATTCACTTGGCTTTCAATCATATACACAATTGAGTTGTGCCCAAGATTGGTATTTGGACCATAAAGCATAAAGAAGTTTGGAAAGCCGCTTACAGTTAAACCGAGATAAGCTTCTGCACCATTTTTCCATGTGTCTTTTAAGGTGCGGCCATCAAGACCTGTAATCTGCATTGGCGCCATAAATTCGGTTGCGGCAAAGCCCGTACCATAAATAATGGTGTCGACTTCACGTAGATTTCCTTCCGTATCTAAAATGCCGTTTTCAGTAATTTCTTGAATGCCAGTATTAATGACATCGACATGAGGCTGAGTCAGCGTTTCATACCAATGGTTAGAGATTAAAATACGTTTACAACCAATTGGATAATCCGGCATTAAGCGATGGCGCAACTTTCCATCTTTAACGACTTTACGAATGTGGCGCTGGAATAAATATTCCACCAAAGGCATTTCATTGAGTGAAGTTGTAAAAGCAAGTAGGCGGATTTCATGATGACCATATTGTAAGGCGCGGTCTAGACTTTGCAAAATCGGAAGTTTGCGGAAAGCTTTTTTCTCTAAAGGTTGGTAAACCCGATCTGGTTTAGGAATAACATACGGTGCCGAGCGTTGATAAACGTCTAGATGTGCTACCTGTTTGGCAATTTCAGGTACGAACTGAATTGCGCTTGCACCTGTACCAATCACAGCAACACGTTTGCCAGTTAAGTCATACTCATGATCCCAACGCGCTGAGTGAAATACCTTACCTTTAAAGTTTTCAATCCCTTTAAGTTTTGGATAAGCAGGGCGGTTAAGTTGGCCTACCGCGCCCACTAAGAATTCAGCTTCAAACTGTTCGCCAGTCATGCTTTGAATGTGCCATACACCTTGTAGGGCATCAAATTCGGCACTGGCTATTTCAGTATTAAATTGAACATGTGGACGAATGTCATATTTTTCCGCACAGTGGCGTAAATATTGATAAATCTCTTGAGAGGTTCCGTAGCGATTTTTCCAGCCAAGTTCTTGCTCAAAAGAAAAAGAATACAGATGAGAAGGCACATCACATGCAGCGCCCGGATACGTATTGTCACGCCAGACACCGCCGACATCGGCAGCTTTTTCAAAGAGAGTAAATTGTTCAAAACCTGCTTGTTTGAGACGAATGGCAAGTCCTAGGCCACCAAAGCCAGTGCCAATAATGGCGATGCGTACATTTTTATTTGAATTAGTAGACGAATTAAACATGGCTGCTCTAAATCCTTAAAAACAGTGAGCGAAAAATCGCAATTTCCTGTATGCAGAATAGACGTTTATTAACTTGATTTAGAGGATGGATGAGGACAAAATATTGTGATTCGAGGACATTCTGAGCAATACAGTGAAGTATACATGGGCTTTTGAACGCAGTGTACATAGTGTTCGGTTAATGGCTGATTTTGCGGTGGAATCAGGCATTTCTTATCAGACGATTTTAAAAGGGACTGGGCTTAGTCAACAACAATTACTCGACCCGAATATGGTGGTGACAGGCCATCAGGAATTACAGCTCATTCAAAACTTGGTCGAGCAACTAGGAGACAGACCGACATTAGGCTTAGAAGTGGGAACACGCTATCATTTCACCACATTTGGGCCATTAGGTATGGCTCTGATGAGTAGTGCTAGCATTCGTGAAGCACTAGATTTGGCTTTAACCTATTTTACTTTAACTTTTGCGTTTACCCGCTTTGATGTGTCGGATAAACCACAAGGAATCCGTATCGAAATTGATGAGCAAGATATTCCATCTTCAGTGCGTCAATTCATTATTGAACGAGATGCCGCTGCGCTCATTACGGTACAACGAGATTTGGTGCAGGATAACTTTTGCCAGTATTTGGCTTTTTCTTTTCAACCCAAAGGTGATGTTCAGCCTTATCAAGACTTATTTGGTGTGATGCCAGAATTTGGTGCTGCGAAAAGCTTTGTAATTCTTGATCCACAAAAAGTAGATCAAAAGCTACTTATGGCAAATGATTTGGTGCTATATACAGCTGAAGAACAGTGCCGCCAAATATTGGAGAAACGCCAATCACAAAATAAATTTACAACCTTGGTGCAACAGCAACTTATGAATGTGCGAGGGGAAATGCCTTCTATGGAAATAGTCGCTGACCGATTGCATTTAAACGTGCGCACTCTACGCCGTCACTTGGCATTAGAGGAAATGACTTTTATTCAAATTCGTGAAGAAGTAAGGCAAGTTCTAGCAGAGCAGTATTTGGCATTACCCAAAGCTTCGGTTGAACAGATTGCCGAGTGGCTAGGCTATGCAGAACCTGCCAGTTTTATTCATGCTTATAAAAGATGGCATGGGAAAACACCTCATGCCATGCGGTTAAACAACCAATAAAAATATCTTTATTTCTTCAAACGTAGATGCAGTAAGCGTGTTGCCGATGTATGGCGTATATTGTCTGCGCGATTATAAAAATAACGTTCAGTAATAGCTTCACCAGATAGGTCTTCTACGACTTCAAAACCCATTTTTTCAACGGCCTGATGCAAATCTGAGGGTTTAAATTGGCCTAATAAAGGTTCTTTCAGTAAATGGGTAAACTGTGCAACGCCCATACTTCCAAGTCGCTCAATACCCTTTAATTCCTGAAAATCAGTTGAATAATCGAGTACTAGTTCACTACCGTTTGTAGCAAATTCGGCAATACTTTTTAAAGTTTGCAGGGTTGTTTCGGGGTTTAAATAATGAGTTGTGCCTAACCATGAAAAAAATGCAGGAGCAGATGAATTATAGACACTTCTAGTCAGAGCTTCTGAAATAGATTCTTTTTCAAAATTAATGGCAACAAATTCAATCGTGGAGGAGAGTTTGCCTAGCTTTTTGAGCTTGGCTTGTTTAGTCGCTTGAGTATCTGGATGATCGACTTCAAAAATTTTTAACGTTGGATAATGCTGTGACTCACGTAGTACAAAAGAGTCTAGACCAGCACCCACTAATACATATTGCTCAATATTGTGTTGAACAGCCTGATCCAGTAAGTCTTCGGCATAACGAGAGCGTCCGACCACTTGCCCAGTAAGTAAACCTAAAGTGCGGTTTAAAACCGAAGAATTCATGACTTTAACAATCAGTGGGTTAGAGAGCAGTTTTTTCCAGCCTTTACTGGTCAGCTCAAAAGCATAAGGGTCTGAAAATACAGGGTTCTTTGTATTTTTAAAGTGATTTGCGCGTAATGCAGCAGCAGCCTCGGCGGTACGACTTGATTGACCTTCTTTCATCTTTATCCTGTTTTTTTATTTCTTGAAGATATTCAACGAAGAAGGCAGTGTATTTCATGAAAATCAAAAATACACTGCCTCTTTCTTACAACGGATTTGATCGAAATTACAAATTAGTGAGTTTTTGACGTTTGATATGTGACTTCATAATCTTTCAAATCTACTTTTTTCAAACGTTGTTTAAGTTTTTTCAATGACCAAGGCCATGCGGCAAAGTTACGACCGTTGGCATCAAGGTAATAACTCTTACATCCACCGCTATTAAATACCGTTGTTTGTAAGTGCTTTTGCACCAAGTCGTTGTGCTTTTTAATTACATCGGACTTAACGTTTAACTTGCTAATTCCTTTATTTTTAATTTTCAATAAGCCATCTACGATATAGTCGAGTTGTGCTTCTGCCAAACCAATAAACGAGTCATAAACCAGTACGTTAGGACCTAAAATTAAAAATGCATTCGGCACATTTTCAATGTTGGTTCCTAAGTAAGCTTCTGGTGAAGTGTTTTTCCATAAATCATTTAAACGTTGTCCTTTTTCATTAAACACACGTTTACCGATAGGTGGGTGCGATACTTCAAAACCTGTACCCCAAATAATCACATCAACTTCGTGGCGTTCACCATTTGCAGCAATAACAGTATTGCCTTCAACTTTTACTAAACCATGAGGAATCAGAGTCGTGTTTGGTGCTTGTAGTGCAGGGTAGTAATTGTTAGCAAACAAAATACGTTTACAGCCAATATCAAAATTAGGCGTTACGTTTTTGCGTAACTCAGGGTCTGCAATTTGAAGTTTAAGTAATTGCTTGCCGAGTACATTTACTGGTTTTAGAGCAAGTGGATTACGTAAACCAAAGTTAATTGCATTCAACGTTAGCGCTACACTTTTACGCCAGCTCGCTTGAATAGACGGATATTTAGCAATGACGGATTTACTCAACTCGCCCAAGTCGGTATCTGGTTTTGGCAGCACCCAAGGAGCTGTACGTTGGAACACAAACAGCTCTTTTGCTTTAGGTTGAATTTGTGGCACAAATTGGATGGCAGATGCACCCGTACCAATCACGGCAATGCGTTTACCAGTTAAGTCATAATCATGATTCCATTTCGCTGAATGGAACATTTCACCTGTAAATGTTTCTAAGCCTTCAAGACGTGGAATTTGAGCTTCGGTAATTGGACCTGTGGCAAAAATAACGGTTTTAGATAAATATTGACCAGTAGTGGTATCAAGTACCCATACATGACGTGAGTCATCCCACGCTGCGTTAAGCAACTCGTTGTTAAACTCGATTTTAGATGTAACATTAAATTCGTTACTTACGTCTTCCAAGTAACTTAAGATTTCTGGTTGGCGTGCAAATAAATGGCTCCATTTTGCACTTGGGGCAAACGAGTAAGAATACAGAGCTGAAGGTACATCACAGCCACAACCTGGGTAGGTATTTTCACGCCAAGTACCACCTACACGTCCTGCTTTTTCAATAATTTTGTAGTTGGTATAGCCAACTTGGTCGAGACGAATCGCTGTTGCAATACCTGAAATGCCAGCGCCCACAATAAAAGTATCGAAAATATGCTGAGGGGAATTGACAGCTTTTTTTGCTGATGCATTTGTTTTCATTTGAGCAGTCATATGTGTACTACCTATAAATTTCTTATTTAAATAATTTGTAAGACGTACCAAGGAACTTGGTATACAAGCTTGGAGATGCACGTTTCATGAGCCAGAATAACTTCGCATCGATTTGAGGAATGGTATAAAGCTCATCCTGATCAAGACGGTTAAGAGTGAGTTTGGCGACGTCATCACTTGTGGTGAGTGCATAGTTCATAAGTGCATGGTCTGCCAGCTTTGAATAGCGTCCGGGAATTCGACCATTTTTAATGATATTGGTGGGAACCAAAGTCGGGCAGAGTACATTGACTTTAATATTAAACTTACGCAGTTCGGCCGAAAGTGTTTCAGATAGCGCACGTACCCCCGCTTTAGTTACGTTATACGCAGTCATTTCTGGAGCAGCAGTATAAGAAGCCGCCGAAGCCACATTAATAATCGCGCCGTAACCTAACTTTTTGAACTTTGGTACAAAAGCATGACAACCATGAATAACACCCCAAAGGTTAATATTCATGACCCAGTTCCAGTCTTCTAGACTGAGTTCGTCAAACTTACCACCCAAACCCACTCCTGCATTATTAATGACAAGAGTTACAGGGTGCCCAAGTAAAATTTCAGCAGTTTCAGCTAAATGATTTACTTGTTCTGCATTACCCACATCACAACGCATAGCAAAAGCTTTTGCACCTTCTTGTTCAAGAAGCTTTACGGTTTCTTCTGCGGCTTCTAAATTAGTATCTGCACACACTACGCTGCCACCACGTTTTGCCAGTTCAATTGCAAAACTCCGACCAATTCCGCTACCTGCACCCGTCACGACGGCATAAGCTTTTTGGCTTGGTTTAACTCTCTTTTTGCCAAATAAAATCATGATTCATCCCGAAATAGATTTAAGGAAAACCAGCCATTGAGTAGTGACTGGTTACAAGCCAATTAAGACATGCGTACAGGAGGGGTAAATTCCTTCACAAAGTAAGGAGCAATTGCGCCGCCTTCGCTTAGTAATTTGTTTTTGTAATATTCTAGATATTCAGTCGTATCATGATCATTTGGGTGGAAATCAGGGCGTAAGTAGTCAAGAATTTGACCAATGGTGCTACCGAATACGCCATCTTTTGGACCAAAAATAAGTCCTACACCACGGCGAGCGTCTTTCCAGAATTTTCTAGTTAACATTTCCTGTGGTTTTCTTAAAACCGGAATAAACAAGGTAGTTGCTGGGATTAAACCTAAAATAGTGAACAAAGCTAAGAAGAAGCCAGAAGCTCGTAATGGGTAGCTACCATTGAGTAATTGATAAACATCATAGGCAATATCTTTATGCTCAGATTCTTCAAGCATATGCCACATCCATAACGCACGACTTTTCGTATCGTCCGAATAGTAAAAGTTCTTCTCGTGCTTCATCATGTATTCAGCAAGTACAGCCGTAAAATGCTCAATACCAGCCATCATCGATAATTTCAGTGGTTGCGGAAATTTTAAAAACACATATTTGAAGAAGTTCTCGCCCAAGAAACGATATAAATCGACAGGGTACTCAACATCTTTAAGTGCATCGTTATATTCATTGTGCAATTTTGAATGGATGGCTTCTTGACCAATGAGAGAGGTAACACGCTGTTTTAACACGGGGTCTTGAATAAATTCGCGGTGGTGACGAGCAGTTTCAATCACCAAATCTTCACCATAGGTTAGAAATACTGAAAGCGTAGCAAAAAAAATCGTCGCAAATTGGTTGTCCATATAGAATCTGACATCAATTTCCTTTCCATCAAAACCAATGTTTAAATGACGGATTGGGATAGATTTTTTACTGGCAAAATCTGGTAACTCGATTTCACGGTAAAATTTAATTTTGTTTAGTGATTTTTTAACTGTGGTCGAGATCATGGCGACACCTTCAGATCAATCAGTGATAGTGCGATGTTGTCGAAAACCAAAAAGCTTTGATTTCCAACAGGGCACTGTAAATTCCATTTTCAAAAAGCAGTTTTCTGCTTACTGAGTACGGTGATGTTGCTCCGTTATTTGTTTGATTATTTGACTGAATAACGGAAAAAGAGGCGAACTTGATAAAATGAATCAACCTCTTTTTAGATTTTTTCATGTTAATCTGAGTTTATGTTCGGATTCAATTCGGGTAACTTTTCAATTTATTTAAGCTCAAATCTAATGTATAAATAAAATAAAAAATTAGTTTAAAATTTTATTAATACATTGATTTTTATTTGAATATTTTAATTTCTTTTAAAAGTAATTTCCTAATAATAAAAGAACTCATAACTATGTTTTGCCATACCTCTAAAGAAATTGTGTCATGAAGTTTGACAAGTATTCGGATTTTGTTTTTTTATTAGGGTAGGGCTAAATTACATGCTAACCTGAGCTTATGTTCGGATTATTTATAAGAAAATATGTCTACGCGAAAACCCCGTCAGGCACGAGCCAAAGTCACTGTTGATACTATTATTGAAGCAGGTTTTATTGCCGTAGCATTGCATGGACCAAGTGGTACCACTACACGTCATATTGCAGAAATTGCAGGTGTGAGTGTTGGGTCACTTTATGAGTATTTTAAAAATAAAGAAGAAATTTATGATGCGATGAATCACTACTTTGTGAGTGAAATTCTCGATATGATTAAAGAGTTAACTCCTACAATTCTAGAGTTGGAGTTAGAGCCTGTTATCGAAATGATCTTTTATACATTTAGTGATTTATTAAAGAAGAATAATGACCGTTACTTAACCGTTTTACGTTATGCAGGTGAGTTGCAATACGACAAATATATTCCAAAAATTGAACAGGCTTTAATGGAAGTCATCATGAAATATATGATGCATAATCCAAAATATTTAAAAATTAATAACTTACCTGTCATTACTTACATTTGTATAAATAGCGGTATTTTTAACGTAGCAAGACATCTTATTTTACCTAACCCATTTATTAGTTTTGATGAAATGGTGCAAGGGTTAACCACTATGATCATGAGTTATATCAATACTGAAATGGCACGCTCGGAAGAACATTCATAGTTTTTAATTTTCAATATATAAAAAAACACCCGCATATATCTATGCAGGTGTTTTGATGATTATGGCATGGTTGGAACTTCTTCTGGACGCATATCAAAAATCAGAATTTCAGCATTATCACCATTAGTAAATGATAACTTGCCTCCATCACGAATTCGCGCAGCATCACCCGTGTTAAAGGTTTTACCGTTTACATCAATACGGCCTTTTGCCACATGTAGGTAAACATAACGACCTTCAGGAATTGCAAATTCTGCTTTTTCTTCTCCGTCAAAAAGACCAGAATAAATATTAATGTCTTGTTTGATCGACAAAGTTTTTTCGCCACCTTTTGGTGAAATCATCAAGTGCAATTTACCGCGCTTGTCTTCCTCAGAAATATGCAATTGTTGATAACCCGGTGTGGTGTTCACTTCGTTTGGAACAACCCAAATTTGCAAGAAGTGCACGTTTTCTTGTGCAGAGTGGTTAAATTCACTATGAGCAACACCACGTCCTGCGCTCATTAATTGAATATCACCAGGCACAATCACCGAACCTGTACCCATTGAATCTTTATGTTCTAACGCACCTTCAAGCACATAAGAAATAATTTCCATGTTGCGGTGAGGGTGAGTACCAAAACCTTTCGATGGAGCAACAGTATCGTCATTAATCACAAGCAAATCTGAAAAACCTACTTGTTTCGGGTCCCAATAATTTGCAAATGAAAACGTGTGTTTTGACTGTAACCAGCCATGATGTGCTGCACCACGCTCATGAGATAAACGCATATCAAACATGATTTATTATCCTCATTCAATTTTTTTCTCTGAATGCAGTTTATCGTTTTCATTTATGCAATGAAACTCTAAAAACAGAAAGCTTGGTGTGATTTTTGGAACGCTGAAGTATTAAAATGATTTATTTGGAAAATAGGCATAATATTTCATTTATTATCTTTTTAAGCCATCTTTTTGTCATTTTAGGACAAGTGTCCTTTATTTAAATTATTATGAATAATATTAGCTTATATAAGTTGTTTGAAATAATCAAAAAATATTTAAATTGGCAAAAAGTTTCAAAGTGGGTTGGCTTTTTTTGTCCTTGTTCGAGTAATGCATCAAGCGCACTATTTAACCTGATTTGGTGAATTTAACCTCGCTTAAGTTCATAAAACATGGCAAGGCAGATGTATTCGAGCAAATTTTTGTTCTAGAGCAGTTAAAGATTGCAAGAAATAATTTAAAGACAACTTTATCTGTTTGATTCGACGATGCCTTGTATTTAACAAATTTTATAGGGTGTCAAAAAATGGTCGCTCAAGCTATCCGAAATATTATTTCTCCTAAATCAGTTATGGCTCAGTATCAAAAGATAGACTTTTCAAATAAAGGATCTATCCCAATCCGCCATCTAAATATCGGATTTGATGGCAAAGAAATTGATATCGAGTTTTACGTCAACAATCAGTTTGCAACTTTGTTCTTTGCAACGCTTTCGGTTTTTTTGACCTATGGTGAAGATTTGGTGATTGAAACTGCCCGTCATCACCGCGAATTTATTCAAGATCCAATTTTAAAACAGCGTGTTACCTCTCTTATTGGTCAAGAGGCCATCCATTCAAAATTGCATAATGAATTCAATGATGCAATTAAAGAGCTGGAATATCCGGTCGATTTATATCGATTCTTAGGTGAAAACTTCTTTAAATATGTGTTTTTAAAATTCCCACAGCCATTAAAGCTTTCACTTATGGCAGGCATTGAGCACTTTACGGCAGTTCTCGCTGAATACATGATGAAGCATGAAAAGAACTTTTATTATACCGACGATGCGAAAAGCCGTGCGTTATGGATGTGGCATATGCTTGAAGAGTCTGAGCACAAAGATATTGCTTATGATGTTTATCAGGTTTTGAACGGTAACTATCCATTGCGTGCAACCGGTTTTTTAATGGCTTTCATTACCATTTTAGGGCTTATTCCAACCGCAACATTATTTGTGCCTGTACTGCGTAAGCCACAAGAAATGCTGACCAGAAAATTCTGGAAAGATGCACGCCGTGGCGTCAACTTAATTTTTAGTCCAAAAGATGGCGTATTCGGTAGCACCGTTGGCCAGATTCTGGATTATTTACGTCCAAGCTTTCATCCAAATGATCATGACACAACTCAATACCTTGAGTACTACAAAAAGAAATTACTTAACGAGGGCGGTGCAATTGCACCTTACTTTGTGAAGGAATTTACTCCACCAGTTCGTGCAGTTTCATAAGGCTGTTGGTCACCGCAGTAATACCTAAATTACTGTCGTCTCCCTAAAATTTTTTAGGATTTATTATGATTCTATTTGGTAAGAAAGACCAGCCGAGTCGAAACGCATATGCTGTTGTGACAGGGGCAGGTAGTGGAATTGGCCGTAGCTTTGCACTTGAATTGGCAAACCGCGGTGGCAACGTGGTATGTGCAGATATTAATTTAGAAGCTGCTGAAGAAACCGTAAAGTTAGTTGAACAGCTTGGACAAAAAGCTTTTGCAGTCAAGTGCGATGTTGGACAAGCAGAACAAGTACAGGTTTTGGCTGATCAAGCAGAGCAATTATTAGAGCATCCGGTAACACTGATTATTAATAATGCTGGCGTAGGTCTAGGCGGCAAATTTGATGAAATGAGTTTGGAAGACTGGAAGTGGTGTATGCACGTAAACCTATGGGGTGTTATTCATGGTTGTCATGCATTTGTGCCAAAGCTCAAAAAATTAGGTTACGGCGCAATTATTAATGTAGCTTCAGCTGCGTCTTATACAGCAGCACCAGAAATGAGTGTCTATAACGTAACGAAAGCGGGTGTATTGGCATTATCAGAAACCCTTTCAGCTGAGCTTCGCAAATTCAATATTAAAGTGAATGTGCTGTGCCCGACTTTGGTTCCGACCAATATCATTAAAAATGGTCGTATTCCAGGGCGCTATTCAAAACTTGCAGATCATGCACTCATGAATTATGCCATGACCACCAGTGACGCAGTTGCAACGTTAACATTGAACCGATTAGATCGAGGGCAGCTCTATACCACGCCACAGATCGATGCCAAATTATTCTGGCTTATGAAAAGAACGTCTCCAACCCTATATGCAAAGTTCCTTGGGCTTTCGTATCAGCTATTTAAATAAAATTTTGTATAGGCAGAAAAATTATGGTCACTAAACCTAGAACAAATACGCGTACACGTAAAACCCAAGAAGTTGCACATATTTATGACACTTTTATTGTCGGTGCAGGTATTTCTGGCTTAGCTGCTGCAATTAAGCTAAATGAAGCAGGCTTAACCAATTTTAAAATTATTGAAAAAGCGAGCCGCGTCGGTGGTACTTGGCGTGAAAACACGTATCCGGGTTGTGGTTGTGATGTTCCATCATCGCTTTATTCTTACTCCTTTGCGCCAAGTGCAAAATGGAGTCACTTATTTGCACGCCAACCGGAAATCTTAAGTTACTTAGAAGATGTAAGCCGTGAGTTTGATATTGAATCCTTAATTGAATTTAATACTGAACTATTAAAAGCAGAATGGGACAGTCTAGAAAATGTCTGGAAACTCGAGACAAGCTCTGGTTTATATATCGCTAAAACAGTCCTATTTGCTACTGGTCCAATTACTGAAGCTCAGATACCACGTCTTGAGGGTTTAGATACTTTTACTGGTGAAATGTTCCATTCAGCGAAATGGAACCATGATTATGATTTAACTGGTAAACGCATTGCCGTGATTGGTACTGGTGCATCTGCCATCCAGTTTGTGCCACAAATCCAACCTAAAGCAAAAGAGCTGTTTGTGTTCCAACGTACAGCACCTTGGGTACTGCCAAAACCAGATACCGACTTGGGTGAGTTAAGTAAATCCGTCATTGCTAAGTATCCAGCTATTCAAGCGACTTGGCGACAGACTGTGGCGGGTACTTTAAATGTCATTAATTTTGGCTTACGCAATCCAAAAGCTTTAAAGCCTGTCAATTTTGCTGCGAAACAACTATTAAAGTTGCAAATTAAAGATCCGGTTCTACGTCAAAACGTAACACCTAATTTTGATATTGGCTGTAAACGTATTTTATTTGCCAATAACTACTATCCAGCGTTACAGGCATCTAACACTACACTTATTCCACATGGTCTGGTTAAAGTTGAAGGCAATACTGTTATTGCTGCCAATGGTGAACGTCACGAAGTTGATGTGATTATTTGGGGCACGGGTTTTGAAGTGTCTCATCCACCAATTGGTAAACGTGTACACAATGAGCAAGGACAATGTTTGGCTGATCTTTGGAAAGACTCTTCACCAGAAGCTTACTTAGGTACCAATATTGAAAATGTGCCGAATGCATTTCTTATGCTAGGACCTAATGTGTTGGTTTACGACTCCTTTATTGGTCTTGCTGAAGCACAACTGCAATATATTGTTGATGGTTTGCTACAAATGAAGGCAAAGGGGATTGCTAAACTTTCCGTTAAGTCAGAAGTGATTAAAAAGCATAATGAGCTTGTACAAAAACATCTGCAAACCACTGTATTTAATAGTGGCGGATGTAAAAGTTACTATCTCGATGCTAATGGCCGTAATTTTGCCGCATGGCCATGGTCTTTGAAAAAACTTAGACAGCGTTTAAAACATTTAAAGTTAGAAGAATATGAAGTGGTGTATGAGGCTGATTTGATAAAGGCAAAACCTAAAGTTGAAGAAATTGTCGGTTAATTAATTTATAAAAGCCCATTTTGATTGATTGAAATGGGCTTTTTATTATCTGGGAATTGAATAAATAAATTAAAATTCAATCAATAATATAGTGAAGTTAAATTGAAAAATAAATTTAAATATACTTAAAAATAAAAGAGGGAAAGCAGTGTATATAAGTTTTTAATAAAAAAATATAGTGATTTTTAAAAATGAATTTTTAAGTGAAAAGTTTTCTTTTTAAGCTTTTTTAAAATTGTAAATTAGAAAACATTTTTTATATCAATAGCTTGAGTTATTGGTAATTATTGTAAATAAATGTGAAAGTATTCACAAACTGGTTATTTTTTGTTAAGATCATTAACATTAAAAACATAGAGATAATAATAATGATCAATAAAGTATTAATAGTGTTGTGTGTGAGTATCGTGTTTGTATTAGGGTATTGGGCGTATTTAGATAGCCAAAATAAAAAACACCAAGAACTTATGCGAATTATTCAAGAAGCAGAAAAAAACTTGCAAACGATTGAGCGAAATCCTAACCGTGTTAGTCATAGCAATTTAGCTTCTTATACTTTGCAAAACTATCTCAGTGATAAAAAAGTTTTTTTCTAGTCAAAACTGTTGTTGTAACTTGCTTTAAAAAAGACTGTCATTGGTCATATCTTTTCATAAATTTTGATCATGTTGCGATTGAATCTGTTAAACTTATTTAACGTATAGTAAAAAAGCTGCATAGGGGTTATGCAGCTTTTTTGTGTTTCAAGAGGGGCTGTGTCTATTTTCTATGTATGAAATCAAAATTCAAATGAGTGGCATATTTGTTGCTTCATCTATTTGAGGTTTTTGTTTAGAGATCTGATCAGAAAAACAAGATTGCTCAGATACCTACATAGAAGTACATATTCCACAGCTCAGATTTTGCATAGAGGCTACTTATGGCGGCGCCCAATTCTTCGGCAGGCTGGTTAGAGCGTTTATTTAAGTTAAGCGACAATAAAACCACGTTTCGAACAGAAGTTCTTGCTGGTGTAACTACGTTTTTAACGATGTGTTACATCATCATTGTCAATCCACTCATTTTATCTGAAACCGGCATGGATCATGGCGCCGTATTCGTTGCAACCTGTTTGGCGGCAGCAATCGGTTGTTTAGTGATGGGTATTATTGCCAATTATCCAATTGCATTGGCACCGGGCATGGGGCTTAACGCTTATTTTACCTATTCGGTATGTATGGGCATGGGAGTGCCATGGCAGACGGCTTTAGCAGCTGTTTTTGTTTCAGGAATTGTCTTTCTTGCTATTAGCTTTTTTAAAGTTCGTGAAGCGATTGTCAATGCAATTCCAATGTCGCTTAAATTTGCGATAGGCGGGGGTATTGGTTTATTCCTTGCACTTATTGCGCTAAAAAATGCCGGCATTATTGTTGCCAATCAAGCGACATTGGTAGGTTTGGGTGATATTAAACAACCTACAGTGTTGTTGGCTTTATTTGGATTTTTACTGATTGTAGTTTTACATCAGCTTAAAGTTCGCGGTGCCATCATTATTAGTATTTTAGTCGTTACAGCAATTGCGACCGCTTTAGGCTTGAATCAATTTAAAGGTGTAGTAGGTCAAATCCCTTCAATTGCACCAACATTCATGCAAATGGATTTTAAAGGCCTGTTTACTGCAAGTATGGTCGGTGTCATCTTCGTATTCTTCATTGTTGACTTGTTTGACAGTACGGGTACTTTGGTTGGCGTTTCACACCGCGCAGGGCTTTTAAAAGATGGTAAATTACCACGTTTGAAAAAAGCATTATTTGCTGACTCTACGGCTATTGTTGCTGGTGCTGCATTGGGTACTTCATCAACTACGCCATATATCGAATCAGCTTCAGGTGTAGCAGCAGGTGGACGTACTGGTTTAACTGCAGTCGTTGTCGCTGTTTTATTTATCTGCTGTTTATTTTTAGCTCCTCTTGCTCAATCTGTGCCAGGTTTTGCAACAGCCCCAGCTTTATTATTTATCGGTGTACTTATGATCCAAGGGATCACGCACATTGATTGGGATGATATTACAGAAGCTGTTCCAGCCTTTTTAACGATTGTATTTATGCCATTCGCGTACTCAATTGCAGATGGTATTGCAATGGGCTTTATCAGCTATGCATTAGTTAAACTATTCACAGGTAAGGCAAAAACTGTTCCATACATGGTGTGGATTATTGCTGCTCTTTGGGTATTTAAATTTATCGCTTTTGGCGGTTAATACGATTTTTTATAATTTCCTTCTAGAACTATATTTCGTAATCGTTATATAAGAAGGAAGTTATTGAAGGGTGTGTTACTACACCCTTTTTTCTTTAGATGTGGAGTTAATATGAATCAAGTCGAGCTGATTCAGGCCTTACCAAAAGCCGAGTTGCATGTGCATATTGAAGGGACATTTGAACCTGAATTAATGTTTGCTATTGCACAGCGTAATCAGATTCAGATTCCTTACAAATCTGTTGAAGAAGTAAAGCAAGCTTATAACTTTCATAATCTTCAATCATTTCTAGATATTTACTATGCTGGTGCAAATGTTCTTGTTCATGAGCAAGATTTTTATGATTTAGCATGGGCATATTTTGAGAAATGTGCAGAAGATCGTGTCGTTCATACAGAAATGTTCTTTGACCCGCAAACCCATACTGACCGTGGTGTTGCTTTTGCGACAGTAATCAATGGGCTTAAACGTGCATGTGCTGATGCAAAAGCTAAATTTGGTATTAGCTCTCAGCTCATTATGTGTTTCTTGCGTCATTTAAGCGAAGAAGCTGCATTTGAAACGCTTGAGCAAGCTTTACCGTTTAAAGAAGACATTATTGCCGTAGGGCTTGATTCAAGTGAAGTAGGGCATCCGCCAGCTAAATTTGAACGTGTTTTTGCTAAGGCACGTGAAGAAGGCTTCTTAATCGTGGCTCACGCAGGCGAAGAAGGTCCACCTGAATATGTATGGGAAGCTTTGGACTTGCTTAAAGTAAACCGTATTGACCACGGCGTGCGTTCTGAAGAAGACGAACAATTAATGGCTCGTTTAATTAATGAAAAAATGCCATTAACCGTTTGCCCTTTAAGTAACTTAAAGCTATGTGTTGTTAAGGATATGAAAGATCACAATATCCGTCGTCTGTTGCAAAAAGGCGTACACGTGACTGTTAACTCGGATGATCCTTCATATTTTGGGGGATATATGAATGATAACTTCGTTGCTATTCAGCAAGCCTTAGATTTAAGTAATGATGAGTTGAAGCAACTCGCAATTAACTCTTTTGAAGCTTCTTTCATTTCAGATGAAGAAAAACAAAAGTGGATTTCAGAAATCCAAGAAATCTAAATAAAAAAACCGCCTTTAATAGGCGGTTTTTTTAATATTGAATTTATTTAGGTTGTTTGGTTATGCTGTTTAAAACATTGTCTTTATCCACAAAGTGATGTTTTAAAGCTGCCAGAACATGTCCAACAATAAGCAGGCCTGCAAACCATGAAATATAAATATGTAATGGTTTAACGATAGCTAAAAGTTCATCATTTTTTTGAACTAAACGTGGAATATCAAATAAATATAAAACTGGAGCAGGGTGGTCTGCACTCCAGCTAAATAAACAGCCAGTAATAGGTAGCGCCACTAAAATCACATAGAGTAATAAATGTCCAATGTGAGCCAAAGTTTTCATTGTTGGTGACATGGTGTCAGGCAACTTTGGTGCTGGATGGGTGTAACGCCAGAAAAGGCGAATAACCACTAAAAAGATAATGGTTGTGGCAATGTTTTTATGCAGTGTAATGACATCACCTTTAATGGTACTAGTGTCGTAACTTAAAAAATTTCCACTGTAGAAACCAATCACCCAAGCCGTAATGAAAATGATTGCCATAACCCAATGCAAAATCTGTGCAGTACGGGTGTAGTATTGAGAGGATGAGGCAGGCATAAAAGACCCTAATTTTTGTCATTTTAGCGCTAGATTTTATGGTAAAGCAGTATTTTTGAGAAATGTTGTTCTCGTAACGGAGCGTACTATAAACAGAACGCTTTAGCTGAAGCACATGATTAAATCAAACTGGAGTATAGGAAAATTAGATTGCATAAATGCATCAATTTATTTGTTTCTTCTAAGCACGAGTTTAGGCAAAATACGCGCTGCTTACGTTCGATCAAAGGAAAAATGATGAAAAAATTGATGCTTGCTGTGGCACCAGTTGTTTTGGCTTTAACTGCATGTGCAACCACGCCTGGAGCAGGTTCTGCAGAAACTACAACTCAACAGTTAGGTATGGCTGCATTGAAAGTTGCTGTAAATGCGAAATGTATTACAGAAATTAATAATGTTCCTGCATGGAAAACAGCAACAAAGCTTATGACGGCTGAACAACGTGATAGTATTCAAACTAATGTTTGTGGCTGCGTAAGTGAAAAGGCACCAAACAGTGTTACTGCAGTTGATTTGGCTACTGCTGCACTTGACCCAGCTGCACGTGCAACAATAGTAACCCAAGTCGTTTCTAATACTGTAAATGCTTGCGTGGCTGAAGCTTTACAAAAGTAACTAATAATTTAATTTTCAAAGAAGGCTGATTCATATTGATCAGCCTCTTTTTTTCATTGGAGTATACATGTTCGTTGCAGGCGTAGATGAGGCGGGGCGAGGCCCATTAGTGGGGTCGGTTGTTGCCGCAGCTGTTATTTTAGATCCGGAAAATCCGATTTTAGGACTAAACGATTCTAAAAAATTAACTGAAAAAAAACGTGAAAAGTTGTTTATTGAAATTCAGGAAAAAGCTTTAGCATGGTCAATTGCGGAAGCGACGCATGCAGAAATTGATGAGTTAAATATCCTACAAGCAACATTTCTAGCAATGAAGCGAGCAGTGGACGGCCTTAAAACACTGCCTGAAAAAGTTATTGTAGATGGCAACCAAATTCCCAAAGGAATTATTATTCCTTGTGAAGCAATTGTTGGTGGAGATGCGAGCCACGCCGAAATTAGTGCTGCCAGTATCTTGGCAAAAGTCACACGTGATCGCCAAATGGCAGAATTAGATCAACAGTATCCATTATTTGGATTTGCCAAACATAAAGGCTATCCAACAAAAGCACACTTTGAAGCGATTGCAGCTCACGGGGTGATCGATCAACACCGTCGTAGTTATGCACCGGTTAAACGTGCATTAGGTCTATAAATTTATATACTCCCAAAAAAATTTAAAGCGACTAGAAAGTCGCTTTAATTAGGGAGAGAATAACTTCATACTAACGATTGAAGTTTTTCTGTGCATAATTATCATCTTCATATGAAACTTGATAATCTTGATCAAGATGTTGAAGGTGTTCATGCATTGCACGTTCATGTTGAATACGTTGATAAATTTCTTCGCGATGAACAGAAACCTCTTTTGGCGCATTCACACCAATTCGAACCTGGTTTCCTTTGACGCCAAGCACAGTAACACTGACTTGATCCCCAATCATTAATGTTTCCCCGACACGGCGGGTCAGAATCAGCATGTTTATCTCCTTGCTAAACGCTTAAAACTGCAATATTGGTACCCAAATAAAAGCTCAACCTCAGTTTTCAGTCAGATTCTAACAGAAATATGAGAACAAAGTCATATTTTGATAATCACTGCCAAAAAACTTTCCGTTTAATATAACAGAGCCGCTATAAAAAAAACTATAGCGGCTCTGTGTTTTCTTTGATTATTGTCGGACAAGTAAACATTTTTTAATGAATTCTTGACCGTTTGGTAAAATTAAGCGCGGGCGCTGCTTTCACCATGTTCGCGATCTAAACCAAATGCGGTATGTAGGCAACGAACTGCAAGTTCAAGGTATTTCTCATCAATAATGACAGAAACTTTAATTTCAGAAGTTGAAATCATAAGGATGTTAATGCCTTCATCAGCAAGGGCAGTGAACATTTTGCTCGCTACACCTGCGTGTGAACGCATACCAACACCAACGATAGATACTTTAACGATATCATCACGTGTTGAAACTTCACGCGCGCCAATATTTTTAGCAGTTTCGTTTAAGATTTTTTCAGCTTTCGCTAAATCAACACGGTTTACAGTGAAAGTGAAATCTGTTGTGCCATCTTCTTCAACATTTTGCACTATCATATCGACTTCGATATTGGCATCACTTACTGGTGATAAGATTTTAGAAGCAATACCTGGTTCATCAGGCACACCTAAAATCGTTAATTTTGCTTCGTCACGGTTAAAAGCAATACCTGCAATGATTGGCTGTTCCATATTGTCTTCCGCCTCAGTCGTAATGAGTGTACCTACATTTTCTTTAAATTCGTCGTCAAAAACGCCATCGTTGTCATTATCAAAGCTTGATAATACACGTAAAGGAACTTGATATTTCCCGGCAAACTCTACTGAGCGAATTTGTAAAACTTTAGAACCTAATGATGCCATTTCTAGCATTTCTTCAAAAGAAATACGGTCGATTTTTTTGGCTTTAGGAGCAACACGAGGGTCAGTGGTGTAAACGCCATCTACATCGGTATAGATCTGACATTCGTCAGCTTTTAAAGCAGCAGCAAGAGCAACACCAGAAGTATCTGAACCACCTCGGCCTAGTGTTGTGGTATTTCCATTTGCATCAAAGCCTTGGAAACCAGCAACCACAATAACACGGCCTGCATCTAGGTCATTGGTCATGACATCTGTATCAATAGACTCGATACGCGCCTTGGTAAATGCACTGTCAGTTTTAATACCGACTTGACGTCCGGTATAGGATTTAGCTTCCACACCAATCGAATTAAGTGCCATAGCTAACATGGAAATCGTCACCTGTTCACCGGTTGAAACCATTTGGTCTAACTCACGTGGGTCAGGTGTTTCGGTAATGGCTTTAGCGAGGGCAAGTAAGCGGTTTGTTTCACCACTCATTGCAGATACGACCACAACAACCTTGTGACCGTGATCATGCCAACGCTTCACACGACGAGCAACATTTAAAATGCGCTCGGGGGTACCCATAGAAGTACCGCCATATTTTTGAACGATTAATGCCATAGTTGTTCCATATAAGCCATGACCCTGAGAGGCTTTTCAGGGTCAGTTACACAAAAAGTGAAGTCTTATTTTTGTTCAAGCCAAGCAGGCAATGCTGCAATAACTTGTCCAAACTTCTCGTTAAGTGGCGCGCCACCTTGTGCTAAGTCAGGTTTACCACCACCTTTACCACCTAACTCAGTTGCTAGATGTTTGATGATGTCACCTGCTTTTAGATTCGCAGTGTATTGCGACGCGACTGATGCAAGCAGGCTGACTTTGTCACCCTCTACACCTGCTAACACAATCACTGCATTCTCTAATTTTGATTTCACACTGTCATGCAAGTTGCGAAGCGCTTTTGCATCAACACCTTGAACAGTAGTGATAAGCGTTTGACGATCAGCAATCGTTTGTACCTGATCAATCAAGTCAGCTGCTTGGAAGTTTGCCAATTTTTGGTTGAGTTGTTCAATCTGCTTTTGTAATGCAGAAACCAATTCCACATTAGCTTGAACACGCTCAACTGTTTGGTCTTTCTGTGCTTTTAGTAAGCTATTAATGTGCTGAATATCGTTGTCAGCTTTTTGTACCACTTCTAGCGCTTTAGTACCAGTTACTGCTTCAATACGACGTACACCAGCAGCTACACCACCTTCAGAAGTGATTTTGAATAAACCAATATCACCTGTACGTTTTACGTGAATACCACCACAAAGTTCGATTGAGAAGTTTTTCTCATCAATGACTGAACCCATAGAAAGTACACGTACTTCATCACCATATTTTTCACCGAACAACATCATTGCGCCTTTTGCTTTCGCAGCTTCAATGTCGAGAAGTTCAGTCGTTACTGGAGTGTTGGCAATAACTTCAGCATTTACGAGACGTTCAACTTGTTGTAATTGTTCAAATGAAACAGGTTGGTCATTTGCAAAGTCAAAACGTAAGATGTCGCTTGCAACTAAAGAACCTTTTTGTTGTACATGTGAACCTAAGATTTGACGAAGGGCAGCATGTAACAAGTGAGTAGCTGAGTGGTTGCGCGCAGTAGCTTCACGAATATCTGCTTTAACAATCGCTTCTACATTTTGATTTGCTTTGAGGTTACCAACAGTCACAATACCTTGATGAACAAAAGCACCGCCTGACTTTTTGGTGTCTTGAACTTCAAAAATACCAGTTTCGTTTTTGAAGATACCCGTATCACCAATCTGACCACCACTTTCTGCATAGAAAGGAGTTTGGTTTAAAACGATAAGAGCTTCGTCACCTTCAGAAACTTCATCAACTTGTACGCCATCTTTATAGATCGCTACAATTTCGCCTTGACCAGTTGTGTTGATATAACCGTCGAACTGAGTTTCGCCTTCGACTTTTACAATGTTGTTATAGTCAACTGCAAACTTACCAGCGTCACGCGCACGTTGACGTTGTGCAGCCATTTCAACTTCAAAACCAGCTTCATCAATAATAAAGCCACGTTCACGTGCAATATCAGCAGTTAAGTCTGTTGGGAAGCCGTAAGTATCGTAAAGTTTAAATACAGTCGCACCAGGAATAGTTTTGTCTTTTAACTGAGCAAGTTCACCTTCAAGTAGTTTTAAACCTTGCTCAAGTGTTTTAGCAAACTGTTCTTCTTCACGAATTAAAGTTGCTTCAATAACATCTTTGCGCGCTGCAAGTTCTGGGTACGCATCACCCATAACTTCGATTAAAGGCTGCAACATTTTGTAGAAGAACGTACCAGTTGCACCAAGCTTGTTACCATGACGCACAGCACGACGGATAATACGACGAAGTACATAGCCACGGCCTTCATTGCTTGGGTTTACACCATCAGCAATTAAGAAACAGCAAGAACGTGCATGGTCTGCAACAACACGTAAAGAAGGCTGACCTTCGTCTTCAATACCAATAATGTTTGCAGCAGCTTTTAATAAGTGTTGGAACAGGTCAATGTCATAGTTTGAATTAACATGCTGCAATACAGCAGAAATACGCTCTAAGCCCATACCTGTATCTACAGATGGAGCTGGAAGAGGGTGAAGTACGCCATCAGCAGTACGGTTAAACTGCATGAAAACGTTGTTCCAGATTTCAATGAAACGGTCGCCATCTTCTTCAGGAGAGCCAGGTAAACCACCCCAAATGTGATCACCGTGGTCAAAGAAAATTTCAGAACATGGACCACATGGACCAGTATCACCCATTGCCCAGAAGTTATCTGAAGCGTATTTTTCGCCTTTGTTATCACCAATACGGATAATACGTTCTGGTGCTAAACCAATTTCTTTATTCCAGATGTCGTAAGCTTCGTCATCGGTGTGATAAACCGTTACATATAGGCGGTCTTTCGGTAAAGCAAGCCATTGTTCGCTGGTTAAAAATTCCCAAGCAAAATTAAGCGCATCACGTTTGAAATAGTCACCAAATGAGAAGTTACCTAACATTTCAAAGAATGTATGGTGACGAGCTGTATAGCCGACGTTATCTAAATCGTTATGTTTACCGCCTGCACGTACACATTTTTGTGATGTTGTGGCACGTACATAGTCACGTTTCTCAAGACCTAAAAAACAGTCTTTAAACTGGTTCATCCCAGCATTTGTAAATAATAAAGTTGGGTCGTTGGCAGGAACAAGAGAACTCGACGCGACACGTGTATGCCCTTGCGTTTCAAAGTAGCGCAAAAATGCTTCACGAATTTCAGCAGATGTCATTAAACGAGTACTCACAACCAAGTCACTCCATATTTTCGAATTTGGCTAAAAGCATCACTACAAGTTTGTTTGTTCACAAATCTTGCATGTGATACGGGGCTTATTTTTAAAAAACGCTAAATTGTAACGGAAAAACCCCACCGAACCAACGATTTTAGAGGGAATATCTTACAAAACTGTGATTTGGCTAAAAATCTATATTCAATTAGCCTTCACGTGTTTTACTATATGCCTTCTTTCGTTTCTGGTTTTGTAGATAAGGATAGGTCATGCAACGTATCGCCATTAATGGGTTTGGCCGGATTGGACGTAATGTTTTACGTGCTTGGTTTGAAAGCCCGAAACAATTTCATTTTGAAATCGTGGCGATTAACGATATAGCAGATGTACAAACACTAGTGCATTTATTTAAATATGATACAACCCATGGCCGTTTTAATGGCAAAGTTGACATAGCGATTGAAAATGAAAAGATTTATTTAAATATTCAATCAAACCAGCGAAATCTGAAAGTTGAAGTTCTTCAGCAAAAACAACCAGAACTTTTACCGTGGGCAAGCTTGCAAATTGATGTTGTACTCGAATGTACTGGATTGTTCCGTTCTCATGCTGATGCAACACGCCACCTAGAGGCAGGGGCGAAGCGGGTCATTATTGGGGCAGCACCTTTTGACCATGTCGATGCTGCAATTGTCTATGGTGTTAACCATGCCGATGTAAAAGCAACTGATCAAATCATATCTAGTGTGTCATGTACTACGCAGGCTTTAGTGCCATTAGTAAAAATTATTGATGATGCATTTGGTATTGAAACTGCGCTCATGACCGAAATTCATGCAGTAACAGCAGACCAGTCTGTACTTGATCACGCACATCGTGATTTACGTCGTGCTAGAGCTTCTGGGCAAAATATTATTCCCACTACGTCTAGTGCACTTGGCGCATTAAAACGTGTAATGCCGAAAATGGAAGACCGTATTGATGGCTACTCAATTCGAGTTCCTACTATTAATGTGGCTGCAATTGATTTAACGTTTATCGCACAATCACCAATTACTGTTCATCATATTAATGAATTGCTGATTAAAGCTTCTCAAACAGATTATGCAGAAATTATGGCAGTAACTGATGAACCGCTAGTTTCAAGCGATTTTAATCATTCACCTTATTCACTTATTGTTGATTTAACTCAAACTATGGTTGTGGGGCATCAAGCTAAAGTATTTGCTTGGTACGATAACGAATGGGGTTATGCAAATCGATTATTAGATTTGTGCAATTCTTTTTGAATATATATTTAAATATTTTAAGGATATTAAGTTAACTTAATATCCTTTTTTTATGGTTAATATAAATCTCTAATCGAAAATAAAAATTTAGTTTTGGTGTTGTATGTAACTATTTCTATTTGTATGATTCGCAAACATTAAAATTTTAACTATAGAGTTCATATGAAATTTAACTCAAAAAGAATAAGTGGTTTTTTAATTATCACATCTACTATTATTTTAACTGCATGTACTGGTGAGGGTTCGGATCAAGATACGAATGGTCAAACTGACAGTAATTTAGAAAAAGATACCGCGATTTATCAAGTTTATTATCAATCTTCTGATATTTCTTCAGGTATTTATAGTGATTATTTTGAAATAGCTAAATATCCTATTCAAAATAATGAAATATTTTTTGCAAAGTCACATAACCAACCACTAGAAAAAGAACTTTTAACAGAACAGAAAGTTTTAAATAAGGGGACACTACAAACAAACATTGTAAAAAGGTTAACACCGAGCAGTTGGACTTATGAGCTAACACCAAGTTTAAAACAAAACTTAAATTTTGAAATTGTTAAAATAGATGGTGAAAAAATCTTTGATCGAGTATTGCCTGGCTATAAAGAAAATAAGAATTTAGATACAGGACTTCATAATCAGCTTGATAAAAGTTTAATTGACTTCTATCGAAATTATAAAAATGTTACCTTCCCAAAAGGTAGCTATTGCTATCGTTTAAAAGAAACTCAATGGAATCAATCTTATATTTCTTATATATCTAGTTTTAATTCAAATCCTTCGTTTAGTGAGAAAAAACAGTCAATCGGCGAAAAATATAATAACTTAGGTACAGATAAAAAGTATTTTAGGCTTCTAAACTCGCAGTGGTATGGCTATAACTTAACTGTTTTAGAAAACTTGGAAACAGGGGATATTCAAAGTGCGCTGGGAAATAATAATGACCAGTCTGCTTCTATGGATTTTATATCAAGCAGTTTATGGGATGCTGATATAAGTTTGGCCTATGAGAAGTCTCATCTGTATTCTGTCGATGATAACCCGCTTAATAATACGCATTCATTAACTGCTTTCAGACAAAAGTTAAAAATCGCAAATCTTGAAAAAGGTTGCTTTGCTTTTAATACTCAAGCAGCTCAAGCTATTCAAAGATTAACTTTAGTTAACTGGCAGCCAGGCGATAGTTCAGATATTGGCCCATTCTTTGGTCGAAGAAATTTTGAGTATGCTTTAAGCAAAGCGCAGTAAGATATTGAATGTTATTGTTAATTGTTTAAATCTTATTTTTGACTTTAGAGTTTATTCAGAAAGATTTATGCAAA
The DNA here is from genome assembly GCF_001990725.1 of Acinetobacter genomosp. 33YU. Lineage (NCBI taxonomy): Bacteria > Pseudomonadati > Pseudomonadota > Gammaproteobacteria > Moraxellales > Moraxellaceae > Acinetobacter > Acinetobacter genomosp. 33YU. The sequence continues at coordinate 191,993 of NZ_LFZQ01000002.1, read as the reverse complement.
TTGTAAGGTGCATGGCACAAAGTATCATGCTACACTAAGAGAAATCGGGTGTGTTCCCGATTTTTTTATGTGGGGTCGTTCCACGTTGATCAGATTTTAGGCTTGAAATATGACCATTTCAGAGACATGGTTGCTGCCTGACGGGGTAGCAGATGTATTGCCGGAACAGGCGCAAGTCATTGAAAAACTTCGCCGTGAAGCTATCGATTTCCTCGCAGTAAGAGGTTATCAACTGGTATATACACCATTTATCGAATACATCGAATCGTTGTCTTCATTATCAGAATTAAATCAAGACTTGGATTTAGTAACCTTTAAAGTCATTGACCAGCTTTCAGGCCGTTTACTTGGCATCCGTGCTGACATGACACCGCAAGTTGCACGTATTGATGCACATGTAAGACCCGTTGAAGGTGTTGCACGTTACTGTTATGCAGGGACTGTATTACATACAAAACCACAAAATTTCAATGCGACTCGTGCACCTTTGCAATTGGGTGCAGAGCTATATGGCCACGATAGTATCGAAGCTGACGTCGAAATGGTCGATGTTATGCTGGGGCTAATTGAGAACATTTATACTTTACAAGGCGCTCATCTAGATTTGGGCCATGTAGGTTTGTTCCGTAGTCTAGTAAAGTACGCTGGTCTGTCAAAAAATGAAGAACATGAGCTGTCTGATCTATACCAAAGAAAAGCATTGCCAGAGTTAGCAGAATTTACTCAAAACCTAAATATGGGTTCTGATTTTTATGCGCTTGGCCGCTATTCAAGTGATTTAGATGCACTACAGGCAAATTTAAGTGCAAACATATTACAAGATGCTGAATTTAAAGCAGCATTAGACGCACTTAAAACAACACTTGACCAAATTAAAAATCGTTGGCCAGCACTGAACGTCGGAATTGACGTTGTTGAACTTCGTAGCTACCACTATCACACTGGTTTGATGTATGCAGTTTATGCACCAAACCGTGCTGCACCTTTAGCTCAGGGTGGTCGCTATGACGGTATTGGTGAGCACTTTGGTCGTGCGCGTCCTGCTACTGGTTTTAGTTGTGATTTATATGCATTAGGTGCAAATCAATTCGCTGAGATTGAAACAGTAGTTGCACCTAAAGGTACAGATACAGATTTGCTTAAAGCGATTGCAAATGCACGTTCACAAGGCTTACGCGTGGTTCAATTGTTAGGTAATGATGATTTAACTTCTATTCCATATGCCACACATCAATTGGTGTTGCAAAATGGACAATGGAATATTGAAAAGATTTAAACGCCAACAGTATTTTACTGATGGTTTCCAATTTTAACAGCATGATGTAATGAGGCTATTATGGGCAAAAATGTTGTGGTACTTGGTACCCAATGGGGCGACGAAGGTAAAGGTAAAATCGTCGACCTGCTCACAGATCAAGCGGCTGCGGTAGTACGTTATCAAGGCGGACATAACGCAGGTCATACTCTTGTCGTAGGTGGTAAAAAGACTGTATTGCACCTCATTCCATCAGGCATTTTACGTGAAAACGTATTGTGCTTAATTGGTAATGGCGTGGTGCTTTCACCAGCAGCACTAATTGAAGAAATGGGAATTTTGGAAGCTGAAGGTGTTCCAGTTAAGGAACGTCTACGCATTTCTCCAAACTGTCCACTTATTTTGCCTAACCACATTGCTCTTGATCAGGCTCGTGAGAAGAAACGTGGTAACGCTAAAATTGGTACTACAGGTCGTGGTATCGGCCCTGCGTACGAAGACAAAGTAGCTCGCCGTGCAGTGCGTGTTGCTGACCTTGTTCGTGGTGGTGCAGCGCTAGAAGAGAAACTTCAAGAAATGCTTGAGTTACATAACTTCCAGTTAACTCAGTTCTACGGTGTAGAAGCTGTTAAATTTGAAGATGTATTGGCTCTTTGCAACCAATGGCGTGAAGTTCTTGCTCCATTAGTTATTGACGTGACTAAAGTATTGCATGACTACCGTAAAGAAGGTAAAGCTGTGATGTTTGAAGGAGCTCAAGGCTCACTTCTAGACATCGACCACGGTACTTACCCGTATGTGACTAGCTCAAATACAACGGCTGGTGGTGTAAGCTCGGGTTCTGGTATGGGTCCTTTACATCTTGATTATGTATTAGGTATTACTAAAGCTTATACAACACGTGTAGGTGCTGGACCATTCCCAACTGAATTGGTTTACGATGCTGCAACTGACTCTGGTGATGCAATTGGCAAACACCTCGGTACTGTAGGTCATGAATTTGGTGCTTCTACTGGTCGTCAACGTCGTTGTGGTTGGTTTGATGCCGAAATCCTACGTCGTTCTGTAGACGTTAACTCACTTTCAGGTATTTGCTTAACTAAACTTGACGTTTTAGATGGTTTAGAAGAAGTAAAAATCTGTGTAGGTTATGAAAATACTGATTCAGGTTGCGTAGGCTCTTCTGATGCGGTTTCTTTTGAATGCTTGAAACCAATTTATGAAACTATGCCGGGTTGGAGCGAGTCAACTGTTGGTTTAACTAGCATTGACCAATTACCTGCAAATGCTTTGGCTTATGTGAAACGTATTGAACAATTAATCGAATGTCCGATTGATATCGTTTCAACTGGTCCAGACCGCGCAGAAACAATTGTTTTACGTCATCCGTTCTCTGCTTAATTCGCAAAGATGATAAAAGCCTCCTGAAAAGGGGGCTTTTTTTATATCCGACTAAAGTGCAGTTTCTGTTTTGTCTAATTCAGATTACAACATAGACATAGGTTATATCATGGATGATGAACTCAAATGAAACTACAGCCAGCTATTTCAAAAACGATGTTTTATTCTTTTTTGTTTGCTATTGGTGGTTCGCCTACATTAGCAATGTTAGTCATCTATGGGCAAAATTATAATCAAGATTTCTTTATGACAGCCTTTATGAGTTTGTCCGTATTGTTCGCATGTGTGCTCATTCCTGTCGTACTCATACAAAATAGCTATTTGCTGTGGAAAAGGAAAAGTCCTACTCTTGAGGAAAAAGTTAAGACCTTAAGTCATGTATATTTGGGCTTAAACATAATTTGTTTAATTTTCTGGATTTATTTGATGACTTTATCGACTTGATCTTTACATAAATACTATGATCGTGAAGAAATGAGACATTCAAAGCTTGTGTGCTATTTCTTATAATTAGTGCAAAAGAATAAACAGTTTTTTTAACGATTTAGGTGATCCATGTTGATGAATAAAAAACTCTTGTTAAGTTTATGTGCTGCGAGTGTGGTAACAATCTCTGGTTGTGCAACAGTAGCAGACATGGCTGGTGCAGATACAGCAACACTAAATGCGCAATCTGCACAAGGTTTTAATCAAATGGTGCAGGAAGCGCGTGGTAAAGGGACTTTAGATACAAGTTCAAGTACCTATAGCCGTATTAATGCTGTTTTTAACCGTTTGAGACCTTATGCGAACCAAATGAACCAAACAGGTCAGCCATTTAGTTGGCAGTTGGCTGTACTGAAATCAGATACGGTTAACGCTTACGTTGCACCAGGTGGCAAGGTGGTGTTCTATACAGGCATCGTCAATAAATTGAACCTGACCGATGCCGAAATTGCAGCTGTTATGGGCCATGAAATGACGCATGCTTTAGAAGAACATGCGAAAAGTAAAATTGGTGCTCAAGCTCTCACTGATTTAGCTTTAGGCATTGGATTAAGCTATGCGGGTAATAATGTGGGGCAGCTTGGTACTGCTGCTGCTCAGTTAGGCTCGCAAGTGGGTGTAGGCTTACCATATTCACGAAGTTTAGAAAGCCGTGCTGACCAAGGTGGCTTAATGTTAATGGCCCGTGCTGGGTATAATCCAAATGCAGCTATTACATTATGGGAAAAAATGAACAAGCTTGAAGGTGCTGGTGGTTCATCATTCTTATCGACTCACCCATCTAACTCACAGCGTATTAATGATATGCGTAAAAACTTACCTGCTGCATTAGCGATTTATAATGGTCGTAAGTAAGTTTTAAAACTTTCAGTTCATATAAAAACGGATGCTTAAGCATCCGTTTTTTATTTTAAGGAGCGGGGTTAGGCTGTTGTATATGAATAGCTTCAATGCCTTGTAAAATTTCAGGTGAAAGCTCGATTTCAAAAGCCTGAATATTTTCTTTGAGCTGATCTAAGTTGGTCGCACCAATAATTGTACTTGTTATAAAGAACTGCTGCTTAATAAACGCTAGAGCCAATTGAGTCAGGCTTAAACCATGCTTTTCAGCGAGTTGTGCATATTGTTCAGTTGCCCATTCACTTTGTGCATTGCTATAACGACTGAAACGTGGAAATAGAGTAACGCGAGCATTCTCAGGTCGTGCCCCATTTCTAAACTTTCCAGTTAAATAACCAAAAGCCAGAGGAGAGTAAGCAAGTAATCCTACACCTTCATATTTAGCAATCTCAGACATACCTATTTCATAAGTACGATTAAGCAGGCTATATGGATTTTGGACACTTACAAATTTACTTACTCCTAAATTTTCAGCGAGTTGTAAAAACTTCATGGTGCCCCAAGGTGTTTCGTTAGACAAACCGATATAACGGATACGTCCACGATTAATTTCTTTTTGAAGGGCAAGTAAAGTTTCTTCTAAGGGTGTCGTGTCATAATCATTTTGTGCTTGTTGATTGCCATAAGCGAGCGTTCCAAAGAAGTTAGTATGACGCTCAGGCCAGTGCAGTTGGTAGAGATCAATATAATCAGTTTGTAATCGTTTAAGTGAGCCATCAAGTGCTTGTGAGATATGGTCACTATTGAACTTGGTATGGCCTTCTCGAATATGAGTTCCACCAAAGCCAGGACCTGCAATTTTTGAAGCAAGGAATACTTTGTCGCGTTGACCATGCTGTGCAAACCAATGACCTAATATAGTTTCAGTAGCGCCATATGTTTCTGGTTTTGGGGGTACAGAATACATCTCTGCTGTATCCCAAAAATAAAGACCGTGCTCTAAAGCATAATTGAGTTGTTCGAAAGCCTCTTGCTGAGTGTTTTGCTCACCAAATGTCATGGTACCTAAGCAAATTTCTGGAAGGTTAATGCCAGTGTGTCCAAGCGAGTTAAATTGCATATATCGAAATCCTTGAGAAATTTGAGTTAGCCTAATCGCAAATATGTATTCAACTTAAATCATAAAATTAGAATAGTTTGTAAGTTTTGTGTATTAACTCATTGTTGCATATAAAAAAAGCAAACCGAAGTTTGCTTTTTATTAAATCATTGTAATTACTTATTCTTCATCATCATAGTCTTCATCAGTGACTGAATTTTCTTCTAATGAAGCATCAAAAATGAGAATGGCTTTACCATCAGTTTGGATCATGCCTTGATCTTCTAAAGTCTTCAATACACGACCAACCATCTCGCGTGAACATCCAACAATACGTCCAATTTCTTGGCGAGTGATACGAATCTGACGACCATTCGGCAAGATCATTGCTTCTGGCTGTGAAGATAAGTCGATTAAGCAACGAGCAATACGACCAGATACGTCAATGAACGCAAGGTCAGTCATTTTGCGAGTTGTATTTTTTAAGCGACGAACAAGTTGCGCAAAAACGGCATAGCTAAGATCTGGATACTGCTTGCTCAGTTCGTGGAAGTTGTCATATGAAATTTCAGCAATTTCACAAACATCACGAGTACGGACTTCAGCTGTACGTTGAGGGTTCGGTTCGAAAAGCCCCATTTCCCCAAAGAAGTCACCAGGATTCAAATATGCCACAACAATTTCACGTTCGTCGTCTTCACGCAAAATAATTGAAACTGAGCCTTTTAAAATTAAATATAAAGATTTTGACTCTGTTCCGGCATCAACAATTGTGGTTCGTTTTGGATATCTGTTGATGTGAGCACGCTTTAACAATGCTTTAACGGATTCAGGTAGTTGCCCCGGAGATAAAGCATCTGTGCTGAGTTGTGAAAAATTTGAAGTCATGCTTGATATGTTCCGAATAGGGTAAACAATTCACACAGGCTCGAGATGAGCTATTACACAGAAGAGATGAAATTCCTTATCAACTCATTTTATGTTAGTGTACAAAACAAGGGCCTGTTGACATTTCACAGATGGTTGCGACATAAGACGATTTTTCTAGACGTTACGAAGCAAGAACTATGGAATTTAGTCATTCTAAATAAATAGAGCTTAACAACGAAACGCACAAAAAATCTGGTCTTGCGCTGCTTCTAAGATGCTTAAATCACACCTCAGATTTTGGCTGAAATTTAACAAATTTTATTACAAAACTGGACAAAGGATTGCCCTTGTCTGTGTTTTGCGTTTTTATTTGAATTAATTTTTAGCTATTACGCAATCCATAGATGAAATGTCAACAGACCCTGCTTAAATTTATAATTTTTTTTGGGTAGTTGCAATGCAAACAAGTGTACATTGGCTAGAGAATGTTGCTTTTGAAGCGAAATCGGATAGTGGACATAGTGTCATCATGGATGGCTCACCTGAGTATGGTGGTGAAAACCGTGGACCACGTCCTATGGAATTGCTATTAATGGGACTTGGTGGGTGTGCTTCGTTTGATATTGTGACGATTTTGAAGAAATCTCGTCAAGATGTGATGAATGTCGTATGTCAGCTTAAAGCTGAGCGTGCCGATGCAATTCCAGCGGTTTTCACAAAAATTCATTTGCACTTTGTGGTAACAGGTAAAGCTGTCAAAGAAAAACAGGTTGCAAAGGCAGTAGAGCTATCAGCTGAAAAATATTGTTCAGCGAGTAAAATGCTTTCTGATGGTGGTGTAGAAATTACTCACGATTTTGAGATTATTGAAGCTGCATAATTTCATATGAATGCCTGAAAAAGAAAAGCTAACAGTGATGTTGGCTTTTTTTGTGATAAGAATAATTCAAAAAATATTAAGGAGAATATTGGATGAATATCCGTTTAGCACAGTCGCAAGATACCGAGGCCATATGTCACTTGCTGGAGCAAATGGGATACTCGCAGCCTTTAGGATTGGTTCAGGAACAATTTCAAAAGTTAAGTGAAGATCCCAATGCAATTACATTGGTCGCAGCCGTTGATTCGCATGTGTATGGAGTTTTGTCTCTCTATTTTATTCCGCAAATTGCCTTAAAAGGAGATTTTGCCAAAATCTGCTATTTGTGCGTTGATCAGAATATACGTCGTAAAGGAGTGGGGCATTTGCTTATGCAAGAAGCAGAGCGTCTAGCTAAGCAGCGTGGTTGTGATCGAATGGAGTTGCATTCAGGAATACAAAGACCTTTGGCACATCAATTTTATCTAAAAGAAGGTTATGTTGAAGCACCAAAGTATTTTCGTAAGGCTTTAAATTAACGAGGTGTATTTAGAAAAAGCTGCGGATCTACCCGAGCATTATTAAGACTCATGCCCCAATGTAAATGAGGGCCTGTCACGCGTCCTGTTTTGCCTACTAAACCTAATGTTTCTCCTTGGCGGATATGTTGGCCTTTCTCTACTTTGATTGAGCTTAAATGGCAAAACATGCTGACTAGGCCTTGGCCGTGATCAATTAATACAGTTTGGCCATTAAAGAAATAGTTTCCTGTCTGAACGACCACGCCATCTGCTGGTGCAATTACTTTTTGACCTACAGGGGCTGGAATATCAAGACCTGAGTGAGGTGCACGTTCTTCACCATTAAAAAAGCGTTTTCTTCCAAAAGAATTGGTAAATTTCCCTGAAGTGGGACGTATAAATTTGGGTAAGCTTTGCCATGAACTTGATGTGAAAGAGTTATAAACTTCATTTTGTTCTTTCGCTTCTTGAGCATAACGATCTAACTGACTTTGATTAGGGTTCACATAGTCTTGGTTATTGACTTTAATCCGTTGCTCAGCATAAGGATAAGACTTAACTTCTATTGGAATAGGCGCTTTATTGGTATTGAGTTGAACACTGCCAAGTGGTGTAGATAATGGAATACCTACTACAGCATAACGTTGATGACCTTCTTGACTAATTAAAACTGGTTTCTGTTGAAAAGTGACCTGAGTAATATCGGCAGTTAATGGAACGACTGCAATTCCACCGGGTCTTCTTGAGTCTTGGGGAAGCTCGGCAAAGCAGTAAAAAGGTATTGATGTAAAAAGCAAAGTAGAAATAAGTTTTTTTATCAGCATAGCGACAATAATTTTCTAAAACAATGCTAGAAATTATATCAGTAAGCTTTACTTAAAAGTTGTTTTAATTTTTTTAATGATTTTATTTTATTTTAATTTTATTTATTATTTTATATTAATAATTGATGGCTTGTTTTATGTGATTGGCTTTATTTTTTGTGACTTTTTCTGCTTTATATTTTAAATTCTCTAAACTTAAATTTTTATTGAGAATGTTTATTAATTCTTACTGTTTTTGTTTGATTTTAAATATCTTGTTATTTGAAATTTTATTATGAATAATGCTTTTGTAATTAAATTTATAATCATACTTTTAATTATTATATAAAAATTTTAAAGGAACTAATATAATGCTAAATATATCTTATGAAGATCGTTTTACTGAAATATGGAAATATATGCAACGTGGGTTGGTTTATCCTTCACCCCATGCCATTTTTAGTACAGTTTGGCTAAATAAAGAAATTACGCGGGAAAAAATACGACAATTAATGATAGCTGTGCGTCAAGAGGTTAATAAGAATCCAGCACTTTCTAGTAAAAATACAACTTTGGCAATTGGTGTATCTTTTGACAATTGGGATCTGATTTGTGAAAAAGATAAGTTGTCACGACCAAAGGGAATGCAATTACATTATCCAGAAGAAAAGAACCCAAATGTCTCAGAAGTTTTCTCTGATTCGAATGGGAGTTTTAAAAATTCGGATGGCGACATTTGGTTGCATGTAAAAAGCGATGATGCCGATGCGTGTACAGTATTACAGACATATATTGAGCATCTTTTAGCTTCAGATATTAAAGAAATATTTAGTCAAGTTACTGCTTCACAATCTAAAACAGGTCGCAATGGTAAGGTTTTAGGGTGTCGTTTTTCTGAAAATTTAAATAATCCATCTGATCCAATTTCACTGGCAAAACATACGTTAATTGGTGCAGAAGATATTGATCATTTTGGTGGCTCATACGTTTTATCTCAAAGGTTTTTAATTAATTGGGATCAAATCAACATGATGTCAGAAGATCAAATTGAAGATTTGATTGGGCGTAAAACTGACGACACAATTATTCCAGACCGTGATAGTCGTTCGCACATTAAAGCTTCTCGTGTACAAGATGAAAATGGAAATACCACGCCTATTCTGCGTCTAGGTTTACCGTTTGGCCGTGCTGAATCAAATTCAAGTTTTAGAGTGCCAAAATCGGTAACTAAAGCCGATGAAGCAGGAATTTATTTTGCTGGATTTGCAAAAACTGCTGCCATTTTAGAAGAAGTTATGGCAAGTCAGATTGGGGCAATAGAAGGCTTTATGAATGACCGTCTATTCAATAGCCTTCATTCAGACTTGGGAGGAATATTTTATATTCCAAGTTTAATAGATTTAGCATTAGATGATGCACCAGAATACTTATATGATTTTAGTCGATTAGATAAAGATAACTGGAATTTTTTCCCAGGTATGGATTGGAATCGATTTGATCGCCATTATACGAACAGTTCAGATAATGGTTTGATGTACTATAATCATAGTAATTATCTTTTTAATATGGCAACTGGGCTAAATCCCCATAGTGAATTTTTTAAACCACCTTCTAATCGTATTTTAAGTTTACTTGAAAATACATTTTCTTTATGGCAAGACAACTGGTACTTCAACCGTAAACAAGAAGAAATTGAACGAGGGGTAGATTATTATATTGATGAGTTCGATATCAGTGATAAGCCTGAAAATATTATGGGTTTATCTATTATGCTGCGCAAAGGTTGGGCCATTCGATTAAGTTTGCAGTTATTCTCATCAGAAAACTATGGTTTTCGCGGACGGAAAATTTTATTAAAAAATGGTGAAATGATTCCATATTCAACTGGGCGTGAATGTGAAGGTAAGGTCATTTATGGATCAGATACTTATCGCATTATGCCAGATGAAATTATTGTGGGAGCTATGCCAAATCTGACCTTGGGTGAAGGTCGTTATGTTATGAAGTATTTGTCTGAAGAAGAACGTCTTCAGGGCTTTTTGCGTAACTTAAGTGAAGCATCGGGGGTTGGGCATGTTATTCCTAATTATAAAAAGGCACTAGATTTAGGTTTAGCTGGTCTACAACAAGAAATTACGAAACATGCAAGCAATGCGCAGACTCCAGAGAAAAAAGACTTCTATGAAGCTTCGAGATTAGCACTAGTTGGTATTTCTGAATATTTCTTAAACTACTCAAAACTTGCATTTAAAATTGCAGACCAGATGCAAGAAGGACAAGAGTTCGAAATAGATAATTTAATTGCAATTGGTCATCGAATGGAAAAGTTATCGAAAGATAAACCGGACACATTTATTGAAGCAGTTCAATTTATTTTCACATTGCATAGTTGTTTGCATTTAAATGGTGAGCCAACAGCATTTGGACGTATGGATCAGCTGTTGCAACCTTTCCTTGACAAAGACGCGATTCCGCCTGAAGAAGCACAGGAAATTATCGATGCCTTCTATATCAAGCTAGACGAAAAAGTACAACAGAACCGTATGTTTATGGAAGACCATCAACCTTTTGGTAATCTTGCGATGGGTGGTAGCTCAGGTCCTTATCCTCAAGGTGCATCTTTGGGACAATGGATTCAACAGATTACAGTTGGTGGTACAGTCGCTGATGGTGAAGAAAACTTTTCTAAAACCAAACCAGCTTATAATGAGGTCACAAAATTATTCATTCGTGCATCGGGCCGGTTACCATTAAATGCGCCGTGTTTGTCTTTACGCACACGCAAAGATATTCCTGAAGATATTTTAGAAGAAGCTGCACATGCAATTTTATCTGGTGGTGCTCACCCGATTTTATTAAATGATGAAAAGCTTATTCCTAGTCTTCACCAAAGTGGAGATGGTGTAGGGGGAGATGTACTCTCTAATTTGCCAATTTGGAATTCTAAAGTCGATATTCGTTCAGCTCAAAATTATGCTTGTGATGGTTGTTATGAACCTCAGTTCCCTGGCGAAAACTGGTTTTCATTAGGTGGATTCTCGACATTACAGCCTTTGGAATGTGCATTAAATCAGGGTAGAACAATTTCAAGTGCTGGGCAAAGCTATCTGTTTGGGCAAACTGTTTCACTAAATACGAAACCTGCCGATCAGATAGATAGTTTTGAAGAACTATTAGATCTATATAAGCAACATTTTGAATTGCTCAATCGCAAGGCATTTAATGGGCAAATTCTGGGTTATGGTGCCAATACAGATATTTGTCCATCTCCAATTCTAAATGTTTTGATGGATGATTGTTTGGCTAAAGGTCAGGATTTTTATAGTGGTGGTGCTAAATATAATATTTATGGACCGTGTTATATCTCGCTCAGTAATACCATTAATTCACTATATGCCATTAAGGCAATGGTTTTTGATCCATTAACTGCGGTAACTACATTACCTGAACTCTTAGAGTGCTTGTGTTGTGACTGGGGTTATAAAATGACTGAGCCATTTATTAGTAATTTAGCTGGGCATGCTCGTATTGCTGCACAAGCTGATCGCTATAAGCGTTTACGAGAGATTGCTTTGGCACAACCGCGTTATGGACGAGGAAACTCTGAAGTCGATAAATTAGGCGATCAGATTGTTCAAATGATTGCTGAAATTTCAGTCGAAACATTTAGAAAACCATGGCCACAATTTGCGCAAAGTCTTAAAGGCTTAGCTGAACGTTATGGTTCAGAAGAGCATCCTTTTGGTATTCAGATTCAACCCGGTGTGGGAACTTTTGAAAATCATGTGGAGATGGGCGCATGGAATGGGGCGAGCGCTGATGGTCGTCGTTTAGGTACAACAGTAGCATCAGATTTAAGTCCATCGCCAAGTCCAGCTGATTTGGCTGTTGATCATCAAATCGCTGAATTCAGTCGGGCTTTGCAAGGTTTTGATGGTACGGGTACAAATCTAATGGCAGATGGTGCACCTACAGACTTTAATATTCGTGAAGACTTTGGCGTTAAAGATTTGATCAAGATATTGAAACAATTCAGCCAAGGTGGGTCATCTAATATTTTAACGATCACGGTCGCTAACCCAGAAACATTTACTCAAGCGGTAACATCACCTGAGCAATATAATTTATTAAGAGTACGTACTGGTGGTTGGTCAAACTTCTTTACGTCGGTATTTCCTATCATTCAGGAACAGCATCAGCGTCGTCCAATCTCTACGCCAGATATTCCAAAAGAAAAAACAGAGCAAGCTAAGTGTCCGTTCCATCAATGGCATAATTGATTAGCTATCTGATGAGGCAGTCTCTCAAGTGAGGGACTGCTTTTAATCTTTTTAAATTTAAATACGATAATTAATAAAGATATTATGGCTTTAAGATTGCCATTTATGATAAAAATTCAGAGGAAATATCACGTTTTTGTTTTCTCTTAAAAATTATACAAAATATACTTGAAATAGATCATTCATAAACCCATATTATAATGGAGTTTTACTTATTGTTATTTTAATAACATTATGAAAAATATATAAAAATTTATTTGAAATCCGAAAAAGTGTTCCCATCTATTAGACAAGTACAAATTTGTTGTGAGGAATAACAAGAATGCGTTTTGAAAAATTTACAAACCGCTTGCAGCAAGCCCTTTCAGATGCTCAATCTTTAGCGATGGGTAAAGACCATACCGCTATAGCAGGTATTCATATTTTGAGTACCTTATTAGAAGAGCCTTCAAATATTAGCTTGCTGCAACAAGCAGGTGCACGGTTACCTGAACTTAAACAAAAGCTTGAGCAAGCTATCAAAGATGCTCCGACTATTGCGAATCCGACAGGCGATGTCAACTTAAACCCAGAAGCAGTTAAAGCGCTTAACTTGGCCGATCGATATGCGCAAAAAGCGGGTGATGAATTTTTGTCAACTGACTGGGTTTTATTGGGCTTGGCAGAAACTGGTGAAACGAAAAATATTTTAAGTGCCGTAGGTGTAACTCCCGACAGCTTACGCAAAGTAATTGAACTTATTCGAGGTAGTGACAAAGTCATGAGTAATAATCACGAAGACCAACGTGACTCACTTAATAAATATACGATTGATTTAACTGAGCGGGCTTTATCTGGAAAACTTGATCCAGTTATTGGGCGTGATGATGAGATTCGCCGTACCATTCAAGTCTTGTCACGTCGTACAAAAAACAACCCTGTACTCATTGGTGAGCCGGGTGTGGGTAAAACCGCTATTGTTGAAGGTTTAGCACAGCGTATTGTGAATGGCGAAGTGCCAGAGGGCTTAAAAAATAAACGTGTTTTATCCCTCGACTTAGGATCATTACTTGCGGGCGCGAAGTATCGTGGTGAGTTTGAAGAACGCTTAAAAGCAGTTTTAAAAGATTTGGCGAAACACGAAGGCGAAATCATCCTGTTTATTGATGAGCTGCATACGCTTGTAGGCGCTGGTAAAGGCGACGGTGCGATGGATGCAGGGAACATGTTGAAACCTGCATTGGCTCGTGGTGAGTTACGCTGTGTGGGTGCGACTACTTTAGACGAATATCGCCAATACATTGAAAAAGATGCGGCTTTAGAGCGTCGTTTCCAAAAAGTACTGGTTGATGAGCCAAGTGTAGAAGATACCATTGCGATTTTACGTGGTCTAAAAGAGAAATATGCTACTCACCATGGTGTGCAAATTTTAGACTCAGCGATTATTGCTGCGGCGAAAATGTCTCATCGCTATATTACAGACCGTCAATTACCAGACAAGGCAATTGATTTGATCGATGAAGCAGCTTCTCGTATCAAAATGGAGATTGATTCTAAACCTGAAGCACTTGATAAGCTTGACCGCCGTTTAATCCAGTTGAAAATGCAATTGGAAGCGGTGAAAAAAGATGAAGATGCAGGCAGTAAAGCCGAAGTTACTCATCTTGAAAAGCAGATCGCCGAAGTTCAGAAAGAATACAACGATCTTGAAGAAGTGTGGAAGGCTGAGAAAACTCTAGTAGAGGGTACCAAACAAGCTCAGGTTGAACTTGATAAAGCGCGTATTGCTTTTGAAAAAGCTCAGCGTGAAGGTGATTTGGCTGAAGCGGCACGTTTGCAATATGGTGTAATTCCAGAGCTTCAAAAACAACTTGAGCAAGACGAAGTTGCTGAAGAAAACGAAGAACCAAAACTCATTCGTACTAAAGTGACTGAAAACGAAATTGCTGAAGTGGTTAGTGCTGCAACGGGTATTCCGGTTGCTAAAATGATGCAAGGCGAGCGTGAAAAACTTCTTCATATGGAAGAGTTTTTACATGACCGTGTTGTTGGACAAGATGAAGCAGTCGTTGCTGTATCGAATGCAGTACGTCGTTCACGTGCAGGTTTATCTGACCCGAATCGTCCTAGCGGATCATTCTTGTTCTTGGGGCCAACGGGTGTAGGTAAAACTGAGTTGACTAAAGCTTTAGCTAACTTCTTGTTTGATAGTGATGATGCCATGATTCGTATCGACATGAGTGAATTCATGGAAAAACATTCTGTCAGCCGTTTAGTTGGTGCGCCTCCAGGGTATGTTGGCTACGAAGAAGGCGGTGTTTTAACTGAAGCTGTTCGTCGTAAACCATATAGTGTTGTGTTGTTTGATGAGGTTGAAAAAGCGCATCCTGATGTTTTCAATATCTTGCTACAAGTGTTGGATGACGGTCGCTTAACTGACTCACAAGGTCGAGTAGTGGACTTTAAAAACACGGTTATTGTGATGACATCAAACTTAGGTTCACAAGATGTACGTGAGCTAGGTGATGGTGCAACTGATGACGAAGTACGTACAGTCGTGATGAATGCAGTAAGTCAGCATTTCCGTCCGGAATTTATTAACCGGATTGATGAGCTTGTGGTTTTCCACTCACTCAAGAAAGCGCAGATTCGTGGTATTGCGGATATTCAGTTAGATCGTTTACGTTCACGTCTGGTTGATCGTGATATGAGCTTGAATGTTGATGACAGTGCATTTGATTTATTGATTGATGCTGGTTTTGATCCTGTGTACGGAGCGCGTCCATTAAAACGTGCAATTCAACAACAGGTTGAAAACACATTAGCTCAAAAAATCTTATCGGGTGATTTTGTCGCAGGTGACACTATTTTAGTTAAAGGCGAGCATGGTCACTTAGTTTTTGATAAGATGAAACTGAGCTAAGCTCTTTCTGCTAAAACCGAAAAGAGAATATGGAAACATATTCTCTTTTTTATATTTAAATTTTATTTTGATTAGATGATATAAGCGTAATAATTGAGTCTGCTACTTTTTGTGTGAGAGTTTTTAGTTTTTGTTCGGCATGGCCAGATAAAAAATAATGATAATGATAAATACGCTTTTTGTAAGAAATACAGATAAAAAAAGTACCTACAGGCTTTTCTGCGGTTTCACTTCCACCATGTTTGAGTAAACCCGTACAACTTACAATAATATCTGCTTGCTGAAATAAGATTTGGCCCAACTTACACATTTCTTCTGTCACTTGTGGCGATTCAGCTGTGTACATATTAATTAAATTTGGATCGACTTTTAAAATACTAATTTTAATGCTGGGGTCATAACTAACCAAACCGCCCAGTAAAATATCAGCGCCACTATTTTTATGAATCGAAAACTGACTGGTTAAGTAGCCTGAACTGGCACTTTCAATAAATGCAACTTTAAGTTGAAGATCTTCTAATAATTGGCAGCATTGCTGGAGCATTATTTCACCTCGTATGGTGTGTATTTATAAATAAAATCAAATACAAATGAATTATAAAATTACAGTAAGTGATTTAAAGATATCCTTCAAGCCTGAGATAACAATCTATAAAACTATTGAATAGTGACGAAATACTTGTGATATATTTTGATTTTAAAATGATCAATGCTAATTATCGGGAAGTTCCTTTATAACATTGCGACAAGGTTAAAAAGTTGCTAGTTTTATTCGATATAACAAACAATAACAATTTTAGGAAGTAGGTAATGAATAATAAGCAAGGGTGTGCGCTAATAATTTTAAGCGGTATGTCTGTATTATTATCAAATACTTGGGCTGCTCAACCCATGAGTGAAAGTGCGCTTTCGACTCAGACAGGAGCGATAACCGCATCTTTACCCGTTATTATTGCTAAAGCCCAAGATGATGCCAAGAAGCCTGAAAAAGAACAGCATCGAGCTCGAAAAGAATTAGGAGATAACTATTTACAAGAAGTTCGCTGGAATTCATTAAGGTCGAGTGTGTTATCACCTTATCAGGAACAAAAACAAAATCAGGTAATAGATATTAAAGAAAAGAAAGAACTAGAGATGGTTGCATTACCAGATCGGGCAGATCGTTTTACACGTTATGAATTTGAGCCAAAAAATGTACGTGGCGAAGTTATCATTACCGTAAAGTAATAATAACTTCTCGCCAAATTTATATTAGTTCAGACCTAGATGCTGAATTTTCCAAGCACGGTGGATTTTTTGATTTCGTTTAAAATCAAGTCCGATCGTTTCAGACGTAATTTCTTCAACGTCGTATAGTGCTTCAATCTCTTCATCCATCTCGAAGCCACGATAGTTATTCGAGAAGTAAAGTGTACCTTCACTTGTTAAACGGTTCATTGCACGTTTAATAAGAGAAACATGGTCGCGTTGTACGTCGAAAGTACCGTAGAACTTTTTAGAGTTAGAGAAGGTAGGTGGGTCAATAAAGATAAGATCATATTGTTCGTGACCTTCTTTTAACCATTCAAAACAGTCGCTTGCAAAGAACATGTGTTGTTCGTCTGCATGATCTACAGTTAAACCATTTAAAACGAAGTTTTCTTTCGACCAGCCTAAGTAAGTATTCGATAAGTCGACACTTGTGGTACTAGCGGCACCGCCCAAAGCAGCATGTAAACTTGCTGTAGAGGTATAACTATATAAGTTCAAGAAATGTTTACCACGAGCCTCTTGAGCAATACGTAAACGCATTTGACGATGGTCAAGGAATAAACCTGTATCGAGGTAGTCGGTTAGGTTCACTAAAATTTTAGCTTTACCTTCTTGAACGATAAAACGTTTTGAAGCGGTGCTTTGTTTCGTATATTGATTGGTACCGGTTTGACGAGCACGTGTTTTAATAAAAATAGCATCGCGGTTCAAACCAGTCACAGCACGAATTACAGCAAGCGCTAAATTAAAACGTTTTTTTGCTTTTTCAGGATCTATTGTTTTTGGTGGAGCATATTCCTGAACATGTAAGCGATCGCCATATAAATCTACAGCGACGTTAAAGTCAGGTAAGTCGGCATCGTATAAGCGTAAGCAATAAATATTTTCTTTAGTAGCCCATTTTTTCAAGGCAGTCATATTTTTTTGCAAACGGTTAGCAAAGTCTTGAGCTTCTTCTATTTCCACGGGTTGAGCTTGCCAAGTTGCTAAAAATGGCTGTGTTACTTTTTCTGGTTTGATTGCACCGAAGCGAATGTAAATTGGTAACTTACCATTCATTAAACGTAAAGTTTCAGGTGCTTCAAAAGCTAAAACATCGGCTTGTTCAATTTGAGCTGCAATAATAGCGGCATATTGATTTGGGAAATGTTTTTGTAAAAGTGCAGATAGACCTAAATAAAGAGAACGGTTTGATGCTTTATCACCTAAACGTTCACCATATGGCGGATTAGTTACAATAAAAGCTGTTTTCTTTTCAGCGGCGAAATCTGGCCAGTCAGCTAAAGTACGTTCTTCAATTTGAATTTCGCTTAATAGTTTTTCGAAGCCCGCCGCAATAATATTTTCACGTGTTGCTTTTACCGCTTCCCAATCTGCATCGTAGGCATAAAACTTAGGTAAAGGTAATTCAAGCGCTTTCTCATGACGTTCTGCTGCTTCAGCTTTGAGCGAAAGCCAAAGTTCACGGTCATGACCATGCCAGCCATTAAAGCCAAAACGACGAACAAGACCAGGTGCGCGGTCAGTTAAAATCATTAATGCTTCAATGATAAATGTACCTGAACCACACATTGGGTCGAGTACAAGTTCTGGATTACGTTCTTTAAGCTTAGCTTTTTGTAAAATTGCGGCAGCTAGGTTTTCTTTAATCGGTGCATCTGTCATGTAGCGACGGTAGCCGCGTTTATGCAATGAGTCACCAGATAAATCTAGACAGTAAGTATGTTCGGTCTTACCAGCAAGTACATATAAGGTAATTTCTGGTTGTTTAGTATCAATACTTGGGCGACGACCTACAGCTTCCATAAAGGAATCGACAACACCATCTTTTGCTCGAAGCGTTGCAAATTGGGTATTAACTTTAATTTCACGCTCTGCATGTAAGCGAATAGCGAAGGTACTTTGTGGTGCAAAAATAAGTGACCAGTCAAAGCTCATTGCACCTTCGTAAAGCTCTTCTGCTACATCACGTGCATCATGTGTGTGTTCAAGTTCATAAGTATGAATTGGAAGTAAAACACGAGAAGCGAGACGCGACCACATGCAAATACGATAAGCATGCTCAAGCGTTCCTTCAATGATTAAACGTCCGGCTTTACGTTCTGTCACTTTGGTGCCAAGCTGTTCTATTTCTTCTTGTAAGAGGCTTTCTAAACCATCAGCACAAGTAATCCAATAGTGGTTTAAACGTAAAGAGGTATTCATAAACTCAATTGACCAAAACATATAAATATTAACGATGCAAAGTTTAACTTATTTTGATGTGTAAAGGTCTTTAAATTATTGCAACCTATCACTTGGCAATCAATAAACTGATTTTTAAAGCTTAAAATATATAAACTGGTATGTATTTTGCTAAACCTCTATGAGTAACGCTTATTTATTAAATGGTTTTTAACCAATTTTATGATTTGAAAGCATAGGGGAATATAAATGAAAGATATGATGGGGAATGGTTTTGTAACCAATGCGGAAGCTTTTTCAATCTCTACACAAATATATGTACGTATGCGTAGAGTCACGGGGCGAGTCATAGATGCATTGTATGTGGTCCAAAATAAAGATTATGCAAAGTATGTAATAGCACTTGCCTTGGAAACAGATGACGATGAATTAAAACGTTTTGTTGAGCGATTAAACTCATTGACTGACTCAATACCCGAGCTTCCTCAAAAACAAATCGCTAACACCGTTCAGTTGAACGAAGAAACAGAAATCACGGCTGAAGATATTTATCGGGCACAAGTTCCACATCATTATATTGGTGCTTTAAGGTAATCTTTGCGCGACCCTAAATTTTCTGGTCAATTTAGGGTCTTATTCTGTAAAGTTCTTCTGCGAAAAAGCTGGAATTCAGCTACACTATGCACGTTTTCGCGATTCGACCCATAGGAATCCATTATGCATATTGCAGCGTTGCATCAGCCGAGCCAGGTTCAGCTCAATCAAGACGGAAATTTAAAACATTTTTTAACGATTGAGGGACTTTCAAAAGAAAACCTCACTAAGATTTTAGATACCGCGCAAAGCTTTTTAGATGATAATAATAATTTAATCAACCGCCCACTTTTAGAAGGACGGACGGTGATGAATCTTTTCTTTGAAAACTCCACCCGTACTCGTACTACTTTTGAAGCAGCAGCAAAGCGTTTGTCTGCCAATGTGCTGAACATTGATATTGCTCGTTCAAGTACATCTAAAGGTGAAACTTTACGAGATACGCTTTGGAACCTTGAGGCAATGGCTGCCGATATTTTTGTAGTCCGCCATTCATCTTCGGGTGCTGCACATTTCATTGCTAAAGATGTGTGTCCAAAAGTCGCAATTATTAATGCTGGAGATGGACGTCATGCTCATCCAACGCAAGCGATGCTTGATATGCTGACCATTCGCCGTGAAACCAAAAAACCATTTGAAGAGTTGAGTGTTGCGATTATTGGTGACATTAAGCACTCTCGCGTAGCACGTTCAGATGTGGCTGCACTTCAAACTCTTGGATGTAAAGACATTCGTGTGATTGCACCGAATACATTATTGCCGGTTGGTTTTTCAGAATACGGTGACCATGTTCGTTTGTTCAATAACATGGATGAAGGTGTTACTGGTTGTGATGTGATTATTGCGCTACGTATTCAAAATGAACGTATTGATTCACCAGCATTATCTTCGCAATCTGAATTTTACAGAATGTATGGCTTAAACAAAGAACGCCTAAGTTTAGCTAAACCAGACTGTATTGTTATGCATCCGGGACCAATGAACCGCGGTGTAGAAATTGATTCGAGTATTGCCGATGGTGACCAGTCTGTGATTTTAAAACAGGTCACTAACGGTATTGCAGTTCGTATGGCTGTATTGGCGTTGTCTATGCAAGGGCAACTTCAAGAACAAGGTTTAATTGAAGCAATTGCGTTGTAAGGAATGGATCACATGAGTATTGTAAAAATTGAAAATGTACGTGTGTTAGACCCAATCCAAAAAACAGACAGCGTACAAACTGTATATATTCAAGACGGTAAGTTGGTTGCAGCAGTTGACCAAGTTGAACAAACCATTGATGGGCAAGGCAAATGGTTAATGCCGACTATGGTTGATTTGTGCGCACGTTTACGTGAACCAGGTCAACAACAACACGGTACACTTAAGTCTGAAGGGAAGGCTGCACGTGCTAATGGTATTTTGCATGTCATTACCCCTCCAGACTCAAAGCCAATTGTTCAGGACAATGGTGCCCTCATTCATGGCTTAGTTGAAAAAGCTTGGCTTGATGGTGGTATCCATATGCATATTATCGGTGCGCAGACTCAAGGCTTAAATGGTAAACAACCAGCAAATATGGCTGGCCTTAAAAAGGGTGGTTGTACTGCTGTTTCAAATGCGAATGCTGCATTTGAAAATGACGATGTTGTTGTTCGCACGCTTGAGTATGCGGCTGGTCTTGGTTTAACAGTCGTGTTCTATGCTGAAGAACCGCAACTTGCTAAAGACGGATGTGCTCATGAAGGTTTTATCGCATCGCGTCAAGGTTTGCCGATGATTCCTGCAATTGCTGAAACTGTAGCGATTGCAAAATATTTGCTTATGATTGAAGCGACAGGTGTTAAAGCTCACTTTGGCTTGTTGTCTTGCGGTGCATCTGTTGAGTTAATTCGTGCAGCAAAAGCAAAAGGCTTGCCTGTCACTGCCGATGTAGCAATGCATCAGTTACATTTAACTGAGCAATTAACTGATGGCTTCAACTCACTTGCACATGTTCGTCCACCATTGCGTTCTGAGCAAGATAAAGAACTTTTACGCCAAGGTTTAAAACAAGGTGTCATTGATGCAATTTGTACGCATCACGAACCATTAAGTAGTTCAGCGAAAATGGCACCGTTTGCTGAAACTCAACCGGGTATTACAGCATTCGATACTTATGTAGCCTTAGGCATTCAACTTATTAATGAAGGCTTATTTGAGCCGCTTGAATGGGTTACCAAAGTGACAAGTGCTCCTGCACAGGTAGCAAATATGACTACACGTTGGCAAGCCGAAGCAGGGTGGGTTTTGGTCGATCCTGAATTAAGCTGGACCTTAAGCAAAGACACTATTTTATCGCAAGGGAAAAATACGCCACTACTGGGTCAAAACCTTACTGGTAAAGTGCTACAAACTTTTGCTGTGTAGTTTCCGACGGCTAAAAACTTATTCAAAATATAAAAAGGCAGATCTTTGTGATCTGCCTGTTTTGTAAATACTAGATGGAAAATTGTATATAAATTATTTAAAAAACAACAAAAGATTTCGAGCGCATTAGAATAAAAAACTATCAGCAAACAGAAGTATTTGAATAACCAAAAAATTGCTGGTTACGACGTATAAGATTCGGGAGAATAAACAATGTCGATAAACCCTATAGAACTGCTTAAAGAAAAAGTATCTTCAACAATATTAGATAATCAGGATGGATTCCTAGGCGAAAAAACTAACGCGCTTTCTAAGTTTTATCCAATTTTACTTTCATTATTAGCTGCTAAACCTGATCTTATCGGACAATTAAAAAATAGTTTAGCCCCCTCATTATCCGATCTTTTTTCTCATAATGATCAAATTAAAAATACTGTACTGACTCATTTAAGCGGTACTGCGCCATCTGCCGAGATTGAAAGTACACTCAATAGTGCGATCAAACCTAGTCTCAATACGATTTCTGAAGTTGCTGGAAGTGATCAACAAAGTATTGTGAACTATTTACGTCAACATGCAGAAACGATTCGTTCATATCTACCAGGATGGGCAGTTGGACTATTGGCACCATTAGGTCTTGGTGCAGGTTTATCATCAGTAACGACATCAACTGCACCACCGCTTGCAGCGGCAACCGAGACAACAGGGAAATCTCGTGGAATTTTACCCATTATTGCACTGATTATTCTCGGTTTATTAATCGCTTGGTTGTGGCGCTCTTGCCAGCATAAAGAAGCTACACCTGTACCTGAGACTTCACCTGCAAGTGGTGTGGCAACCGCAGCAGCTGCACCTGCTACTTTAACTTTAAGTACAGACGACAAAGGTGCTGTGAGTCAATGTCAGGCAGGTATTGGCGATCAGGGCTTCTTGGCAACTTTGCAAATGCATGTTAAGAAAGTTCTTTCAGCGACTAAAGACTGTGATGTTGATACTAGCCAAACTTATGCTGCTGCATTTACCGATAAGGATGCATTAGCAGATGTACTTGGTGCATTGAAAGGTGTTCCAAATGCATCTTTAGAATGGGTAGGTGACAAAATTACATTGAAAGCAGGCGATGCCGCAGCTTTAGAAGCTTTAACTGCTAAGGTAAAAGCGTTGGTGCCACATACTGAAGTTGTTGGTACAGCACCTGCAACAGCTGAGCAATCTGTGAGTAATAGTTTAACGGCTTCGCAAACAGCGTTAGGCTCAATTGACCCGAACAATGTAGACGTAAATGCTTTAGTTAAAGCTCTTAACTTGCAAATCATTAACTTCGCGAGTGGTTCAAGTGAAATTCCAGCAGACAACAAAGCCATTCTTGATCAAGCTGCAACACTGTTAAATAAAGTGACTAGCGTGAAATTAAACGTAGGTGGTCATACTGACTCAACAGGTAATGCTACTGCCAATAAAGCACTTTCTCAACGCCGTGCTCAAGCTGTAGTAGATTACTTAGTTTCTAAAGGAGTAGATGCTTCTAAGCTTGTTGCCCAAGGTCATGGTTCAGAAAACCCTGTTGCTGACAACAAGACTGAAGAAGGTCGCTTTAAAAACCGTCGTATTGAGTTTTCAGTAGCCCAATAATCAATAGATTTATAAGAAATCTTGATTTTACTGAATTCTGATTTGAAAAAAGCTTCTCATTTTGAGAAGCTTTTTTATAGAGATCAATATTGTTGGGTTGACATGAAAATCAGTTTGTTAGGAAGTGGGCGTGTTTCTTTTCATTTGGCAAAGGCACTTTTGGCTAAGGGGCATCACATTGCCCAAGTCTACGCGCGTGATTTTGAGAAAACCCAGAAGTTTGCAGAAAAAATTCAAGCAAAAGCATGTCAGTCTCTTCAAGAGTTTCAAGCAAGTGATTTAATTATTTTGGCAGTTTCAGACAGCGCTATCGCTGATGTTGTAATGCAAGTACATCAACTATTTCCCGAAACTTTGATGGTTCATACTTCTGGTAGTACCAATATCGAAGTCATTAGTAATATTCATAAAAAAGCAGGGGTGTTTTATCCTTTGCAAACATTCAGTCTGGAAAGAGATGTTGATTGGCAGGCCACACCATTATTTTTAGAGGCGACCAGTAAAGCCGATTTAGCCATGCTCTCTGATTTAGCAAATAGCCTAAGTAATCGAGTATATCAATACACCTCAAAGCAGCGTTTAACTTTACATTTGGCAGCTGTATTTGCTTGTAATTTTACTAATTACTGTTTCGATATGGCTAAACAGATTGTGGATGCAGAACAAGTCGACTTTAGCTTGCTCTACCCTTTAATGGTGGAAACAGCAAAAAAAGCCACTGAAAACGATCCGAAACAAATGCAAACTGGGCCTGCGGTAAGGGGAGATCAAAATATCTTGGCAATGCATGAGAGTCTATTAACTCAAGCAAATAGGGATGACTTAAAACAGGTCTATCAACTTTTAAGTGATGGCATCGTGAAGCGCCATCACTCGGACTAAAACTGATTTTAAAATTAAGGTTCGCCGTTATTGCCCCATTTTAAGAAGCCAGCACGCTGATTTAATAGTTCAAAATATTGGTCGACATGTTTAAGTGTTGGATGGTCAAAAGGGGTGGCCTTCCAGCGCTGTACAGATAGACCAATTGGAATATCCGCTAGAGTGAACTCAGTTCCTGCAACATAGGCTTGAGTTTTTGCAAGCTGTTGGTCAAGAATCTGCATATGGTGATTCCAATTATCAATACCTTTTTTTAATAAATCTTGATCTTGATGATTTGGTGAATTTCTAAGCAAAGACATAATCGTATAAGTCCAACTATTATTTAGCTCGATCGCTTGCCAATCAAGCCACTGGTCAACAAAGAATCTTTCTTTCGCTTGAGTAGGGTAAAGCTTATGGTCTTTATCGTAAGCATTGGCGAGATAACGGATAATACTGTTAGACTGCCACAGTACTAAATCGCCATCTAAAACAACAGGAATTTGACCATTTGGGTTTAATTGGAAATATTCTGGTGATTGTGCAGAGCGAAAGCCTCGACCCCAGTCTTCTCTTTCATATTCAAGATTTAATTCTTCACATAGCCATAAGACTTTGCGAACATTAATGGAGTTATCACGCCCTAAAATTTTTAACATGGGTTGTCCTTAGCAATTTTTAGTGTGGCTAATAGCAGTTTCTATAAATAGCTAGATTTAGTGCGATTGGCAAACATTAATTCGAAAGAAAAAAATAGAATAAGTAAGTGCTAATAAATTTTTTAATATTAAAAGATAAAAGGCTTAGTAATGAACTAAGCCTTTTGTTGTTTACTTAATCTTTTTAAAGATAAAGTCATTAATCTTATGACCTGACTCAATACCACGGCGTTCAAACTTAGTCACCGGACGCCACTCTGGTCGAGGGTAACTGTTGCCTTTACCAGCTAAATTTTCAAGATCTGGACGGTTATCTAAAATATCAAGCATCCATTCTGCATATGGTTCCCAGTCTGTTGCTGCGTGGAATGTACCACCAAACTCAAGTTTCTGTTCAACCAGTTGCATACGCTCATGAATAACAAAACGGCGTTTGAAATGACGTTTCTTTTGCCAAGGGTCTGGGAAGTAAAGTTGTACACAGTTAATACTGTTGTCTGGCATTTCACGTAAAACTTGAATCGCGTCTGCATCGAGTACTCGTAAGTTTTTAAGTTCCGCTATACCTGCTTCATATAGACATTGAGCAATACCAGGTACATGGACTTCAATGCCCACATAGTTGCGTTCTGGGTTTGCTTTAGCCATAAGCACTAGCGAACGTCCCATACCAAAACCGATTTCAACAGTTAAAGGACGTTCTGGATGTTCAAAGTGTTGACGTAAGTCACCAACAGGATATTCCAAAATTAAATCGCGATGTTGTTCTAATGCCGTGCGTTGAGACGTATTAAGTGGTGCTGAACGACGCATAAACGTCACAATTTCACGGTGTTCAGGCAAATTGTCTAATTCTGCAATTTGCGTTTCTAACTGATCGATCGACATAACCTTGGCAATATTGAAATTCAAATGCGGTATTTTAAGTCTTCAGGTGGTCAAGTCAAATATTTCGGTGTTTTTCTTCATGTAGATGTCATGATCAATATTTAATCTAAGAGACTAATTAAAACTCACATGAACATTTTTAATCATGAAAACTTTTCAATTAAGAACTCTTTCAGTTTTTTTAAGTGCATTTGGTGCATTTTCATATAGTTCTGTTGCTCAGGCACAGCTTATGTTTAGCCAGTATGTTGATGGTAGTAGCAATAAAAAAGGGTTAGAGATTTATAACCCAGATGGTACTACAGTGAACTTAGCCGATTATGAGATTCAACAGTTTAATAATGGTGGTACTGCAAAAACGGTGACTTTCCGTTTGCAGGGTACACTTGCGAGTAAGCAGAAGTTTTTAGTGGGTCGCTCAGAGCTACAAACTGAACTTGGTAGTAAAGTAAATCAAGTAGCTGCTTTGTCTTTTAATGGTGATGATGCAGTTGTACTCGTTTATAAAGGCACACCTGTCGATCGTTTTGGGCGTATTGGTGAACGACCAGAGGCAGGTTGGGGAACAGCCGTTTCAAGTTTAGGAAATAGTTTTAAACGTATTGAAACTGAAAATCCAGCTTTAAG
Source organism: Acinetobacter genomosp. 33YU (assembly GCF_001990725.1). Taxonomy (NCBI): domain Bacteria; kingdom Pseudomonadati; phylum Pseudomonadota; class Gammaproteobacteria; order Moraxellales; family Moraxellaceae; genus Acinetobacter; species Acinetobacter genomosp. 33YU. The sequence continues at coordinate 165,590 of NZ_LFZQ01000002.1, read as the reverse complement.
TATCGATCCAACCGCAGCATTTGATTTGGACCACTCGTGGACAGCATGGGCAAACCGAAATGATTTTTCAAATCTATCGGGTTCTACGACTCAACCGCCAGTGCAAACGGTCAGTTGTTCAAGCTCAGATACACCAATTGCCGATTTAGCATCTTCAACACAAAATCAAACCTATACAGTACGTGGTGTAATTACTGCTGACTATCGCTATGCGAATGGTTTTTCAGGCTTTTATGTTCAAACACCTGACACCAAAGCACGTGCAAATGTAAGTAATGCCATTTTTGTTTATATTCCAAATAGCAGCACGGTAAAAGGTGGCCAAGTTGGTGATGAAGTTATTTTACGAGGCCGTTTAACAAGTTATCAAAACCAGCTACAAATAGACCAATTACAGCAAGATATTCAAAGCTGTAATAGCAATATGGCAAATCAAGTTCAGCCAATTAGCTTGGAGTTACCATTTACTAGCTTAGCAGGCGGTTCAACAAATTCTCCGCAGCGTTATCAAGGGATGTTGGTCAAATTACCTCAAGCTTTGACGGTAAGTGAAAACTATAACTATGGCCGTTATGGTGAACTATCGCTGAGCTTAGGCCGCTTATATATTCCAACCAATTTATATCCTGCCTTGTCGCCAGAAGCGAAAGCTTTAGCTCAGAAAAATTTATTATCGAAAATTATTTTTGATGATGGATATAACAACCAAAATCGTACTCCGTGGTTACCAACAAATTTTAGTGCTGCCAATACATTACGTTCAGGTTATCAGCTTAAAAACGTTGAAGGGATTTTAGAGTATCGTTTTAATGGCTGGCGCGTACAGCCAGTACTTGGACGGACACAACCAGAAGTTGTTACTCAAACAAACCCACGTCAAAGTGTCCTTACAAAGAATGCTAATCATATTCGCGTAGCTTCATTTAACGTTTTGAACTATGACAATGGCGCAACAGGTTTCCCAACAGAGCGTGGCGCAAACACACAAACAGAGTTTGATAAACAACACCGTAAAATTGTGAGTGCATTAAAAGCGATTGATGCTGACGTATACGGTTTAATGGAAATTGCCAACAATGGTTATGGTCCAAACAGCGCAATTGCTCATTTAACAAGTGCATTAGGTCCAGACTGGAAATATGTGGTTCCTGAAAACTTGGATCGTTTAGGTGGTGATGTTATTGCTGTTGCGATTATTTATAACAGTAAACGTGTTAAACCTTTAAACAAACCTGTTGTGCTGGACTTGGGTGATAAAAGTCGAACGACGTTAGCACAAACTTTCCAAACTGTTCGTGGCAATAAGACATTTACTGTTATTCCAAACCATTTAAAGTCAAAAGGTTGTACTGGAGTAGACGCGAACTCTACTGACGCTGATCAAAATGATGGTCAAGGATGTTGGAACCCAACCCGTGTGAAAGCAGTTGATCAAATCGTGCAGTGGCTTGCGAAAAATCCAACTCAAGTTCCTAAGCAAAATGCTTTACTCGTTGGGGACATGAACAGCTACGCAAAAGAAGCACCAATTTTAGCTTTTGAAAAAGCCAACTATAAGGTTTTACTTAATGACGCTAAGATTGGGCAGGGTGCTCAGGCATATAGCTATGTTTTTGGTGTGGCAAGTGATGCAAATGGCAATGGTGGAGCGGGTAACTTAGACCATGCAATTGCCGATGCAGATTTATATCCAAAAGTAGTTCGTACCTTTGCTTGGCATATCAATGCAGATGAACCAACTGTTCTAGATTACAACGAAGAATATAAAACCGATGAACAAAAGGCGCTATTTTATGGTGAAGATGCCTATCGTTCTTCGGACCATGATCCTGTCATTGTCGATCTAGATTTAAATGGTAAAGACTCAAGTCATCCTGATAATGGCAACAAAAATCCTATATTGGATTTCTTAAACCAATTAGTGGAATGGATTAGCCAACTTTTTAAGCGTAATTAACGGTAAAAAATGCGTGATGTGAATGTGTTTTATCATATTTTAAACAATCGTCACGCAAGACAACTTGCAAGGTCAAACTTTTTCAAGAATATTAGAGAGTGTAACTAATTTATAAATTTACGCTTTTTTACAATTAAGGAATTGTACAAACCTTGCAGGTTTTTTAGAAGCAATTTAAAACGTTAATGTGAGATAAGAAGGATCAGATATGAAATTATATTATTCGCCAGGCGCATGTTCTTTAGCTGCACATATTATTTTAAATGAAATTAATGTTGATTTTGATTTAGAAAAAGTAAATTTAAAAACACATAAAACAGAAAAAGGCGCAGATTATTACGAAATTAATCCGAAGGGCTATGTACCAGCTTTAGAAATTAACCCGGGTTTAATTTTGACTGAAAACGTGGCGATTTTACCATTCCTTGCTCAGCATGATCCTAAACAAGACTTAATTCCTCCTTCAGGCTTAGGCCGTGCGAAAGTATTGGAATGGTTAGGTTATTTGAACTCTGAATTACATGATGCTTATGCAGTATTTTTTGGCGCACCGTTAACAAACGATGAAAAGACGAAAGCTTATGCTGAAATCGACCGCCTTTTAAAATATATCGATAGTTATTTATCTGAATCGGACTATGACTATTTAGTAAATGATAATTTTGGGCCAGCTGATGCCTATTTATTTGTTTTAACGAATTGGTCAAATTCTATTGAGCATGATTTAACACCTTATAAAAATATTATTGCATTACGTAATAAAGTTGCTGAGCGTCAATCTGTACAAATTGCAATGCGTGATGAAGGTTTAATTTCATAAGCGATTTTAAGTGTATTAAAAAGCCCCTAATCAATAGGGGCTTTTTTAATATTACAGACTGTTAGTTTTGAGCTTTCTCTTTAACGTCAGCAGCAGCATGTTCAACAGCTTTGGCTGTATCAGCAGTTGCTTTACGCGCAGTCGCTTCAGTTTGAGCAGCAGCATTTGCAGTTTTATCGGCAGCGTGGTCAGCAGCAGCATCAATTTTAGCTGTAGCATTGTCTGTAGCAGTTGCAATATCGCTCGCAGCTTTATCACCAGCAGATTTAATATCAGCGGTTGCTTGTTTAGCTGCATTTTCTAAATGTTCACCTGTAGTCGCACCAGTTTCTGGAGCTTTATCTTTATTACAACCAACTAGGGCTACGGTCGCAGCAAGACCTAAAGCAACAAGTAATTTATTCATTGTGTTTTTCCTTCTAATTCATGGCATCCAAATATGGATGTCTAAAATATAAACATAAAGTAAATGATTAATAAAGATCGAAAATTGTTAAAAAGTTGTAACTTCAATATTAAAAAAGCCTAGCATTTTGCAATGCTAGGCTTTCGTTTAATAAGAGGGATCTAACCAGTTTTTATTGCCCAGAACGGATGATGTAATCAAACGCAGAGAGCGATGCTTTAGCGCCTTCACCTGTAGCAATAATGATTTGCTTGTAAGGCACAGTGGTACAGTCACCCGCAGCAAACACACCTTGTACATTGGTTTCGTTGCGGTCATTGACAATAATCTCACCACGGTTGGTTAACTCAACCTCACTGTCTTTCAAGAAGTCAGTGTTTGGTAATAAACCAATCTGTACAAAGATCCCTGCAAGCTCGACTACATGCTCTTCATCAGTGGCACGGTCTTTATATTTAAGACCAGTCACTTGTGAGCCGTCACCTAACACTTCTGTACTTAAGGCATTCATAATCACAGTTGTGTTTGGCAAGCTATGCAGTTTGTTTTGTAAAACTTGGTCTGCACGAAGTTTGGTATCGAACTCAACCAGAGTTACATGTTCAACAATACCTGCAAGGTCAATTGCAGCTTCAACACCTGAGTTACCGCCACCAATCACTGCAACACGTTTGCCTTTGAACAATGGACCATCACAGTGTGGACAGTATGCGACACCACGGGTACGGTATTCTTGCTCACCCGGTACATTCATTTCTCTCCAACGCGCTCCTGTTGAAAGGATGACAGTTTTCGATTCAAGTTTGGCACCGTTTTCAAGTTCAACTTCAACCAGACCATTTGCAGTTTGGTTGGCACCTGTGATTTTGCTAACACGTTGCAGGTTCATGATATCGACATCGTATTCACGAACGTGTGCTTCCATCTCGGCAGCAAACTTAGGACCTTGAGTCTTTTGCACAGACGTGAAGTTTTCAATGTCCATGGTATCCATCACCTGACCACCAAAGCGTTCAGCTACGATACCTGTGTTAATACCTTTACGTGCTGCATAAATTGCTGCTGTTGCACCTGCAGGCCCACCACCAATCACCAATACATCAAAAGCATCTTTAGCATTCAGTGCTGCTGCATCTTTTTCAGCTGAGTTGGTGTCAAGTTTCGCCACAATCTCTTCAAGGGTCATCCGACCTTGGCCAATGTGCTCGTTGTCTTGGAACACCATTGGTACAGCCATGATTTTGCGTTGTTCCACTTCATCTTGGAAGAATGAACCGTCAATCATGGTTGCTGTGGTGTTCGGGTTATAAATCGCGATCAGGTTAAGCGCCTGTACCACATCCGGACAGTTATGACAGCTTAAGGATACAAACACATCAAAATTGGCTTTAAGGTTTAGGCCTTTAATCTGATTCAGCACTTCATCAGAAACCTTCGGTGCATAACCAGAGACTTGTAACAGCGCCAAGATCAAAGACGTAAACTCATGGCCCATTGGTAAGCCTGCAAAGAACACTCGAGGCTGTTCACCTGCTTTAGCCACACCAAAGCTTGGACGACGTGTATTGTTACCATCAAAACGGGCAGTCACCTTGTCAGAAAGCTCAGCGATTTCTGTCACAAGTTCTTTAATTTGAGCAGCTTTATCTGATTCATCTAAAGCAGCTACTAATTCGATTGGACTTTCTAAACGTTCTAAGTAAGCTTTTAATTGAGTTTTAATATTTTGATCTAACATCTGTTTTTACTCCAATGCATCCAAATTCTTTCAATAGATGCATAGTACGTTAAAACACAAAATAGGTGAAACAGTATGTTTTTATAGATTTAATCGGTTTTTTGAATTATTGAGTGTATTCATAAATAAGATCAATAATTTATCTATAAATGCTCTTTATTACTCATTTTTATCTTTTAAAGTGAAAGTATTTAAAAATTTATATATGTTATATGGCTGTAAAGATTTTATGTCATAACATTAAAAGGTACTTTCATGTCATTGCAACGCGGCATTTATCAGCATTATAAAGGTAATCTCTATCAAGTTTTTTCTGTGGCAAAACACAGCGAGACTGAAGAAGAGTTAGTTGTTTATCAGTGTCTTTATGGTGACTATTCAACATGGGTACGTCCGCTAGATATGTTTACTGAAACGGTTCAAATGGCTGATGGAAGTATCGTGCCGCGGTTCAAGTTAATTCAAAGCACTTAATTTAAACGGCTGTCATATAAAATAACAATTTTAAAGGGTGAAAATATGCCAAATACTTTTTTCTTACAAAGAGTTGCAGATTTATATGACACCTTTAAACGACATGATGCCCAGCAGTCAGATCGCTTGCTGCGCTATCGAAATATTGAGGCTGAGTCTGCAAAACTTCTATCGCAATTGATTCGAATGCAGCAGGCCAAATCAATTTTAGAAATTGGTACTTCAACGGGTTATTCTACTTTATGGCTTGCTGAGGCTGCACAATCGACACACGGGAAAGTAATCACGCTTGAAATTGATGCCAATCGTAGTAATGAGGCGAAACGCCATGTTACTGAACTGGCATTAAATGAAGTGGTTGATTTTTGGATAGGGGATGCCGCAGATTATTTAAATGAAGCTCAGGAAACTTTCGATTTTATTTTGTTAGACGCTGAACGTGATGCATATGAAAGTTATTGGCCAGATTTAAAGCGTCTGATGAAGCCCAAAGGTGGTGTTCTTATTATTGATAAGGTTATTTCACATGCAGCTGAGGTAAGTCCATTTTTATCTTTGATTAAAAAGAATGCAGATTTCATGAGTAGTATTTTGCCTATAGGCGCTGGTTTATGTTTAGTGGTTCTAAAGTAGATTTACTTTCTTGAGATATTCTTGTCGATAAGCTTGTGGACTACAGCCGTGTACTCTATTAAATGCACGAGTGAAATTGGCAGGATTAGAATAGCCCAGTTCATACGCAATATGGGTAATGGTAAAGCTAGAATTCTCTAATAAATCAATGGCACGCTCAGTGCTGATTTGTTGCTTTAAAGCATGGAATTCAACACCTTGCTGCTGTAAATAACGTTGCAAGGTCTTGGTCGAAATATTTAATACTTTGGCACATTCCATTAGGGTGGGAACTTGATTGGCTTGTCGCAACATCATGCTGACCCATTCAACAATTTCGCCTTGATGGTAGATCTTCTGGATTTGTTCCTGGCAGCGTTGTTCAACTATTTTTAAACTATGTGCGTCAGCTAGAGGCAAGGGTAGTGCTAGTTGTTGCTCATCAATCACCACGCGTATACCTGAAAGCCATGTATAGTTAAAGTGGAAATTGGCCTTCACTAAAGATATGTAACGTTCTTGATAGCTCGGCTCAGGAATACTCAAATACACTTGGTAGCGTTGTAATTGCTGGCCTGCCAACTCTAACAAGCTGTAGTAAAACGCCACGGCAATCGCTTCAATATGAAAAGCCAAACACTGCTTATTCATCTGCAAAATCGGTTCAAATAATAATTCAACCTTTTGCTGATTGGTTGGAAACCCGATGCTGAGCTTAAAACTCGGCATAATCAGTCTAAAATATTGTGCAATCAGCCTAAGTGCATGTTCCAAATTAGGACTAGTCATTAGCGCATAACCCACCAGACTATGTGAGCTGAGTTTAATATTTTTACCCAGTTCAAAGGCTAATTCTTGAGTGTTGGGCAAACTCAAACCCATCTCAATGAATTGTTCAATTTGTTGAATCGATAATAATTCTGTTTTTGCCAGTTCTTGTTGGAATGCCCTCAATAAATCATTATCGTATTGATGCGTGCCGATTAAAATTTCAATCAGCCGTAAATAATAACGTGATGGGATAACAGGAATCTGTTGCTTCTGCACAAGAAAAACTCAGCAAAGTCTTAAAATGATAATAGCAAGTCTTAAAATGATAATATAGAGGGTCTATGAGCGAGCACAATCAATTCAAGCAAAACATTTTGTGTTTGATTGGAGTCTCTAATGAATATGCATACTCAACTGGATGTCGAGCAAGCGACAACAAAATTTAAGGATAAAAAACGTCATTTATGGCTATTGGGTTTAGCTGTACCGACCATTGCAATGGGTGGGCTAGCAGGTTATCAATTTGGTCCTAAAAAAACTAAAAAGTTCTTCGCTTCATTTGGGCCGTTATTTATTCATGGTGTTATTCCAGCATTAGATAAACTGATTGGTGAAGACAAGGAAAATCCACCATTAGATGCAATCGCTGATTTAGAAGCAGATCCGTATTACGCCCGCATTGTTAAACTTTTTATTCCTTTGCAATATGCAACCAATATCTATGGAGCATATTTGGCAACTCGTAAAAATACACCTATAGCTGATCAGGTTTTACTTGGAACTTTAGTAGGAATGGTCAATGGGATTGCGATTAATACTGCACATGAACTTAGTCATAAGAGTGGTCGACTTGAACATTATTTATCTCATTTGGCGTTAGCACCTTCGGGGTATAACCATTTCCGAATTGAACACCCTTATGGACATCACCGCCGTGTTGCGACACCTGAGGACCCAGCATCTTCACAATTTGGTGAAACCTTTTGGAAGTTCTTACCGCGGACTGTAGTTGGGAGTTTTAAATCGGCGATTGAAATTGAGAAGAATCGCTTAGAGCGTAAGAAATTGCCTTTCTTCTGTAAGGAAAATGAACTGATTCATGGCTGGGCAATGTCGGCTGTGTATCATGCAGCCATGTTTGGGAAATTTGGTGCGCGTTCGATTCCGTTTCAAGTTACTCAAGCTGCGTATGCAATAACTTTGTTTGAATCGGTGAATTACATAGAACATTATGGTTTAAAGCGTGCAAAGAAAGAAAATGGCCAATATGAACGTACTTTGCCAGAGCACAGCTGGAATAATAATAATGTGGTGACCAATCTGTTCTTGTATCAATTACAACGGCATTCAGATCATCATGCCAATCCAACTCGCAGCTTTCAGACCTTGCGGCATTTTGAAGATGCGCCGCAATTGCCAGCAGGTTATGGTGCAATGATTTTGCCTGCGTTTATTCCATCTTGGTGGTCAAAAATTATGGATGAACGCGTTGTTGAGCACTATAAGGGCGACCTCAGTAAAATCAATATGCATGTTGATGTGAAAGAAAAAATGCTAGAGAAATATATTAAGCAAAATAACGCGGCTTAATAGTCGAAACATATAAAATAGATCAGCCCAAGCGGGCTGATTTTTATAATTAAGCAGAAATACAGAGCCTGTTAAAATGCAGATCAAACTCAAGATATTTGTGAACAAATGCAGTTTTATCCGTGGTGCGTAACAAATTATTGTAAATAAACTCTGGAACGGGATGATAAAGCTCACCTGAGCCATTGCTATAGAAAATTTTTAAATAGCGTGAAGAAACATCATATTTCCAAGAGGTTACAACAACAGATTTTTCCATATAACTACTCCTACTTTTGTTTGATCTTTTAATACATATACAAAACTCTTTTGTTTCATAATTCGACAGTACTCTAAGTTAAGCAGGCTGACAATTCATAAATGAATGTTGCTATAAATTTATAAGTATAAGAATTGTAAAAAATTAGCTATGAAATTTTGGTAGATAATAAGACTTAGATTTATAAAAATAATCAATAAAAAACCACCCTAAAAAGGGTGGTTTTTAGACGTATTGGTCTAATCTAAAAAATTAGATTTTACCAACTAAGTCGATAGATGGAGCAAGAGTAGCTTCGCCTTCTTTCCATTTAGCTGGGCAAACTTCACCTGGGTGAGCGTGTACGTATTGAGCAGCTTTTACTTTACGAAGAAGTTCAGACGCGTCACGGCCGATACCACCAGCGTTAAGTTCAACGATTTGGATTTTACCTTCTGGATCGATAACGAAAGTACCACGGTCAGCTAAACCTTCAGATTCGATAAGAACGTCGAAGTTTTTAGAAAGAGTCCAAGTTGGGTCGCCAACTAATGGGTATTGGATTTTTTTGATTTCTTCAGAAGTGTCGTGCCAAGCTTTGTGAGTGAAGTGTGTATCAGTAGATACAGCATAAATTTCAACACCAAGTTTTTGGAATTCAGCGTAGTTGTCAGCTAAGTCACCAAGTTCAGTTGGGCAAACGAAAGTGAAGTCAGCTGGATAAAAGAATACAACAGACCATTTACCTTTAAGGTTAGTTTCGTTAACTTCAACAAATTGGCCGTTGTGGTAAGCAGTTGCTTGGAAAGGTTTAACTTCAGTATTAATCAAGCTCATCATTGTCTCCATGATTGAGGTTTATATTTAAACTTGTTTACGAGATGTAGAATAAATAAAAATTCTTTATTGGGGAAATAGTATTTTTACATGACTAAAATCGGAAAATTGAATAAGTGATAAATTTACGATTTTTAAGTCCCCAAACACTGTATTCGATTTGACTGCAAAAACATGTAAATCAAATGACAGTTATCGTAAAAGAAACTTGCATAACAACATGAAGTCTAGCGAGACAAAATTCAAGGGTAAAATTTTAAAAAATTAAAAATATATAAAAAACCAACTGTTTTACCTGAAGAGCATTAAAGCGTAAAATAGCGGATTGTTGAATTTTCAGGAAAATTTATCTGTGCTGAATGGTTTAAATATAGATCAATGGGTGATGGCGAGAGATCGTTACCGTTTAAATCGTTTGCGTAAAGATAAAAAAGCCGATACTTCAGAGATTGAAAAATTATTTGAACAGTCTAATGCAAAAGTTAGACAGCGTTTTGAACGTCTACCTAAAATTAAACTGAATCAGGATTTACCTGTTTCTCAATATGCAGACCGTTTAATTGAAGCGATTCAAAAGCATCAAGTTATTATTGTGGCAGGTGAAACAGGTTCGGGTAAAACTACCCAACTTCCTCAAATTGCTATGTTAGCGGGTCGTGGTTTAACGGGCATGATTGGTCATACCCAGCCACGTCGTTTAGCTGCACGTAGTGTGTCGCAGCGTATTGCAGAAGAAGTCGGCGAAAAGCTTGGTGAATCGATTGGTTTTAAAATTCGTTTTAATGAACAAGGCTCGCAAGATTCGATTGTACGTTTAATGACCGACGGTATTTTGCTTGCCGAGTTAGGCAATGACCGTTTTTTATCTAAATATGACACGATCATTATTGATGAAGCGCATGAACGCTCACTCAATATCGATTTTATTATGGGTTATTTAAAGCAGTTACTGCCAAAGCGCCCAGATCTAAAAGTGATTGTGACTTCGGCAACTTTAGATGTAAATCGCTTTAGTAACTACTTTAATAATGCACCAGTTTTTGAAGTAGAAGGTCGTAGCTACCCAGTTGAAGTACGTTATCGCCCAATTTCAGAGATGAATATTGGTGGTAGTGATGATGACGAGTTCGATGATTTTGAGGAAAACCTTCCTCGCGCAGTGGTACAAGCTGTAGAAGAATGTTTTGCCGATGCCGAAGAAAAAGGCCATCCTGAACATGCCGATATTCTGATTTTCTCAAGCACAGAACAAGAAATTCGTGAGTTGCAGGAAACCTTACAAAAGTACGGGCCAAGACACACCGAAATTTTACCGTTGTATGCACGTTTAGCTGTTTCTGAACAACAAAAGATTTTTAGTCCGGGTGGAAAAGGCCGTCGTATTATTATTGCGACCAACGTGGCCGAAACTGCACTGACGGTTCCAAATATTCGTTATGTAATCGACAGTGGTTTTGCACGTATATCGCGTTATAACTACCGTTCACGCGTACAACGCTTACCAATTGAAGCAATTTCTCAAGCTGCTGCCAATCAGCGTAAAGGGCGTTGTGGTCGTATTGCTCCGGGTGTGTGTATTCGTTTATATAGCGAAGAAGACTTTTTAAGTCGTCCTGAGTTTACCGAGCCTGAAATTAAACGAACCAACTTGGCTTCGGTTATTTTGCAAATGCAAAGTTTAGGGTTAGGTGAGCTAGAAAACTTCGATTTTATTGAGCCGCCAGATTTCCGCCTTGTAAATGACGGTCGAAAACTACTCATCGAGTTAGGAGCACTTAACGAGAAGAAAAATGAGCTGACTAAAGTCGGGCAAATGATGGCACGTATGCCAATTGACCCACGACTCGCGCGCATGATTGTGGGCGGTGCTCATTTCGGTGTGCTTAAAGAAATTTTAGTGGTTGTCAGTGCGCTTGCAGTGCAAGACCCACGTGAACGTCCAGCAGATAAACAGATGCAGGCTGACCAAAAGCATGCACTATTCAAAGAAGCAGATTCAGACTTTCTGTTTTATTTAAAACTTTGGGAGACTTTAAATCCTAAAGGTGAAGCAGGCATGTCTGAAAATAAACGTCGCCAGTTTGCCAAGCAGCACTTCTTAAGCTGGTTACGTTTACGCGAATGGAAACAGACACATAAACAATTGGTTGAGTTAGCTGAAGGTTTAAAACTAAGTTTTAATGAAAAACCTGCGAACTATGAGAACCTGCACCGTGCGTTGCTGACAGGTTTATTGTCTTTTATTGCCAATAAAACTGATGAACGTAATATCTTTATGGCGGTGCGTCAGCAAAAGGCGAAAGTCTTTCCTGCCAGTACTTTGCACAAAACCAATACTGCTTGGGTGATGGCTTTTGAGATGGTCGAAACCTCTCAAGTTTACTTACGTACTTTAGCCAAAATTGATCCTGAATGGATTTTGCTTGCTGCACGTGACTTATTGAAATATCACTATTTTGAGCCGCACTGGTCTAAGAAAGCTGGGATTGTAAATGCGTATGCTCAAATTTCGCTGTTTGGTTTAATTATTGAACCAAAGCGCTTAATTAATTTTGAGAAAGTTGACCAGCCTGCTGCTCATGAAATTTTCTTACGTGATGCATTAACCACAGGTAACTTAGGTACAGTTCCGCCATTTTTAAAACACAATTTACTTAAACTTGAAGAAGTTGAACGAGTTGAAGATAAATTGCGTCGCCGTGATTTGGTAGTGGATGAAGAAACGATTTATCAGTTCTATGCTTCTAAAATTCCTGAAGAAATTGCAAGTCGAAGTAGTTTTGAAGACTGGCGTGCAACGGTTGAAGCAAAAAATCCACGTTATTTATTTGTAGAAGATGATGCACTTTGGCTCAATGACCGTCCAACAACACAGCAATTCCCAGATCATTTGCATAATGGGCAGCTACGTTTAGCAACGACTTATCGTTTTGACCCAAGCCATGATGAAGATGGTGCAACGGTTCAAATTCCGGTACAAGCTCTTCCTCAGGTCGATGAAAACATCTGGTCTTGGGGTATTCCGGGTTGGCGTTTAGATTTAATCGAAGCACTACTAAAAGCTTTACCAAAAGACAAACGTCGTAGTGTAGTGCCTATTCCTGACACAGCTCGTAAACTCATGCAGGGTATCGATGCTGTACATTTGCGTCAGCATATTTTTAGTTATTTAGCTTTTGCTTTACGTGGTGAGCAAATTACTGAAAAAGATTTTTCGTTTGAACGTATTGATCCATATTTGGTGCCTTTCATTAAGGTGATTGATGAAAAAGGTAAGCTGATTGCCAAAGGCCGTGATTTACCCGAGTTAAAAGCACGTTGTCGTGTAGAAACGCATCGTCCAGTGAAACAGCAAAAAGGCGAGTTTAAAGATTTTCCTGAGAACTTTACTTTTGAGGCTTCTCATAAAGTCACGGGTGTTGTTGTTAAACAATTTCAGGCTTTAGTTCCGACCAAGGCTTTTGCTGACCTCGAAGCTAAAGATGAGTCAGGCATTGTTATTCAAACGTTTAACGATCAAGCTGAGGCGATTAAACAGCATCGTGAAGGGATTATTCGTCTAGTACATATGCAACTGGGTGACTTGGTTCGTCAGTTGAAAAAGCAGATTTCAAAACCGCTCGCACTGGCTTATTCACCTTTAGGCGATAAAGCCAAGCTTGAGCAGATGTTGGTCTATGCAACATTGCAGATGGCAATTACAACTTTGCCAATTAATGCTGATGAATTTAATAAACTGCTTGAGCAAGTTAAAAAGCAATTTTTGAGTTATGGTCAGCAAGCACTTGAGCAATTAAGTGATATTTACATTCAATGGCAGCAAATCCGTCGTCAGCTTTTAGTGCTTGATGCAGGGGTGTTTGGGCGTAGTATTGATGATATTGAAGATCAGTTAGATCTCATGTCACTTGGCAATTTTGTTTACTGCCAACCGGTCGATCTTTGGCAGGAATATCCGCGTTATTTAAAAGCGCTGCTATTGCGTTTAGATCGATTGCCAAATAATCTACAGCGAGATCATGCCGCTATTGATGATGTCGATCCATGGATGGACAAGGTATTTAAATTCAAAAACGATCCAAGAATCAAAGAATTGTATTTGATGTTGGAAGAATTTCGCATTTCTTTATTTTCTCAGCCGATGAAAACCAAGATGCCTATTTCGCCAACTCGACTGCAAAAGTTATGGGATCGTTTGGGAATCAGTTAAGATAGATCGGGGTTTGTTTATGCGTTTGTTTAGCCTACAACGCAATTTATAAATGAAAGATTAACAGACCCTATTCATTTTTTTAGGAGTTTTACATGGGCATTCGTATCACAGGTACTGGGTTATTTCACCCAACAGAAATCATTTCTAATGAAGAACTGGCCGACAGTTTAAATGCTTATGTGGAACAATATAACCAAGAGAATGCAGAGAAAATTGCAGCAGGTGAACTCGAAGAATTACGTGGTTCTAGTGCTGAATTTATTGAAAAAGCGTCTGGTATTAAGCGCCGTTACGTGATTGAGAAATCAGGTATTCTCGATCCAACACGTTTACGTCCTCGTTTGTCTGAACGTTCAAATGATGAACTTTCACTTCAAGCAGAGTGGGGTGTGATCGCTGCAAAGCAGGCAATGGAAAATGCAGGCGTAACTGCTGAAGATATTGATGTTGTAATTTTGGCATGTTCAAACATGCAGCGTGCTTATCCAGCAGTTGCAATTGAAATTCAGTCAGCACTTGGCATTCAAGGTTATGCCTACGACATGAACGTTGCATGTTCAGCTGCCACTTTTGGTTTGAAACAAGCGGCTGATGCAATTCGTTCAGGTGCTCGCCGTGTTTTATTGGTAAATGTCGAGATTACTTCTGGTCATCTAGACTACCGTAACCGTGATTGTCACTTTATTTTTGGTGATGTTGCAACGGCTTCTATTATTGAAGAAACCACTACTAAAACTGGTTTTGAAATTTTAGATATTCATTTATTTACTCAATTTTCAAACAACATTCGCAATAACTTCGGTTTCTTAAACCGCAGCGAAGATGCGGTAGTTGATGACAAGTTATTCCGTCAAGATGGCCGCAAAGTATTTAAAGATGTTTGTCCGTTAGTGGCAAAAATCATTAATGCGCAGTTGGAAAAAATGCAGTTAACTGCAAACGATATTAAGCGTTTCTGGTTACATCAAGCCAATGCCAACATGAATGAACTAATCTTGAAATATGTGGCTGGTAAAGATGCAGATCTAAGCCGTGCCCCAATTATTCTGGATGAGTTTGCGAATACTTCTTCAGCAGGTGTGATTATTGCTTTACACCGTACAGGCCACGAAGTGAATGATGGTGAATATGGCGTGATTTCATCTTTCGGTGCTGGTTATTCAGTAGGTTCGATTGTTGTTCAAAAGCACGTTGCTTAATTAAGTTACTAGATTAATTAAAAACGCTCGTAAGAGCGTTTTTTTTTAGGTCGAAAATAATGAAGCGAGCCAAAAGTGGCCCGCTTCATTTGAATCAAAAATAATTAAAACTTTTTAGTGTAGTTTACAAACAAGCGGTCTTCACCAAAGTCATTGCCATGTTTAACATTGTAATCAATCCGAATGTATTGCATAGCAACACCTTTTAAGAACGGCTGCTGAAATGCGTAGTTTAAAATCACATTCGACTCAGTTTCATGGTTTTTCTCGCCATTGGCTGCTCTAAAATCATTTCCGTAAACATATTTCACCATCGCGTTTAAGCCCGGAACGTAATCTTTAAAGTCGTAGCCGTACATAACGTGGTAAGACTTTTCTTCTTTTTTAAAGAATCCCGTGGCATTCCAGTTAATGAAATAAGTCTCTGGTAAAAAGCCATCCGGTAAGGGATAGGCTGACTCGCCGATAATTTGCTGGTAACCCAAACCAAAGGTATGATTTTTTACTTTAAGTGTTTCTAATACTCCAATATTTTGCGCATCGATATCAAAAGTATTGCCGTCATTTTTTGCATTGAAGTACTTAAACTTAGAAGTAAGCGCAAAGTTAGGTTGTTTCCAATTGTGCTCAAGACCAACATAGTGCTTGTTGTAGAGGTCTTCTAAATTACCAAAGTAATATTCACCCTTGAGTGACGGCGTAAATTGATAGCGCAGGTCAATGTAATTTAAACCATCAGATTCTTTGGTAATGCCATTTGAAGTGAACGAAAACTTTTTAAAATCTTCTTCATTTCGGGGAGATACTTTTTCCACTCGGCCAATTTCAGCATAGAGCTGATCTGAAAGTTGCGACTTAAGATTGGTTCCCCAATAAGAGGCAAGTAATTGTCGGCTTGCATCTACAGCCGTTACAGGTAGGTCTAACCAGAGTTCACCGACACTTAAAAGGGTTTTGTCATAACCCAGTTTTAAAGTGGCACCGTATTTTAAAAAGTCAGATGCTTGAGATTGTGTTTCCTTGTTAAAAGGTAAAACCGTGTCCGCAACATGTTTGTCTGAACTTAAGCGCACAGCGTATTGAACAGAAGCATCGGCCCCAATCGTAATGGGTTTATCTGCAATTTGCAGTGGGGTGTCATGCATTTTCGATTTATAAAATAATGATGCTGCCTGAGACCAACTGCCCGTATCTTTGAGGGCATCATTATCAAAATTACGGTTGATATATGCGTTTTTTAAAGTGAACTTCCATTCATCTTCACTTTGTTGAGCTGTATCTGCTGCCCATAAACTTGAGCTAGTCAATAAACCTAATAATGTAGCTATTGCTAAATTACATGGTCTAAAACGGTGTAATAATTCCATAATCCATTTCCAAAAAGATGCGCCAGTCCTCGACGCATGTATTTTTACTGCTGGGGAAGCGTGTTTTGAGAGTTAAAAGTTGATGGCGTTTGTGCAGCAACAGAGGCATTTAGATTGACCATAAATATTGCAAGTGCAGCAATCACACCTGGAATTACAATCGCTAAGAAATTCATTTGGTGAGGAAGCTCAAGTGTGAGTAGGGCTCCTGTTAAAACTGGTCCAATAATCGCACCGATACGACCAATGCCAGATGCCCAGCCCATGCCAGTTGAACGAAGTGCCGTCGGATAGAACTGTGCAACGAAGGTATAGAGTAAGATTTGCGAACCAATTGTGGCGGCACCAGCAATCGCAATCAGGCTATATAAAATAAATTGTGGGCTATTGATGCCAAGCAGAATTAAAGCTGCTGATCCCACAATAAACATGATTGTAATAACAGGTTTTAAATGAAATCTGTCTGCTAAAGCACCGCCGCCAATTGCACCGACCATGCCGCCAATATTGAGTGCAAACAGGAATAACATGCTTGCACCTAACGAATAGCCCGCTTGCAGCATGAGTTTAGGTAACCAGCTTCCTAAGGCATACACCATGAGTAAGCACATAAAGAAAGCAATCCAGAACATAAATGTGCTGAAAGTACGACCTTGCTGGAAAAGCGCACGGACAGGTGCATCTGTTGTGGTGCTTTCGTTTAACAGCAGTTGTGTATTGGCGTTTACCTGCGTTTCTGGCGCAATTTTACTAACAATACCTTTCGCCTGTTCGCTATGGTTCGATTTCACTAAAAAGGCGAGAGACTCTGGCAAAAATTTCCAGATGAGTGGGAGTAGTAAAAGAGGAATACCCGCAATTAAAAACATGATTTGCCAGCCCATGTCTTTTACGAGCCATGCACCGAGTAGTGCTGATGTCATACCACCAATTGCATAACCACTAAACATGATTGCCACTAATGTACTGCGGATTTTTTTTGGTGCGTATTCGGTCATAAGCGCAACGATGTTTGGCATAACGCCACCAATACCAAGACCTGCAATAAAGCGCAAAATAGCAAACTCAGTTGGTCCTTTTGCAAAGGCACCGATAAAGGTAAATCCGCTAAATAAGGTGACACAAATCAGAATGGTTTTTTTACGCCCCAGTTTGTCTGAAAGTGTACCGAAAATCATGGCACCAAACATCATCCCGAATAGAGCAGCACTGGCGAGTAAACCAGCTTCTACCGCAGTTAATGACCATTGTTGCATTAACAGAGGAAGAGCAACCCCATAAATAACTAAATCATATCCATCAAAAATAATAATAAGTAGGCACCAGATTAAAACTTTCCAATGAAAAGATGTAAAACTGGCTTTATCAATTAAATCATTAATATTAACCTTGCTCGTATCCATTTTCTTCACCTCCCATTTGTGAAGCATCGCGTTATTTTTTAATAAACTATTTTGTTATTGGATTAGAGTCAAAAACCTAATTGATATATCTTTATGTCTTTAAGGTATTGTGCCTTTATTGATTTAATTATTTGAAAAATATGTATTTATTTTTATTGTTTTAACTGGTTTTGTTGTGTCTTTAAAATGGGGTTAAATATTGTATGATGAGAATTTTAAGGATTTTATAGATGTTTTTTTATATATTTTATTGATGAGAATCACAGCTAAAAATATCGTTAAATTTATATTATGAGTTGAAGTGAAAATATAAAAACAAAATACTAAAGTCTATTATTTAATTATTTTAGAAATTGATCTTAAAAATGAAATTTAATTTATATTCAATAAAAAATGCCAAATCAGAATTAGCAAATTATTTGCATGCTGATGTGGCGATTGAGGGTTTGATTTTAGTGGTGGGTGCTTAGATAAAAAACTTAATTTGTGGCTGGCGTTGAGCGGGGGGTGAGAATGAAATGGGCGATTACACCAATACAAATACCCCAAAAAACTGAGCTTAATCCAAGGAAATGCATGCCTGATGCTGTCGCTAAAAAGGTAATAAGTGCAGCATCACGTTGACTGTCATTCTTCATGGCAACAGAAATATTGGTGGCAATAGCACCTAGCAAAGCTAAACCTGCCAGTGCTGCAACTAATTCTTTCGGAAGCAAGCTAAATAGCATGACAATACTGCCAGCAAATAAGCCACCTAAAATATAAAAAATTCCGTTGGCGATTCCTGCGATGTAGCGTTTTTCTTTCAGTTCATGTGCATCTTTGCCCATACATAAAGCTGCGGTAATTGAGGCAAGCACAATCGTAATACCGCCGACACAGGCAACAGCTAAAGAGGCAATACTGGTGACGGTAATAATGGGTTTGGCTGGGGTGTCGTAACCGCTGAGTTTCATAATCGCTATACCCGGTAAAAACTGACCAGTCAGACTGACTAAAATCAGGGGAACAGCGAGGTTGAGTGTTGAGTTCCATGTCCATTCTGGGCTAATCCACTGTGGAATCGCTAAACTAAAACTCACATCAACCGGATTCATTTTGCCTAAAAAGAGGCTTAATAAAACTCCGGCAGCTAACACCCAAATCATGGTGTAGCGCGGCATTAAACGTTTGGCAATTAAAAAGACAATGAGCATGCTAAAAACAATAAAAGGCATACTATCAGACGCGGTAAATAGACCAATACCAAATTGAAAAAGAATACCTGCCATCATGCCCGCAGCAACATCTTGGGGAATCCACTTCAGTAACTTGTCGAAGTAACCTGTAATACCAATTAAAAAAATAGCAATGGCAGAAGTAATATAGGCGGCTACTGCTTCATTCAACGAGACATTGGGAAATAGGGTAACTAACAGGGCAGTACCCGGTGCAGACCATGCAGTTATGACAGGCGTTTTATATTTAATTGAAAGATAAATACCTGAAACGGCGGCACCAATTGAGATTCCCCAAATCCATGACACCATCATGTCGGTGGAAACATCGGCACGCTGAGCAGCTTGGAAAAAAATAATCAGTGGGCCTGAGTAAGAAATTAAAACCGCAAGAAAGCCAGCAACTGTTGCTGATATGGACCAGTCATTTTTTAATGTCTTTAACAGGGTTGCCATGTGTGATTGCCTCCATGCAAATCATATTATTTACCCAATCATGTAAAAAGATCAGGGTTAACCCTGATCTCCACCTCCGACCGAAATAACCGAGCCAGTCATATAGGATGCTTCGTCTGATGCAAGAAATAAAATTGCATTGACTTGTTCTTGAATTGTGCCATAACGGCCCATAAATGTTCGATCTATGGTTTGATCAACCACTTGCTGCATCCAGTCTTTTTCATTTTGACTTAACGGATCGGCATTGCGTGGTACTTTCCGAGGCGGTGCTTCGGTTCCACCAGTCGCAACGGCATTGACTCGAATTCCATCTTTGGCATGTTCAAAAGCAAGCGATGCCGTTAGGGCATTTACCCCACCTTTAGATGCAGAGTAGGGAATACGGTTAATTCCCCGGGTGGCAATTGAAGATACATTTACAATCACACCCGATTGTTGCTTAATCATAGCGGGTAACACAGCGCGGCAGCACCATAACGTTGGAAACAACGAGCGATTCACTTCCTTAATGATCTCTTCTTCAGAGAACTCTTCAAAAGGTTTCATCCAGATCGCGCCACCCACATTATTAATCAGGATATCTACCCGACCGTAGCGTTCAATGGCTTTTGCAACAACTGCTTGTGCACCTGCGTAGGTTTCAAGGTCAGCATTAATCGTAACAGCATCACCACCCGCACTCTGAATTTCTTTGAGAACCTCTTCAACATATTCAGAGCGGTCAGCCATGATAACTTGCCCACCTTCAGCCGCGACTTGTAATGCCACGCCACGACCAATACCTTGGGCACTACCCGTAACAATCACGACTTTATTAGTAAATCTTTGACGGTTTGACATAGATAACTTCTCCACCTTGAATTAGTTTGCAGAGAATTTTTCAAACAAGAAATTAGCAGGTTTGATATTTTCAGTTTCTAACCAGCCACGTACCGCTTCTACCATTGGCACTGGGCCACATAGGTAAACATCGACGTCGCCACCGTTTAACCATTCACTTTCAATATGACCAGTCACATAGCCTTTGCGTTCATGGTTACTCTCAGGGCTTGCGACCACAGTTCGATATTCAAACCATGGGAATTTCGCCTGCAACTCGTTGAGCTTTTCTAAAGCAACCAAATCAAAGTCATTGGTGACACCAAAAACCAAGCGAACAGGTTGTTCTGAACCTTTCTCTTCGAGTACTTGTAGCATTGACATAAATGGGGCAATACCAGTACCGCCTGCCAGCATAAGCACTGGACGCACTACATTACGCAAATAGAAGCTACCGAATGGTCCGGTAAAAGTCATTTTGTCGCCAGCTTTGGCATTCTTACTTAAGAATTCGCTCATTTTGCCATTCGGTACATTACGTACCACAAAGCCCGTTAAGCGATTGCCTGGTTTTGAGCTAAATGAATATGAACGGGTTTCGCCAGTTTCTGGAATGGCAACATTCACATACTGACCTGCGAGAAAATGAATATCCGGTTGGCCTTCATCAAGTTGAATATCAAAAGTGATGGTTGAGTCTGATAAATTTTCAACCCGGGCTAAGGTACCTTGGAAGCTATGAATTTCTGTTTTGCAGACATCTGATGAGGCTTGAATCTGAAATACGGCATCTGAAGTTGGGCGACATTGGCAAGCAAGAATATAGCCTTGCTCAGCTTCTTCTGGTGTTAATGCATCTTCAATATAGCTTTCTTCCGGCATGTCATAACTACCGGACTCGCAAAATGCGCGGCAAGTTCCACATGCACCATCACGACAATCCAAAGGAATATTAATTTTTTGGCGATAGGCTGCGTCAGATAGGGTTTCGCCTTGAGCTACGTTAATGAAACGTGTAACACCATCTTCAAATTGAAGTGCAACATTGTGGTTTGACATGGCATGTATCCTACAAAATATTTGAAACTTTTACCCTCAGCCAACAGTCCGGTTAACTGAGGGGGTATGTCTTAAAGGTGGTAAATATCAATCACTTGATTGATATAGTCGTTTTTCAAAACGACATACTTACTCAAGATTTTTGGTTGATCACCTGAAAAATCGATCACATAACGTGACATACCGAAATAGCTGTAATTTGTCTTGTAACGGAAACTCAAGGTATTCCAGTTAAAGCGGACAGTAACTTTGTCGCCGTCGCGTTCTACGACTTCAACGTTGGTAATATTGTGGCTTGTGCGTGTGTCCGGCATGGTTGCAGATGAGCGTTCAGTTTTGATACGGAACACACGATCTTCTAAACCTTGACGGTCTGGATAATAAATAAGTGAAATTTCAGATTGCGGATCTTCAGTTAATCTATCGTCGTCGTCCCAAGCTGGCATCCAGAAAGAAGCTTCATATCTGGCCGATCTCATTGATGAAAAGATGTTTATGTATCCCACTTCGCCAAAGCCTAATTTTTCGACCCAGCTTTTAAATATTTTTGCCGAGCATAGTTTGGTTCCAAAAAATATGCATGAAATACGGGAAATTCAGCTGGCGTTGGGCTTGGTGGCAGCGGGTGAAGGTTTGTGTATTATTCCTGCCAGTGCCGATACCATTCGTTTTCCTCATTTAAATTACATTCCGATTTTAGATAACGGCGCAGTCAGTCCGATTTTCATTACGGCACGCGCAATGGACCGAAGTGAAGATTTACAGCTTTTATTTGATTGTATTTATCAGGTGTATGATCTTGAAGGGATACCTTATCAACGGACGGTTTTCACGCTCGATCAGAACCCGATAGATGATTCAAACGGCATCGACTTTTAAATAAAGCAGGGCATAGCCTCAAAAGCTGAAGCTATGCGTTGATGTGTTTTAGAAAGCCCAAATTAGTTTTAGCCAGCTGGTATGTCCTTCAGGACGATATTCGACTTCGGTTTCTTTTAAAAATTTGGCTTCAATAGACCAGTTTTTATCGGCATATTGAATACCTGGCCCAATTGCAAAAGCCTGTCCTTTAAAACCAATGTCATTTCCGTTTACTTTGTCATCTGTGGTTTGTTTAAAAGCATAGCCTTCAACTGCAACTTTGAGTTTGGGATTAATGCGGTAACCTAAGCTATAGTCACCCGCAATGTATTGTCCAGACTGGTATTCGGTCGCGTCGTTACGTGTATTCCAGCTATAAGACAGTTTAGTTGAAAGGTCTAAACCTGCTGCGTTGGCATAACTATAGGCAAGAATAGGTCGAATGGTGTGATAGTTTTTCCCGAGATTGGCTTCAATTGGATTTGTCGTACTTGGAGTGTCGTATTCACCTGTCCCAAGTACGGTTTCTAGGGCTGCAATCCAGTGATGATTTCCTTGATGCCAGCTGAGCATACCACCCAAAATCAAGTCTCCAAGTCCTTGGTTTGAGTCAGCCATCCCATTTACTTTAAGCCGTAGATCAACCAATGGCTGGGCTGCATAAAACCCGAGTTGTCCATCCATAATTTTTTGATCGGTCATCCAGACCAACCGCGGAACCACGGCGTTGACATCAACATGGAACTGATCGGGACCATTTTGAAACTCTGAAGCGTGATAATTTTGATAATAACTAAGTAAGTAGATACCAGCAGGTGGTAAGGCACCCGCCATCATACCTTCGGCACCTAATGCAAAAGAGTCTGAGCCATTTTCTGTCGCAAATGCAGAGGGAAGGTAAAGGGCGCTGATTACACCACATATGATTGCAGCAATTTTGTTATTCATAGAATGTCCTATTCTGTGTTGTTTGGCTTGTCACTAAAAAACGTTATTCCTTAACGATTTTTAAAAATCTGAGTCTGTTTAACCTAAAAATTTGGGATGCAGAACTCCTGTGAGCTTTGTATTTGCTCTCTAAATTACAAATACAAAGCTCATTTGAAAAAGTGGATTGTTGAATGATTGATCTTTAAATATGTTTGAATAAAGCCGAACGTGACTGTCCGGCAGCACCATCGGCTGCACTTAAGAAACGTTCAGTGTGAATGTCTCTTTCGAATAAGCGACTTTGCATGAGTGTTGAAATTGCAGAGTCGATCATGATGGGTGGGCCGCACAAATACGCTTTGTGCCCGCCACATCGATTTTCAAAGTAATCGGCAACAGCCTCGTGCACAAATCCGGTAAATCCAGTCCATTCGTCTTCTTGTTTTGGTGCATTGAGAGCAGGGATATAGCGGAAGTTCGGATAGTCTTTTACGAGCTGTTCAAACAATTCTCGGTTGTATAGCTCTGCCAAGTCTCGTGCTCCTTGGAAGAGGTAAATCGTGCGACTATCTCCAGACTCAAGCAAATCTAAAATCATCGATTGTGGACTTGAAAGACCTGAACCACCTGCAATGAAAATGGCATTTTGATCATCTGACTTGCGTACAAAAAATTGACCATAAGGGCCTGAAATATCAAGCTGATCACCTGTGGCAAGTTGTTCATGTACATAAGTCGTCGCTGCACCGCCTTCAACTTTACGAATATGCAGCTCAACAATGCCGACTTCACTTGGCGCATTGGCAATTGAAAACGCTCGAGTTCCTTCAATATCTGGGAACTGGACATTGATATATTGGCCAGCTTGGAATTCGATTGGCCGATCTAGTTGTAGTCGGATTCCTTTAATGGTTGGCGACAGGTCTTTTATTTCAATGACGGTCGCTTGATAGTCTTGAACCAAATGACCTAAGAAATCTGGATCTTCATCAACATCGGCTTCAATGACCATATCGGATTGTGGTTTGCAGCAACAGGCAAGCACCTTATTTTCATCACGTTCAATATCCATGAGCGCAAATGGAGAGGCTTCACCAACATCGTAAAAACCGTCGCTGACTTGAACCTTGCATGTCCCGCAAGTGCCATGTCCACAGGCAAAGGGCAACCAAACGCCTTGACGTAGGGCGGCATCTAAAATGGTTTGGTCTTCTTCTACTTCAATCGTTGTTCCGATCGGTTCAATGGTGACTTGATAACTCATGACACACCTCCGAATTAAACGTAGCTGTCGTTATAGCCATTTAACTCTGGCGTAACGAAACGAAGTAATGACTTATGCCCAAAACCAAGCTCTGCCAAAGTTTTTGTACTCTCAGGGCTAATTGTTTGACCATCTAAGGTGTATTGCACTTTTGACCAATCAATTTTGGCAAAATCTGGATGCTGAGCAAAACCACCTGTAATTTGTTGCTCAATCAACTGTCCCAAAGTTTGTTGTGGTGAGGCAAGCATGGCATGTGCCGAGCAAAAAAGTGTGTGATGATCCCAACCTACGTAAAGTAAGAATTGATCGCCATAATTTTTTTGCAGATCAAGCGGTTCAAATTGATAGTTGTTGTGTATCGCGCGAACAGTCATGTTCAATCTCCTTATTTCCGATCAGGCAGCTTGATGACTGCCTGAACAATTCCTTGTGCTTAAGCTGCGTTGCCTTTCCATTTTTTCCAGCGCTGTTGGTCTGGTGAACCTTCAATATCCAGATTGTCGGCACCAACATTCATGCGGTAATAGTCGCGGAGCATGGCTTCGAGATCGCCACCACCACAGTTGCCTTGCAATATTTGATTTACAGGTAACCATGCTTGTATATATTTCTCAGGCTCACGCTCGAAAATGTCATGACAGCCATCTGAACAGGTGTGGTAGCGTTCGCCTTGGTAGATGCTATGGCGATAACTAAACTGAGTCGGATCATCGCCCATTTCGGTAAAAGTCATTGGAATCTGACAAACCTGACAAAGCTGTGGTAAACCTGCGCTATAGAAGCGTTTACCTTCGGCTTCCATTTTGCGAGCCAACTCCCATTTTGGACGGTAGTATTTATCAAAAGTGTCTGGATATTTAGCCGATAACCAATCCATTTCTTCGTCGGTTGGAATCCAAGTATGGAAACCAGCAGCATGACCAAAGTTATAGAAAATCCACCATGCTTGATGTGAGACATGCTCTTTTTCTTTCACAATGACATCGCTATATTTCGGCATGCGAATGCCATAACGGCTCAAATCTTTAAATAGCGCACCACCTGCCTGTTCAAAATAAACTTCCCAAGCTTCTTTCCACGACATCACTTTATTTGGCAGCATGTAATCCATCATCATGCCTACAATTGAAAGCAAACGCGTTCCACGCCAGAACCATTTATCAATCCATTCCTGCACAATCGGTACGTTGTCTTCATGTTGTTCGAGCAAGAATTTTACGATTTCAAGTCCAAGCGTCATGTGACGAGCTTCATCTGACTGAGCACTAAAACCAAAGGTCACGGTTGCCATATCGCCGTTATAAGCTGCACCCGACATAAACGGCACAAATAGTAAGTTGGTAAGTACATACTCAAAAGCAAAACTAATCGCTAATAAAAACTCGAAAGGGCCAGCAGAACGGGCATCTTCAAAAAATGATTTAGGCACAGACAAATACCAAACGCGGTCATGCATGTGCGCCCAATCCTGAAAACCATCAAAGAACTTGTTGTAATGGCTCATGGCATGAATTTGAGTCTGTACATGACGCAGCTCATCAATCGACTGCATCTGAGAAGCAATACGTGCTCCAATACCACTAAACTGGCGACCTACATGGGCATAGCCTTGATAGGCCTGATATTCAAGTGGGGTCACCGCTGTTAAAAAGAGTTTGATCGCATTTAAGTAACGTTCATTGCTGACATTCATCTGACCATTGTTTTGAGCAAAGGCATCAAAAATGGCATACAGTTTTTTCTCTTTTTCTGCCTGATATTTCCAGTAAGCATCCATGGTTAAACGGAATGGATCTTCCCATTTAGACCAGTCCGTAATTTTGATACCTTCAAACTCTTCATAAGGGAAGGCCTCTTTACGGTCAGCATAGGAAAAGTCCCAGTCCAGATCACGGGTTAATGCGCGGTAACGATCTTTCGCATTTAACTTTTTGCTGGTTTCTTTCGTTTGAGTTGTCATGATTGATCATCCTTAAATCTTTGTTAAACAACATCTATGTTGTGATTAATTCCAATGAAGACGGAAAGTATCGTCATCTTCTTCGACGTTGCCGCCCAGCGTAATCATGTTGAGTTGTAACGATTGGATGTCCCAATCTTGGCCTAGTTTTTCAGATACGGTTTCGGCTTTAATCACCAAATCAGTTTCACTTTCAATTCGGATCATGGCGGGTAAATACTGAATTGAAGCTTCAGGGTTATCTTCTTCAATCGCTTCGAGGATATAGCGTGAAGTATCGTTGTCTTGTAATGCGAGATAGACTTTAGACATGTTGCTGCTCCTTAAGCATTTGTAAGTGGTTGTAGGCCGAGTTTTTTTGCACGTTCAATAACGGCTTGTTCTGCTTGATCAACTGCATCTGCTGTTAAGGCTGCTGTTGCCCAAGGTGTAAAAGCTGCTTTTACTTGAGCTAAAGACTGAGTGACCCATTCATTTAATAGCTGTTTGTTATGATCGGACTCTGCAGCAGCAGTTTTAATGACGGTGTCTGACCACTTACGTAAATCACCTAAAGTATCTTTCATAAATTCAGTCAGCATGGCTAAGTCACGAGCATTTTGAGTGACTAACCACTGATCAAACTGTTGATAAACAAGCTCTGTCACAAAGCCGTCAATCACAAGATTTTGTAATAAGAAAAGTTTGAAGTAGTCTTGCTCGGTGAGGCTTTCTTCACACAAACGTCGTAAGCCTTGCCATGCAGGATGTTGCATCCAAGCCTGTTTTGCCTGTTGTAATGAATCGCCGCTATTACCATCTAAAGCTAGACCAATGCGTGAGATGTACTGCGCAATTCCTAAATGATCCATCGCGGCATAAATACAAGCTTGGGTAAGTACGGTGCCATACCCATAGGCACTTCCAGACATCATGTGTAAGTTTGCAGTTTGTTCAACGTGGCGAAATGGCAATAGGCATTCAATGACCTTGGCTTTGACTTCATCAGACAAGTGTTCTGCAAGCTGACGTTTTTCAAAAAAAGCAAAATTACTTTCGGCTGTATCCTGCAAACGTGCACGGTGTTGAACATAAGTTCCATAATAGAATTGACGTGGATCTTTAAATGCATACCAATCTTGCATTTGCAGGGCAGTATGGGTTTTATCATTTAAGGTTTTTTCAGGTTTCCACAAAGGACGATAGTGAAAGTTAGTTTCTGCCTGTACATCAAAACTGACTTCTTGATATCGGGTTGCTGGCTTACTACCAAATCGTCTTTCGATATAGGCGTAGTTCTGGCGGATAGGTTCGACATTTGACGTTTTGATTTCTAAAGTCATGGCTTTATCTCCTTATATTTTTTACATCAGATCATCGTGATCGTTGCTATTACGTTGCGTGCCGACTAAGATTGCTTCAGTGCCATAGCGCCATTTTTCTTCCTGAGCATCATTAAAAGCTTGTTGCTCTTGGGTCATTTCAACCACTTGATTGGTCTTACAAAAATCATTAAATGCATGTTTAGGTAAAACCAGTTCCACAAATAGACTTGGGTCGTGAATGGCAAAATCGAATTCGATGAACTCTGCGTTTAAGTCGCCAGTGACCCGGATATATTTGGTTAATATTTCGACTTGAGGTTGCGTCATGCTGTACTCCATCAAGACATGGTCTTGAAATTGATGAATGCTCCTTGCTCTCGCTATAAGCTTTACAAAAGCTATGCCAACTTTATTTTTATTATTAAAAACAATTAATTAAGATTTTTGTGGAAAGTAAGGCATTTTTAAAATTCACCATTTCATGAATTTTTTTGAATGGTGAAATAGAGATATTCATGATTTGATGAACAGGGTCGTAAAATTTCTTTTTAGAATGTTTGAAGCTTTAAAAGGAGAGATTTAGAAATACTTTTTTAGTATGAAGTTATGTCTTTAAGGTACTAGGATATTTATCTGGTTCTTCTATAAGATGGGATAACACCTAAATGTGTTTAATGGATTAAAACAGATCACTCATGGCTCGAGTAAAATACGATACAACGGGACGACACGCAGATCATCCGCAAGAAATTCACGATTTGCTGTCTAAACTGCACTTTGATACTGCCCACGGTCAAATCTGGTTTGATGAATATCGCATGCTGCTTTTACACACCAGCATTATGGGATATTTGCGTAAAGATTTAGCGCACATGATTGGGCTTGAGCGGACTAAACGTTTCTTTATTCGTTTAGGCTATCAAGCTGGCTTGAAGGATGCAGAAGTTACAACAAAGATGCGCCCTGATTTAAATGAGTACGATGCATTTATGGCCGGTCCACAAATGCATGCGATTCGTGGAATGGTTCAAGTACAGGCCAACCAGCTCAATTTAAGCCACGATAAAAAACAGTTTTATGCCGATTTAAATTGGCTTAACTCTTTTGAAGCCGATGTGCATTTAGAGCATTTTGGCCCGAGTGATGAACCTGCGTGCTGGATGCTTTTGGGTTATGCATGCGGATACAGCAGTTTTGCGACGGGCATGACCATTATTTATCAAGAAATAGAGTGTAAGGCCTGTGGCGATGAGCATTGCCGTATTATCGGTAAGCCTTTAGAAGAGTGGGAAAATGCAGATGAGTTGATTCAGTTCATGTCCCCCGAACCCATGGAAAAAGAACTGATTGCGTTGCAGGCTGAACTTTTTGAGCTTAAAAAATCAATTTATAGCGACAGTGAAGCCGATTACCAATTATTTAGTTCTGTGGGTAAGTCAGCCTCTTATAAACAGGTCTGTGCATTATTAACCAAAGCTGCGGGTTCGAAAGTTTCCATTTTGCTACAAGGCGAAACAGGGGTTGGTAAAGAAGCTTTTGCAAGAGGGGTTCATGAAAATAGCCAAAGAAAAGAGCAACCTTTTATTGCGGTAAACTGTGCAGCGATTCCACCAGAGTTAATAGAGTCTGAATTATTTGGGGTAGAAAAAGGTGCCTATACAGGAGCGCATCAATCTCGTTTGGGCAAGTTTGAACGAGCCAATCGCGGTACTATTTTTTTAGACGAAGTAATTGAGCTTTCACCTCGTGCACAAGCGGCACTATTACGCATTTTGCAAGAAGGTGAATTTGAGCGAGTTGGAGATTCGCAGACACGTATTTTAGATGTCCGTGTAATTACAGCAACCAATGAAGACCTTGCACAAGCGGTGAAAACAGGACGATTTCGGGCAGATTTGTATTATCGCTTAAATATTTTTCCAGTTCAGATTCCGCCTTTGCGGGAGCGCCGTGAAGACATTCCTTTACTGGTTGAACACTTTCTTCATCGTTTTGAAAAAATGTACGGCAAAACCATTCAGGGCGTAAGTGAAAAGACCAAAGTTTTTATGCAGCAATATGAATGGCCGGGAAATATTCGTGAGTTGGAAAACTTATTAGAAAGGGCGGTTTTATTAACGGACGATCAGCAACTGATTAAGTTAAATGCCATTTTCCCACAGATCAAGCATGACCCAGAGCAGGCTGTAGCTGTTGAAACTGACTTTGAGCAATTATTAAAGGCAGAGTTTAATTTAGAAGAACACGAAAAGCAGTTAATTTTAACAGCTTTAAAAAAGGCAAATCATAATGTGTCAGAAGCGGCACGCTTATTGGGACTAACTCGGGCAGCACTGGATTATCGAATTAAAAAATTTCAGCTTTGAGTCAATATCAACAAGCTCAAAAATAAAGGCCTAACTTTAAACGTTAGGCCTTATTGATTATTGCACTTGAGCAGGGAAACCATCTTCTTCAAGTGCTTCAGTAATTTTATCGACGCTTTCACTGCTTTCAACAGTCACGATTTTGGTCGCTAAGTCCACATCTACTTTTGCATTTGGATCGATATCTTGAATCGTCGCAGTCACGCCACGAGCGCAGCCACCACACGTCATATTTTCAATAAGTAGTTTCATGTTCATACTCCATCAAGAATGAGATGTTTGTTTGGATAACACTGAGTCTAAACCTTGTCATGATTGTAAGGTCAAGACCAATTTTTTAAAAAAATATGCTTGACCTTCCCATGATGGGAATCTGTATGCTCAATACAGAATATTAAATTTTGCAGATTTGCAGAGGTGTTTGATGGACTCAAAAAACACAAAATTGCCAGCATATAGTGAAACACTTCCAATCGAAGGCATGACCTGTGCCTCCTGTGTAGGTCGTGTCGAAAAAGCACTTAAGAAAGTTGAAAATGTAGAGATTGCTAATGTTAATTTGGCAACAGAAAAAGCTGTTGTTTATTCAAATCAACCGATCCACCGTGAAGCACTGGTTAAAGCAGTTGAACGAGCAGGTTATGATGTTCCAAAAGCCGCACCAGTAGAGTTGTCTATTGAGGGCATGACCTGTGCATCTTGTGTGGCACGTGTTGAAAAAGCCCTTAAAAAAGTAGACGGCGTTCAAGAAGCCACAGTCAACTTAGCAACAGAGCAGGCTTGGGTGCAGGCAGATAATTCAGTCAATGTCGAAGACTTAATTCGCGCTGTTAAAAAAGCAGGTTACGACGCGAAAGCATCTGAAAAAAATCAAGATGAGCAACTCGACAAAAAAGCGTCAGAGTTAGGTCAGCTTAAAAAAGATTTAATCATTTCGGTTGTATTGGCCTTACCTGTGTTTATTTTGGAAATGGGGTCACATCTCATTCCAGCTTTTCACATGTGGGTCATGCACACCATTGGTCAATACAACAGCTGGCTTTTACAGTTTGTTTTGACCACATTAGTACTCGTTTTTCCTGGTCGCCGTTTTTACCAAAAAGGTATTCCAGCCTTATGGCGTTTAGCACCCGATATGAACTCGCTGGTTGCAGTTGGAACCTTGGCTGCCTATAGCTTTTCAGTCGTGGCAACTTTTATGCCGCAGGTATTACCACAAGGCACGGTCAATGTTTACTTTGAAGCGGCTGCCGTTATTGTCAGTTTAATTTTGCTTGGGCGATATTTTGAAGCCAAAGCTAAAGGACGAACCTCGCAAGCCATTCAACACCTAGTGGGAATGCAGCCCAAAACAGCTCGTATTCAGCGTGACGGTCAAGTGGTGGAAGTTGCTGTTGCTGAAGTGGTCAGTGGAACGATTGTAGAAATTCGTCCGGGTGAACGTGTGCCAGTCGATGGTGAAGTGGTTGAAGGGCATAGCTACATTGATGAATCTATGATTACGGGTGAGCCTGTTCCTGTTGAAAAAATAGTAGGGCATCAAGTGGTTGGAGGCACGGTCAATCAGAACGGTACTCTAAACATTCGGGCAACCTCAGTGGGTAGCTCGTCTGTGCTTTCACAAATTATTCGTATGGTTGAACAAGCCCAAGGTTCTAAACTTCCGATTCAGGGTTTGGTCGATAAAGTCACCATGTGGTTTGTACCGGCTGTCATGCTAATTGCTGCAATTACTTTCTTGATTTGGTTTATTTGGGGGCCAGAGCCTGCGCTGACTTTTGGTTTAGTGAATGCTGTTGCGGTACTCATTATCGCGTGCCCTTGTGCGATGGGGCTTGCAACACCAACCTCAATTATGGTGGGTACTGGGCGTGGTGCTGAGTTAGGAGTCCTATTCCGTAAAGGTGAAGCTTTGCAGCTTTTACAAGAAGCACAGGTTGTTGCCGTTGATAAAACGGGAACACTCACCGAAGGTAAACCGACACTCACTGACTTTAATGTGCAATCTGGCTTTGAACCTAAACAAGTGCTGACTTTAGTTGCTTCAGTCGAAGCTAAGTCTGAACACCCGATTGCTCTTGCGATTGTTCAAGCAGCAGAAAGTGAAGGCTTAAACTTATTACCCGTAACAGCATTTAACTCGATTACAGGTTCAGGTATTGAGGCGGAAGTATCAGGTCAAAAAGTACAAATTGGCGCAGACCGTTATATGCACCAACTTGGTTTAGATACCAACTCATTCCAAGCGATTGCTGCTCAGTTAGGTGAAGAAGGAAAAACACCGCTATATGTTGCTATTGATCAGAAACTAGCTGCAATCATTGCTGTGGCAGACCCCATTAAAGAGACAACCTATGCTGCGATTGAGGCCTTGCATCAATTAGGTCTCAAAGTTGCCATGATTACAGGAGACAACCGTCATACGGCGAAAACAATTGCCAAAAAGCTGAATATTGATGAAGTTGTGGCAGAGGTTTTACCCGAAGGCAAAGTTGATACAGTTCGCCAACTACAAAAACAATATGGTCGTTTGGCTTTCGTAGGCGATGGCATTAACGATGCACCAGCCTTGGCGCAAGCAGATGTTGGCTTAGCGATTGGTACAGGAACAGATGTTGCGATTGAAGCTGCCGATGTTGTGTTGATGTCAGGTAGTTTAAAAGGTGTACCGAACGCAATTGCATTAAGTAAAGCCACCATGCGAAACATACGTCAAAATCTGTTCTGGGCATTTGTATATAACGTTGCACTTATTCCAATTGCAGCAGGTGCACTATATCCAGTATTTGGTGTATTACTTTCACCTATGTTTGCAGCAGGTGCGATGGCACTTTCTTCGGTTTTTGTTTTAGGCAATGCATTACGCTTAAAACGTTTTCATGCGCCCGTACAGTAAGGGTGCTGAAAATTAACTTTTGGTTTAAGATCATGACAACAGGTCTTAAACCAAATTTAATATTTGAGGTGTGAGATGAATATCGGTCAGGCATCCAAACATTCGGGCATTTCGGCGAAAATGATTCGCTACTATGAAGAAATCGGTTTACTTGAAGCAGCTCAGCGTTCTGCTTCTGGCTATCGTATTTATTCAGAAACAGACCTTAAAACTTTAAACTTTTTAAAGCATGCTCGTGAGTTAGGTTTTTCATCTGAACAAATGAAAGAGCTTATTTCGCTTTGGAAAAATACAGATCGGCATAGTGCAGAGGTGAAAGCCTTAACCGTAAAACATATTGCCGAATTAAAACAGAAAATTGCCCATCTCCAAGAAATGGTCAATATTTTGCAGGCTTCAGCCGATGATTGCTGCGGTAACCAGCAAGCTTCTTGTGCGATCTTAGATCACATTGAAAAAGGTGTAGGTGTAAGCTAAGTTTCATTAAAATAAAAAAAGGAAAAATCATGGCTTATACAGCTTCTTGTCTTTGTAATGGGATTCAACTGCGCATTAATGCCGAATTAGAACCCATCATGGTTTGTCATTGCACGCAGTGCCAAAAAGCCCAAGGTGCTGCTTTCGCTGCCATTACTCAAGTACAAAAAAATGACTTAAATATTGTGCAAGGTGAAAACCTCTTACAGGCTTATTTTGCATCGCCTAATAAAAAGAGAGTGTTCTGTAAAACCTGTGGTTCACCGATCTGGAGTGAACGTTTAGATAAACCTGAAGTAGTGCGTTTAAGGGTAGGGCTTATTAATGAAGAAATATCGACATCTGTCATTTCTCATGCTTTTGTGTCTTCAAAAGTGAAATGGTATCCAATTTGCGATAGTGCTCGCCAATATCAAAATGGAGTAGAAAACCCTTAAATATTAAGGTTGGATCGTATTTTATTCATTTGTAAAAAAACGTGAACAAGACTAGTCATGAATAAATAATGTGCTATAACTGTACCTAAGGTAATCGTAATATCTCCTCGATCCACAGGGAAACTTGGGACAGGGCAAAAGATACGATAAGACCTTACATATAGCTAGCAAAGAGCATGTAAGAGATGGATAGACACAAATCTTAGATTGCTCACCGTTGCAGAAAAGCCCGTGAAACGGGCTTTTTTAATGCCTGTAGAAAGCTATTTCTAGTTTGAGAAGTGCATAAATTTTTAGACTATTTATGAAAAATTAATGTAAAAATAACAAAATATTTTAAATAAACAGACTATTCTGTATTGTAATTTGTTTTTATTAAGGGTACATTTAATCAACGGTTTAAAGTTCAAGCTTAATAATGAACTCATGGTCGTTGTGGGAGATCTAAGAGCCTGCATTTTCCCCAAGATGCGGGTTTTTTTTATGCTTAAAGAAAAGTAGTTATTCATCTCATCTAAAATTTTAATTTTCTAGTTCTTTGTTTTTTTAAATTTAAAAACCTACGAGCCTTATAGATCGTAGGTTTCTATGCTCATTAGGAAGTTAAGCACAATATGCCTGACAAGCTTGTGCACAAGCTAAACATGCTTTTGCACAAATCTGGCAATGTTCATGTTCATGCTTACTACATTCAGCAGCGCAGAGTTGGCATGCACTCGCACATAATTGCATAGCTTGTTCAGCAAGCTCGGAATGTCTTAATTCTAAAGACGTACATAACTGACAGGTTTCTACGCAGGTTAAACAATGCTTAATACATTCACGCATCATATGCACATGCTCTTCTTGTAAGCATGCAGAGGCACAATGTTTACAAGCAAACATACATTCGATGCAGGCTTGAATAGAATTAGATGCTTGACTAAATAAAGAAGGATCAGGGGTTTGCGAGCTATTCATTTTAATATTCTCCTTTTCAAATGCTTTTATTAAAAAACCGAATATTGTTATCTTTTTTCATTTTATAAAATCATTTCTCATACAGGGGCTTTTGAAATGAAAGGTCTACAAATGCTCAATAAGTGATTAACTTCGTATAAGAATGTTACATGTATTTGGCTCACTCAATTTTTGAAAGAAGATGAAACACGAAGAAGAAATTTCTCAAACAAGACATAAACTTTATTTCGATATAATACTTTTGGCTAATTTCTTATTGTGTGAATATTAGGCAAATTAGGAATGTGAACTTTGAAGGACACGAAATGGAAAACGTTAATCAATACGCTCACGGAGCTGAGCATGAAGTCCACATCCATTGCAAACGATCATTAAGTACATTAATACTGAGTATGTTCGTATTGATTACAACTGGTCGTTAAAAGAAAAAGCACCCGAGGGTGCTTTTTCTATATATAGCGACGATTAATAGATAATTTTAAGAACCTATAAAGCCGCGCCGTTTTTTGTAGGCTTTACGGTCATAAGAAGGAATATTTGACTGCTGAAGATCAATCGCCAGTTGTTTCTTGCGTTGAAACTGAACTTCATTAAGAAGAGCAGCATAAATTTTGGGTCGGTCAGTTTTAAACTTATCTACATCCAATGGAATCTTATCTTCATTCTTGACTAAATATAGAACAGAACCGTTTGCATTGGTTTCATATATTGTCCATCCAAGCCGAACAATGTAGAGACCGGTTTTCTGATTTTTACCTAAATAAGCTTTAAACCCATCGGGATGAGGGCGAACATAAGCATTCATCATGCATCCTCCATCAACTATTTAATTCGATGAAAGCGACAATCAATGAATTGATGGGGAGCGATACATCTATTCAATAAAATCACGATTTCTAATTGTATATATATTGATCAATTTAACAATTTCAAGTCATGTGATCATTTTGTGCAATAGTTAAAAAAATAATATAATCTGACTGAAACTCATTAAAAAATGTGTGACGTATTTTGCAAATTAAAAATTAAACAAATTATAATGAATCTAAGTTCAATTTTTAATATGATTATGATTTTAAAAATAAAAATGGATTTGTAATATTTCTTGTTACAACGATTTTGTCGACAATAGATGCTCTTTTTTGACATATTTCGCCTAGAGCAATCAGTGAGTTTTGGCCTATGGTGTCATTTTTATTTATTGGACTTGTAGTCACTATCTTGCTGACTCCAGGACCAACAAATACATTATTAGCCTCGGCTGGCTTACAAGCAGGGGTAAAGCATTCTCTTAAGTTAATTCCAGCAGAGGTAATAGGTTACCTGATCGCGATTACCTCATGGGGTGTTTTACTTGAGTCGGTATCTCATTTTATTCCATGGCTTCCAGCTATATTAAAATTGATGAGCGCGAGTTTCATTCTCTATCTTGCTTTTAAACTTTGGATAACATCGACTGAAGATATTAAGCTAGATCGACCACTGATCACGCCAAAGGCTTTATTTGTTGCGACACTTTTAAACCCTAAAGCGTTACTGTTTGCTTCAGCGATTTTTCCACATGCAGCGTGGGAAAATCCGAATTTGTATTTTATTCACATTGTTGTCTTTTTATCTTTAATTACCCCAATTGCTTTTTTATGGATTATGTTTGGAACAGTACTGATTTCAAATAAAGTAACTTGGTTGAATCAACGTAATTTACAACGTACGGCTGCATTTATTTTAACTTTTTTTGCGATGCCAATCGGCTATTCTGCGATTAGCTCATTTTAAACTTAACCGATTATTTATATTAAAAATTTATTTTTCAGGAGATTTTTATGAAAAGATTAAAAGTAATTATCAAGGATCAGTTTGACAAAGAATCAATTGCTTTGGCAAAAGTTAGACCAATGAATGACCATGCACTTGAACTTCATAAAAGCATTGAACATATTGAAATTAATGACGATATCATTTTGCCCAATATGGATTTGTTATATGAAAACCCTAAAGACGGCAAAATTTATCAGTTAATCGGTGCATTCAGTGAGGAATAACTATTAAAATTTAACAATAACCAACTACATAGTTTGTGTTTATTAGAGTCTCAATGGTGTAAATTAAGCCAAACTAACGTATAGACACAATTAAAATATTGAACATTGGTAGTCATTATGGGACTATGTTTTTTGCAAAAATGTGACCTAATCCTCATTTTTGCATTTCAGGACTAAGTGGTATTCACTAAGCCCATTCCTTCAATGAGAAGTAGGAATGGGCTTTTTTTATGAAATCTTATTCTTTGAAAGTTTCATCTAAAGCTTGTTGAACAGCTTCAATTCGAGACTTGCAAGCTTTGTAAGCGCTAATAGACTCTTCAACAACTTTCATTAAATTATCAATATCGGGACTTTCTTGAGATTCTAATAACTCAGCATTTTTCTTCAAAATATCATGA
The DNA here is from genome assembly GCF_001990725.1 of Acinetobacter genomosp. 33YU. NCBI lineage: Bacteria > Pseudomonadati > Pseudomonadota > Gammaproteobacteria > Moraxellales > Moraxellaceae > Acinetobacter > Acinetobacter genomosp. 33YU. The sequence continues at coordinate 128,510 of NZ_LFZQ01000002.1, read as the reverse complement.
CCATCTTTAAACGTTAACTCTTCATTCTTCATTTGGAATTACCTGTGTAATGTTGGCTTCAAGCACACCATCTTGCATTTCAATTGCAATGGCGGGGCTTGAAATTTGCTGTATAGAGCGAATAGCTTTTCCTTCAGATCTGACTATTGCATAGCCTTTGGCTTGAACCTGTTTCGGGTTTTGCAAAAGAATTTCCTTCATTAAAGATTCGATTTGAGCGAATGAAAATTTAACTTGTTGCTGTGAGCTAAACTGAATACGTTCTTTCATCTGGTCAAGTAGACGATGCGCCGAGTTAAGCTGATTTTGTGCCGAAGACTTAATGTGTTGAAGCAGTTGATCATTTTTGCTTTGATACGTCGTGATTTGATGCTGAGAAAGCAGCTTAATCGTTTGTAGACTATCTAGTGCTTCTTGTACGCGTTCAACAATATGGTTGCGAATACCAGCAATCACTTTACTTGGAGTATCAAACGAACGGTGTGCAATCTCATCAAGGATGGTACGGTCCTTTTCATGTCCGATACCAACCCAAACTGGTACGCTGCGTTTACAGAGAAGTGCTGCAAGCTCATAATCATTTAAATAAGCTAAATCATTTACAGCACCACCCCCACGAATAATTACAATCAGATCGGGTGGGAAGTTATAACGATTTGCCCATTGCTTTAAGCCAGTTGCCAACGACTCCATCAGACTAACGGCAGCCGTATTGCCCTGAAAGGTAGCACTTTGATAAACAAAATGACAAACCCCATTTCGCTCAAGAGCGTCTGCATCTTTTTTAAAATCACCGAGGCCCGCAGCATTTTGAGGAGCAATCACTAAAACATTTTGTATATCAAAAGGAGTAGGGATGAGTTTATTTTTATGAATTAAACCTTCTTGAGTTAAACGTTCCACAATTTGTTGATAACGTTTTGCAATTTCACCAAGTGTAAAACTTGAGTCTATCTCTTCAATATTGACTGAAAATCCATATTGCGGATCAAAACGCGCTCTAATTTTAATTAAAACATTTAAGTCACTTGCTAACTCAATTCCTGTTTCACGTTCAAACTTAAGAACAATTTTACTCGCTGAAAATTTCCAGATGGTTGCCTTACAACTGGCGATGACTTTATCTGTATCTGCGTCTTTCTCTGCAAGTTCTAAATAGTAATGTCCACCTTTAATATTTAAATTCCGAATCTCTGCTCTAACCCATACGGGATCGTCAAAGGTCAGGCGTATGACTTCCTGCACAGTGCCGAGATATTCACTTAGCGAGAACTGAGGATCAGACATATAAACTATAAATGTATTAATGATAGAAAGAATCTAGATAGTATAAAAGCTATCCAAGCAAGGCAATTGGTGTCTATAAATATCGGGTTCTATTTAAAATAAATACAACAATTTAACGAGCTAAAAGTTGGAAATTGATACGCCTATTTAGAGCAAGTGGTAAAAAATGAAAAAATTAATAAAAAGATAATTGTTAATAATTACAAACGATTAAAAAATAAAGTTTGCTTTATAAAATATATAGGCGTATAAAGCTTACTTCCAATTGCGGGGTGGAGCAGTCTGGTAGCTCGTCGGGCTCATAACCCGAAGGTCGTTGGTTCAAATCCGACTCCCGCATCCAAAAATATTATGCTCTGTGATGTATCACTTTTCATGATACGAACTCATGAAAAGCAATTAGCTTATAAATAACCCTATATCAAGCTAAATATTAAATTCTAGACGAACTGTCCATACCTTAAATCTAGCGTTCTAATTACATACCGTAAAATCACATGAGCTCAGTGATGAGTAAATGATTGTGAATATAGTAAATGAGTGGCACATTGCCACAGCCGTAAATGGTAATGAAATTAATGTGAGGATTGTTCCTCATGTACGTAAACAAAACTCTCTCGATGGATATCGTTGGGTTGAAGTTGGTAAAAAAATTCAACTTCAGTCAGGCGAAGAAATTGAGCTAAACCAAGATGGAAAAAGCTTCTATGCTGGTTTTAATCAACTTTATCGTTTAAATACATATTGTTGATAACACATGGCACTAAAGCGTAAAAACCTATCTCTTTTTATGGAGATAGGTTTTTTTATATTTATAGAGTATAGAAATAATTAAAACTATAAAAAAGTAAAGTCTACGTAAATTTTGAAATTATTATTTTAACTATATTTAATAACTTAATTAACCTGCTCGCCAGAACTGACGGCCCATAACCTTAAAGTTTTTACCGTTCTCTTCAGTTACACGGCGGTCTCTAAATTTTTCATTTAAGCTATGCAAAATTAAAGAACCATCTGCCTCTTTAAAAATTTGTTTAATCATTCCTTCGCCAGCGAAATAAACAGCATAAATCTCACCATCAATGACTTCAGTCTGAGAAATATCAATGCCAACCAAATCCCCATCTTTAATGTAATCGGTCATGCTATCGCCTTTGGCTTTAATAATCCGCATACACTCTTGAGGAACGCGCTTTTCTTTAAAAAAAGAAGCAGGAAAAGGAATTTTTCCATTAATTGCATCAAAATGAAATTCGATTGATTCACCTGTACCACAAGAAAAACTTGCTTCAACTACATCAATCCACAGATATTGGTCTACTACATCATGACTTACCACAGTAGGACTAAACACATCACTTTCTTTAAAAGAGTCTTCTGAGTTACCAGTGGTAAGCCAATAAGCATCTACACCTAAAAACTGTGCAATAAGTGGAAGAAAAGCAGATTTTAAGTTCTTTCCCGATTCTAAAGCTTGGTAGGCAGGCTGAGACATTTTTACTGCTTCAGCAACTTCTGCCTGAGTTTTCTTAGCTTTAATCCTTGAATCTTTTAAACGGTCTTTAAGAGCCATAGTGATCGCACCAGCTAATTTATAACAAATATATAACTTAAGTTATATTTAGTAAAACAACTATAGTTATTGACTAATAATAACTATAGTTATAATATCGGTTATAAGGAACCATTGATAGAATGACCTAAATATTTTACTTAAATATATTTTTAATTTTTATCAATGGCTTAGTAAGTAGTGATTATTATTCTGCCTCAATGGATGACAGAATATAAATAATGGCGATAGTGAATCAGTGATAGAGATCAGCTATCAAAAACAAAAAATGAAATAAAAAAAGCCCGATTCCGTGGATCAGGCTTAATGTTCGTCGATAAAGGGTATCAAGAACATGAAGAATCTAACAAAGAATTTAATGACTCACAAAAGTTTCCGATATACGGCAGCATGTTATGTCAAATTTTTGGTCAAAAAAGTGAAGCAATTCATCAACTTTACTCTTTTTTCTTGTTCTTATGCCAATGCTTAAGTGTTGGTAAAAGGTCTATGAGATTGAGCGATTTTATTTAAATAGTTTCTCTAAAAAGGTATTAAATAACATTGGTTTATAAGATTTTATCCTTTTAGAGCTTGTGAGGATTGAGTTATGGGAAAGTTTTTAACGACTGATGGATTAGTGACTACTTTTAATCTCTATGGGACAGTAATAATGGTTGGCCTAGCAATAAGTTTGGTTGTTGCTGTTGTTCTAATCATGCGTTTTCCTCGTTCACCTCAAGAATGGGTAGTCGGTTTGATTTGTACTATTGTCTCAAGCTTGACAGGTGGCTCATTCATTATCATGAAATGGAATTTGCATGAATGGGTAACAGATATATGGGGAATGATTACTTTAGGTGGATTCTTCTTTATTTGTGGATTACCTGGCTGGGCGATTGTGAGGTGGATATTTAACTTCATTAATAAACAAGAAGGAAAAACCATTGTTGAAGTGATGAAAGACTTAAAAAAAGCAAAAGATGATATTCAAAATTAATATCTAACAGTAGGTGATATAAATGAGGACAGTCTTATGAATATTGAACAATATTTAGATGCACTTATAAAACGTGAAGGTGGATATGTAAATGACCCATTGGACTCTGGCCAAGCGACAAGATTTGGAATTACTCAAGCAGTTGCTCGTAGTTATGGATATCAAGGTGAAATGAAGGATTTACCTTTAGAAATCGCAAGAGAGATTTATAAGAAACAATATTGGCTTGAGCCTAGATTTGATCAAGTTAATTTAATCAGTCCCACTACTGCTGAAGAACTATTTGATACTGGGGTAAATTGTGGAATCAACTTTACAAAACCGCTTCTGCAACGGGCTTTGAACTTGTTAAATCGCCAAGGAAAAGAGGGCTGGACAGATCTTAAATTAGACGGGGAATATGGACCATCTACATTGCAGGCTTTATCAATGTATGTTGATAAGCGCGGTCATGAAGGTGAGCAGGTACTCGTACGTCTCCTTAATATTATGCAAGGTCAGCGCTATATTGAAATTACAGAAAAGAATCCAAAATATGAGCAATTTTTTTTCGGATGGATTGCCAATCGTGTGAGCTTATAAAAAGACCAACTTGCTAAAGCTGTTTTAAGCAAAAGGGCTGTAAAGAACTTAACAAGTTGGTCGTTTTTTGTTTGGTTTATATAAATAAAACTACTTTACTAAGTAATAAGTAAAATCGCTAAAAGGAAGAAAATACAGCCACTCACTTTATTTAGTTTTGCAAAATTATTCCCAGCGAGCATTTTCTCTTTAAAAATTGAAGAAAAATTGGCATAGACTAAATGAATTAAAAAACCAATAAAGCAAAATGTTAAAGATAAAACTAAAAACTGATTTAATATTTCTTTTTTAATATCAATAAATTGTGGAAAAAGTGCGATAAAAAAGACAATTGTTTTGGGATTCAGTAGTGATGCAAATAATCCCTGATAGAAAAGTTTCGATTTCTTTATACCTTTCTCGTCATGTGCAGTTTCAAGTAAATCTTTAGTAGGGGACTTTTTGATAAAGTTTTTATAGCCTAAGTACATCAAGTAAAAGGCTCCAATAAACTTTAAAACAGTAAAGATGGTAGGATTACTGGTAATAATAAGTCCAACACCACTTGCAGAAATTACAGCGATAATAAACATACCAATGATTAAACCACTAATACCGAATAAAGCTGTTCGTACACCATAATTAATTGAATTTGTTACTGTAAATAAAACGCCTGGTCCGGGGCTGGATAACGTGAGAAAAGCAATGGTTATAAATACTAAAAGACCGTTCACGTGGTTACTTCCTGTTTATCATCAACATATTAAGCTGCACGCGTACTTTAAAGTAGAAGAGATAATATGTATATACAAGTCTGTATATTTTATAAAATAATAAAATATTTTAGTAATTCATCAAAGTGACTATGAAGCTTATAGTAAGCCCTTAAAAATCTATAGAAGAAAAAATTTTCAGAGTGTAAAAAAATGAGATATATCTAATGAATATATCAATATTAAATCAATTAAATTTCTTGTAAATAGTATTAAAATCAATAAATAAGAAGATGGTGTCTGCGATCTAAATGAGTAAAAAATCAATTAATCGAGATAGAGATTGCAATTCGATAAGAAGCGTGTATAGTCGAGCATAACTACAAAAATATTCTTGTTAACCTAAATCTTTCTTTTCGCAGTTTTATTTATAATCCTCCGTATTTTATAAGATATTTAAGTAAACGCATATTTTTGAGTTTAATTGGTTTCTCCAATAACAAATGATAATTTTTTAAAAGTTAGGATTAATTTATGTCTAATACTACTGGTACAGTAAAATGGTTTAATGAAACTAAAGGTTTTGGTTTTATTCAATCTGATGAAGGTAAAGATGTTTTCGCACATTTTTCTGAAATTCAAACACAAGGCTTTAAAGTTCTTTTAGAAGGCCAACGTGTTCAGTTTACTGTGACACAGGGTAAAAAAGGCCCACAAGCATCAAATATCACTATTGTGAATAATGCTTAAATTTATATAATTTGATGATTTTATTGGGTTATCTTTAGAGTAAATTGCTCAAGTAATTTTAAAAATCATTAATTTAGTTAAAAAACCCACTTCTTCCTTTGTGGGTTTTTTTACATGAAAAATCAAATAAGTTGATTATTTTATTTATATAATATAAAAATTAAACTTATGTTTGAAAAATTAAATCAATAATTGGTATAAAAATGGATATTTGTATTGGCGGTATTTTAAATGGCAAAGTTTGCAAAAATAACGAAAATTATTTTAGTGCAGGAAATCCTCACTCAGATGAAGTAACTCAATATGAGAAGCAGTATTTTCATTTAAATGGGAAGCTTTTATCTTTTTGGGTGTGTAGTGACATAGAATTTCAAGAAGCGTTAAAAATTGCCGAGAGTTTCATTAAAAAATAAGAAAGATTTTTAAGTTAATTTTAATTAAAAGCACTTTAAATTTAACGACTCAATTTCTCAAATGAGATAAGCTAAATATTATTTTTAATTACATATTTTTAACAATTTAAGTTATTTTGTTATTCATAAAGTCATGAGTGAAGAGTACTCTTAACTCAGAATATAACTTTGTTGTAAAATTAAACTTAATATTTATAAAAGTTTATTAAATTTATATAGTTTTAACGGTCTATGACTTAAGTCATAAATAATATTTCTTTTTGTAGTATATCTAAAGGAAGGAAATAACTCTAAATGTTGAATATAGTACAGCCTAATATTTGCTTTATTGGCAGCAGTAACTTGTCTTTAGCTTTGATTGGAGGTTTAGTTTTAAAGGGATTTCAAAAAGAAAAAATTAATCTTATAGAGGAAGTAAAGTTTGATAATGAAATCATTCTCAAGCAAAAGCAGCATGAGGTAAAAAAGGCTGATATTGTTGTTCTGTTACTAGATCCCAAAAACTTAAAAGCCATACTAGCGCCATTAAAAAAATGGTTAGTAGATAAAACTATAGTGTCGATGATGGCTGGGGTGAATATTAAACAACTTATGAGTATGACGGGCTCACAAAAAATTATACGAATTATTTCTAACCCCCCAGTATTAACTTATAGCGGTACACATGTGCTGATTGGTTCTGAATACTTGGAACCTTTAGATAAAGAGGTCATTGAGGTAATTTATTCAGCAACGGGTAAGACGTATTGGGCGCATTCTGAATCAGATGCTGATGCGATTATTGCGCTATCAGGTTCAGGGCCAGCTTATTTCTTTTATATTCTCGACAGTATGATCAAAACAGGTACGGCTATGGGTTTAGATAAGCAATTTGCTTTAGATCTAGCACTACAAGCTGCATCGGGTGCTGTGGAAATGGTACGCAAAAGTAACGTTCAGCCAAGTGAGTTATGTGGAAAGGTGACATTACCTAATGGAATCACTGAATCTGCATTACGGATGTTTGAATTAGGTAATCTTTCTGATGATATTCGACTTGCTTTAAAAGCAGCGTATCACCGTAGTAAAGAAATAAGTGCAGAGATTAACGCTGAAATTATCAAACACTAATTTTTATTTCTAACCAAGTACCTTTTAACACTGAAATAACATATCGTTGAAAGGTACTTGATACAGTCACTTTAACCATGTGCTTGCTGAATAAACATTTTAGTGTATTTAATCTTAACGAAAGCTCTACTAAATTCACTTCGTAACTTCAAACTTTTAAATCAATGAATTTTAAGAAAATATTCCCAAATAATAAAGCCGATGCCAAACCCTAACATTGAGTAGAGAGTAATAATAAATAATACAAAACTAGCTTTATTTTTCTTTCTCAAAAAATTCATGTTAGCTACCTCGTGTCTAGATATGTACCATCATGAACAGATTCGATGTGTAATCATAGATACAGAGTTTTTTTAAAAAAATATAACAGATAAGATGACTGTTATAATTTACTCATTAATTAAGTTTTTCTTAAATTTTCAGAGCGGTAAGCAATAGTAATTATATGCTGTAGGGCAATTAAAACGATATTTATTTTTAAATTTTAATGACTTTTAGAGGCAAAATAATCGATAGTCATAAAATATATTTTTTGAATTAATTAGAAATTATACATTCAGTAGGTCGTAATCTTGATAAAGAATCTAGCTGAAAAATCTAGGAATTTATTTATATATTGTGATGGGGAAGTTTGCCTAATTTAAAAGTTGATCTTTTGAGACTTAAATTTTAGAGGATAAATTGCTACCCTTGCGCGTGAAATTAAGGTGAGACTATGAAATTTATATTCCTCTTTATGAGCGCTATCACACTTCCATGTTATGCGGCATCAGAAACAATGGAGATTCACTATTGTCAGCTTGTGAAAAATGCTGCAAAAGGAGTGATGGATGCAAGACAGCATGATGTACCAGTGATTGAACTACAAGAGATTGCGAGTCATCTTGAAGAAGTAGAGGCAAAGCAGTTGTATCAACAGCTTATTGATACAGCATATTCTTCAAAGTTATTTGAAGATCCTTTGACTAAGACAAAAGCTGTCGAAGACTTTCAAACGGCGTGGCATGAAAAATGTTTAATCAAAAGTTCTATAAGCTGAACTTACATGTAAATCGAACCTACTCATTGAGTAGGTTTTTTATTTCAATTAACTAAATAATTTAAAAAAATGCTGCATCGGATACTATAAAAATAGGTGTCGTATTCCACTATCTTTATAGCTCATTTAGCTTTTATGACATGATTATTAAACGGTTGTGCATTGCAAAATGTTTACAACAAATAAAAGGCTAATTATGTCTTCTAGTTATTAAAAGTACTCATTATAGGCAAAATTTGTAGTTTGTTTTTACTCTTAATTTGGGCTTAAGGCTGGAACTCTTAGATATGGGCGAATCAGTAAGTATGTTTGGAGAACATACAATGATAAGTCATGAAAGTTTATCTAAAAATTTAAGTAAAGTTCCAGAAGTCACTTTGCTATTCTGGATCATTAAAATTGCTGCCACAACTTTGGGCGAGACAGCTGGAGATGCGCTATCTATGTCCCTGAACTTGGGGTATGTGATTAGTACAGCTATTTTCGCAGTGATATTTGCAGTTTTTGTTGGCTTGCAAATTAAAGCTAAGAACTATAATTCATTTTTTTATTGGGCGACTATTATTGCGACGACCACGCTCGGAACCACAATTGCCGATTTTGTTGACCGAACTTTAGGCGTGGGCTATGCAGGGGGTAGTTTAATATTACTTATTTTATTAGGCCTCTCTCTGTTTGTTTGGTATTTAAGTTGCGGCACAATTTCGGTAAAAAGCATTCAGTCTGCTAAAAGCGAAGCTTTCTATTGGTTAACCATCATGTTCTCTCAAACATTAGGGACAGCATTAGGTGACTGGACTGCAGATACCCAAGGGTTGGGCTATACGAGCGCGGCTTTAATTTTTGGTACTTTATTATTGGTATTAGCAATTTGCTATTTTTATACCAAAATCTCAAGAACCTTATTATTCTGGTTGGCCTTTGTTCTTACCAGACCTCTAGGTGCAGTATTGGGAGATTTCCTCGATAAATCCATTGCACATGGTGGGTTATAGCTAAGTAGATTTAGCGCATCTTTCGTTTTGTTTGCTTTTATTGTGATTTGTTTAACGGTCTTTAAACCTAAAGCAGCACAGACAGCTCATTAAATTAACTCTTAAAAAAGACCGCATTACTCTGTTGGGTGATGTGGTTTTTTTATTTGAGGCTAAATTTTATCGATATTTAAGAGACTTTACGTGTTATCCACCAAAATAATAGCGCCAAACAACTAACACTTGCACCGAGTGTACATACGCCCAGCCATCCAGCATAAGCATAAGTAACAGTTGTGCTAATCGCACCTAGCCCACTTCCTACCGCGTAAAAGAGCATGTATAGCCCAACGAGCCGACTATGCGCTTCTGGATGAGTACGAAAAATCATACTCTGGTTGGTTACATGCAGAGCTTGTCCACCTAAATCTAACAATACTATGCCAATTATGAGCGCCCAAATTGAGTAGTCCATGAGCGAGAGTGGTACCCATGCGCTTAGCAATATTAAGAGTGCTATGGCGCTTGTGCGTTGACCATAACCGTGGTCAGCCCAGTGCCCAGCTCGTGCGGCAGCTAATGCACCTAGAGCCCCGACAAGTCCAAAAGCCCCAATTATAGTGTGCGAAAAACTATATGGTGGTGCACTTAACGGTAGTACCAACGCGCTCCAAAAAATATTAAACGCCGCGAACATGAGTAAAGCTAAAACACCGCGTACTTGTAAAACTTTCTCTTGGCGAAGCAGTTTGAACATTGATGTTAAAAGCTGTAGGTAGCGCATGTTAACAGGCTGAGTTTTTAAATGCGGAAGGCGCTTCCAAAGTGGCAACGCAAGGATGAGCATAAGTATTGCTGCGCAAAAGTACACACCACGCCAACCAGCAATATCGCTAATTCCTCCTGAAAATATTCGGGCAAGCAGTAAGCCTATAAACACACCACTTTGTGCAGTACCTACTATATGTCCTTGCTCATGTGGGGCAGCAGCACTTGCAGCATAAGCAATTAGTCCTTGAGTCATGGCTGTGCCGAGTAACCCGACAGCAAGCATTCCTGCCAATAGAACACTTACAGAATGAGCAAAGGCAACCACGAGCAATGCAGATACTAAAGCCAGTAATTGTAGGGTCATTAATCGACGTCGATTTACAAGATCACCCAACGGTACTAGAAACAATAGGGCAAGAGCGCAGCCAATTTGTGTGGCTGTCACTACACCACCTATGGAGGCATGGCTAACATTAAAGTCTTTAGCCAATATGTCGAGCAAAGGCTGCGCGTAATAGACATTTGCCACACTCACACCACTGGCTATAGCAAACAGCAAAATTACGCCACGAGGCATGCTTGAAAGCGGTTTATCACTTTTGGCGTGTGAAGTAGAAGATGCAAGAGAAGCTTTCATGGCCTAAATCCATTTAATCTGGTTTTAAAATGCAACTAGTTGAATGTTAAGTCTACTAGTTTTAAAATGCAACTGGATGGCTTGTTACTGATTATTGATAAGGAAACTCAATGACGAACTCTACATTGTTAAAAGATGAGCCTTGTCCTGTTGCGCGCTGCGTCAACATTATAGGAGACCGATGGTCACTGCTTATTGTGCGTGATGCTTTTGATGGAATGCGCCGTTTTAAAGATTTTCAGCAGAGCTTAGGAGTGGCTAGAAATATTCTTTCTGATCGACTGAAAAAGTTAGTTGATGCTGGTGTTCTTGAAATGCAAGATGCTTCTGATGGTACGGCTTATCAGGAGTATGTGTTGACTACTAAAGGAGAAAGTTTGTTTCCAGTAGTGGTAGCTTTACGACAATGGGGAGAGTATAACTTATTTGAAAGTGGTGAGCGTCATTCTCTATTAATCGATAAAAATACAGGTCAGCAAATTCCATTTATGGCACCCGTTGGACAAGATGGAAAAGTGCTCAGAGGTTCAGATACTCAAGTGCAAAAGGTTAAATGAAATATTGTTAATACTTTATTTTAGGCGTAAAAAAGCCCTTGCTCGAAAGCTAAGGGCTTAGTCATTCATTGATCTAGCAATGAACTATATAAGGCTCATCTCATACTAAAGCCAGTATATATGAAATTGAGTCAATAAAGAAGGTAGTAGTGTCTTTACAGTTATAAAAGGTTCTAACATAGATTTTGAATACTAATAGCTAAAAACCACCTAACTCTCTCTCAAATTAAGTGGTTTAAATCTTAGAATATGGGCATTGGCTGGAACTTACTTCCAGTCAAACAATTAGCTGTTATTTAAAGAGCTTAGTAAATTGTAGACTTCATCTGATAATATCAATTTGGAAGCACCAATATTTTCTTCTAAATGAGCTACCGATGATGTGCCGGGAATTAATAAGATATTAGGTGATCGTTTTAATAGCCATGCCAATGCGACTTGTTTCGGAGTTGCACCAAGATCATTTGCTATAGCAGATAATGTATCTGATTGAAAAGGTGTAAAACCACCTAGCGGAAAAAAGGGTACATAACAAATTCCTTTCTTAGCTAGTTGATCAATTAATACATCATCTTGACGATTGAACAAATTATATTGGTTTTGTACACAAGCAATATCTGTGATTTTTTCAGCTTCAATAATTTGAGCTTCTGTAACATTGCTTAATCCAATATGTTGAATTAAACCTTCTTCTTTTAATTTAGCCAGTACAACAACTACTTCCTCAATGGAACCTTCGGAAGGCATCATGGGGTTAAACATTGCTCGAAAGTTTACAACATCTAAAGTTTGTAGACCCAAATTACGCAAATTATCATGTACATCTTTTTCAATTTGTTCTGCAGAAAAAGCTGGTAGCCAAGAAGCATCTTCTCCACGCTTTGCTCCAATTTTTGTGACAATGGTAAAATCATCTGGATAAGGATATAGAGCCTCTCGAATGATTTGATTGGTTATGTGAGGGCCATAAAAATCGCTGGTATCGATATGATTAATACCTAACTCGATGGCGGTTTTTAGGACATTTATTGCAGCATTTTTATCTTTTGGTGGTCCAAATGCATGGTGACCTGCCAGTTGCATTGCACCATAGCCCATTCTATTTACAATTTTATTTCCAAGTTTGTATGTGTCGGAAAGATTTATAAGATCGGACATAAGTTTTCCTCAGACTTTACTTTCAATATTGTTAAAGATAAAGTTTATGAAGAATCCTTCACATTTGGAATTCGCATTTTATGTCCATAAATAAAACTGCTCTGAAGCCACGAAAATCACCAGTTCAGGCGCGTTCAACAGCAACAATAGAAGTTCTTCATGAAGCAACCATTCAGGTTTTACTCAAAGAAGGAATTGTAAAATGTAATACCACACGTATTGCTGAAAGAGCGGGTGTATCAGTCGGTAGTATTTACCAATACTATCCAAACAGAGATTCTTTATTAGCTGCAGTTTTGCAACGTCATCTTGATAGCGTTGCTGAAAAAATTGAAGAGCTTTGCCTGAAATATGAAAAGACTTCAATTAAGACCCTAATCTCAGCTTTAGTCGATGAAATAATCTTGGCAAAGTTGAGTAATCCTGAGGAATCAAAGGCGCTATATGCTATTTCAGGAGAAAGAGGGGGATTGGATCTTTCAAAGCGAATGAATGACCGTATGTTAGCTGCTATTTCAAATTTATTAGAGAGTGCTTCGGATATTGAGTTTGATGATAGTCAGATCGTCGCTGAGTTTGTTTTAGGTGCAATTATGGGATTAATAAGAAGAGTGCTTGAAAATCAGGTAACAGATAAAGTGGAGCAGGTATTAGAGTCTCATTTAAAGTTAATGGTCGTCGCCTATTTACAACAAATTGGACATATAAAGAATTAAAAAATTTTAATCTTACAAATATAGAAGCTTTTTTGTATGCAAAGAAGAGTGGTAAAACTTCTCTAAATTTATACATAGCCAATAAAAAAAACCACCTAATTCTTTCGAATTAAGTGGTTTTTGAATTTTGGAGCGGGAAACGAGACTCGAACTCGCGACCCCAACCTTGGCAAGGTTATGCTCTACCAACTGAGCTATTCCCGCAATGTGAGCACATTATAGAGTGTTTCATTAAAGTGTCAACACTCTTGTGATCTAATTGAACGTTTAATCAGCACGACGCCAAACTGTACCTTGACGCGTATCTTCAAGTACCACACCTTTGTCGAGCAAAGACTGACGAATACCATCTGCTTTCGCAAAGTCTTTCGCTTTTTTCGCATCAACACGTTGTTGAATGAAATCTTCAATTTCCGTATCAGATAAAGCAAGCGCTTCTTGTCCAATATCTGATTTTAAGAAATCATCTACATTGTGTTGTACCAAACCTAAAATGTTGGTGAGGTGACGTAAAGTCGAATAAAGCACAGTTGCTTGCTCAGCTTGCTCTTCTTTTACAGCACGGTTTAACTCTTTGTTGAGTTCAAACAATACTGCCATTGCTTCAGCCGTATTGAAATCGTCACACATTGCGTTGTTAAAGCGTTCAATAAAACTCTGATCAAGCGTTTCAGTTGTCTTTTGACCATACACTTGTTGATAAGCTTTAAATGAATGATAGAAACGAGTTAAAGAAGTTTTTGCTTCTTTAAGCGCTACATCAGAGAAGTTCACAGGACTACGATAGTGTGAAGACACAATAAAGTAGCGAATCACTTCAGGGTGGAACTTCTCCATTACATCACGAATCGTGAAGAAGTTGCCTAAAGACTTAGACATCTTTTCACCATCAACGTTAATAAAGCCAACATGCATCCAATAGTTCACATATTGCTCACCAGTTGAAGCTTCACTTTGAGCAATTTCATTTTCATGGTGCGGGAACATTAAATCTGAACCACCACCATGAATGTCAAAGTGATTGCCTAAGCAGCAAGTCGACATTGCAGAACATTCGATGTGCCAACCCGGACGACCATTACCCCAAGGAGATGCCCAAGATGGTTCGTTTTCTTTTGCATGTTTCCAAAGTACAAAGTCAAAAGGGTGTTTCTTCTCAACTTCTACATCGACACGTTCACTTGCACCAGCTTGCATATCATCAAGCTTACGGCCAGAAAGGCGACCATATTTTTCAAATTTGGTCACTTCAAAATAAACATCGCCGTTTGAAGCAGGGTAGGCAGCGCCTTTATTGACTAAATTGCCAATCATATTTTGCATCTGGTCGATATATTCAGTCGCTTTCGGTGCTTCATCGGGTGCAGCACAACCTAAATTGGCTGCATCTTCATTCATAGCATCGATGAAACGAGTGGTGAGCTGTTGGATGGTTTCACCATTTTCTTGAGCACGTTTGATGATTTTGTCGTCAATATCAGTAATGTTGCGAATGTAGCGAACATTCCACCCTTGACTACGTAAGAAACGAATAATGTAGTCAAATGCAACCATAACTCGAGCGTGTCCGATATGACAGTAGTCGTAAACGGTCATACCGCAGACGTACATATCGATGTGACCTTCTTTGCGAGGTACAAATTCAACTTTTTTTCGTTGCTCAGAGTTATATAAAACAAATGGTTGCATAAGGGTTTTCAAACACTCAACAAAAATAGTGTTACATCATAACTTATGCATCATTTTTAAAAAAGTTTTATGCATTAATTTTATAAGCTTGTGAAATCTTATACATTTAAAAACGTGTAACTGATTGAGTTATGCTAGAATGCCCCCAAATCTTTTGATTAAAATCACCGATCTCAATAGAGAGATCAGATCAATTATTTTGAGTCACACTCGTATGCCTAATCCTACAGATTTCCAAAGCAGTGCATTAGCTACATTGCGCATTGAGCAACAAGCCATAGATGTATTAGCAACACAAATTGATGACCGTTTTAACCGTGCTTGCGAAGTACTGTTGCAGTGTAAAGGTCGTGTTGTGATTACAGGTATGGGTAAATCTGGGCATATTGGTCGAAAAATGGCGGCAACATTTGCCTCTACAGGGACGCCGTCTTTCTTTATGCATCCTGGTGAAGCAGGCCATGGCGATTTAGGTATGTTGGTTCGTGGTGATGTGCTTATTGCAATTTCCAACTCTGGAAAAAGTGATGAAATCATGATGCTCATGCCGCTGATTAAACATCTTGGCGTACCTATGATTACGATTAGCCGTACTGATAAAGGCCCAATGCCACAAAATGCGGATATTGCTTTAACTTTAGGTGAGTCTGATGAAGCTTGTCCTTTAGGTTTGGCACCTACATCAAGTACGACGGCAACATTAGTATTAGGTGATGCTTTGGCCGTTGCATTACTAGAAGCACGTGGTTTTACTGCTGATGATTTTGCTCGTTCGCATCCGGCTGGAGCATTGGGTAAGCGTTTACTTTTACATGTAAAACATTTAATGCATACAGGCGATGAGCTACCAAAAGTTTCGCCAGAAACCCCAATGAATCAAGTGCTTTATGAAATTTCGAATAAGCGTTTGGGTTTAACGACGATTGTTGATGAACAAGATCATTTGCTCGGTATTTTTACAGATGGTGACTTACGTCGCCTCATTGATAAACAGCAAGGTTTTGATGTGAATTTACCTGTTTCTGATGTGATGACAAAAAAACCGTCAACTATTTCTCAAGAAGCACGTGCTGTAGAAGCGTTACAACAGCTTAACCAGAAAAAAATTAGTCAGTTTGTGGTGGTCGATGACCAAAACAAAGTGATTGGTGTAATTAGTATGCATGACCTTATTCAGGCAGGGGTGAATTAATTCATGGCATCGTATGCATTGTTAGAACAAGCACGTCATTTGCAGGCATTGGTTCTGGATGTTGATGGTATTTTGAGCGATGGCTTTGTTACATTAACCAATACGGGTGATGAAATTAAATCATTCGATATTCGTGATGGTTTAGGCATGAAACTTGTTCAAAAAGCAGGTATGAAAGTCATTATCATTACTGGTCGAAAAAGTAATATCGTTGACAAACGAATGTCTGATTTGGGTGTGGACCTTGTTTTTCAGGGTCGTGAAGACAAAGGCTCAGCACTTCGCGAAGCTTGTGCACAGTTTAATATTTTGCCTTCTGATTGCTTATATATGGGCGATGATTGGCCTGATCTTTCGGCTTTTGCGATTGCAGGAATGAACGTTACTGTGCCAAATGGACATGAAGAAGTGCGTCGCCGTGCACACTTGGTTACCCAAGCGATGGGTGGTCGTGGAGCTGTACGTGAAGTCTGTGATATGTTGCTGATCGCAAAAGGCATTTACCAAGAACTTCTTGAAAAATATCTTGCAGTACCGCATTAATAACAAGATTACTTAAAAAGGTAGGCTATTCCTGCTCATGGATACCAGAGTTTTATATATTGTTGCTGTAGTGGTTGCTGCTGTAAGTGGTGGTTACTACTACTATAGTGGCAAGGCAAAAAAACTGGACATTGGTTCGGCGAAGAATATGACTTATTCGGCGCAGGGCGTCCATTTGACTCAAACTGATGACAAAGGCAATTTGTATGTTCGTGCTGAAGTTCGTCAGCTTGAACAGGATATGCAACAAAAAACGTCGAAGTTGGATCAACTTAATGCCTCTATGTATAAATTAGGTAAAGTTGATGCAACATTCTTTGCTAAACAAGCTTATGGCTATGATGATAATCAAAAGGTTGTCTTATCGGGTGATGTGGTTGCAACTAAGATTGCACCTCAAGGAACAATTGAGTTTCAAACCGATCAGTTAACTGCCTATCCAAAAAACAAAGATATTGAAACCAATCATCAAGTGATTGTTCAGTCTCCACAAGGCGAGTTTGTGAGTAAAGGATTAAAAGGCAATTTGAATAACGGTCAGTACGAATTTTTTAATATTCGAGGAAAGTATGCACCAAAGTCTTAATTTAAAACGTTCTTCAGCTTTCCTAAAACAAGCTGCGGTAATTACATTCGTTGCTTTAACATCTGCTTCGACGTTTGCTTTGCCGTCTGACCGTAATCAACAAATTTCATTGGTTGCAGACCGCGCAACATATAATGAAAAAACTGGTTTGACGACTTATACCGGTAATGTTGTGATTGAGCAAGGTACGATGAAGCTACAAGCAGATTCGATTGTTGCTAATCTTAACTCGAAACGTGAAATTCAGGTTATCACTGCAAAGGGGAGACCTGCTAAGTTTCAGCAGCAAGTGAACGCGAATAAAGGCTTAGCGCGTGGTGAGGGTCAGACCATTGTTTATAATGCTGATACTGGCATTATTACTTTGTCTGGTGGTGCATATTTATATCAAGATGGTTCAAGTATTCGTGGTAACTCTCTGAAATATAGTATGAATAAAGGTGATGTCGAAGCTCAAGGCTCTTCTTCAAACCGCGTACAAATTATTATTCCACCGTCAAGTTCAAAAAGTTTCCCAGGAGCGCGTGACTAATGCAGCAAGCTCTTCAACAACCGCAAACTTTGTGTATTAAGCACTTAGCAAAAAACTATAGTAAGCGTTGGGTAGTTAAAGACGTCTCTTTTAGTATGCAAAGTGGACAGATTGTTGGTTTGCTTGGTCCTAATGGCGCTGGTAAAACGACGAGCTTCTATATGGTCGTTGGACTGGTACGCATGGATAAAGGCGAGATCCATCTTGACGACTTAGATATGTCCGATTTGGCGATGCATGAGCGTGCACGTAAAGGTATTGGTTATTTACCTCAAGAAGCCTCTATTTTTAGAAAACTGACAATTGCTGAAAATATTATGTCGATTTTAGAAACGCGTAAAGATTTGAATAAACAGCAACGTCAACAACGTCTTCATGAGTTATTAAATGACTTTAAAATTAGTCATATTAAAGATTCATTAGGAATGAGTGTATCGGGTGGTGAACGTCGCCGTGCAGAGATTGCACGTGCTTTAGCAGCTGACCCTAAATTTATGCTTTTAGATGAACCATTTGCGGGTGTCGATCCAATTTCAGTCGGTGATATCAAAGACATTATTCAGACCTTAAAAGATCGTGGCATTGGCGTACTCATTACAGATCATAACGTTCGTGAAACTTTAGCAATCTGTGAGCGTGCATATATCGTGAGTGAAGGCTCAGTAATTGCAGAAGGTACGCCACAAGAGATTTTAGACGATGAACAAGTTCGTAAAGTCTATTTGGGTGATGATTTTACAGTTTAGTTAAAGCCACTAATCTGTTTGGTTAAAAAGAGGTCAAGGCCTCTTTTTTGTTTTTTGGAGGTTTTGTAAATAAAAACAATAATATATACCACTCATTTAATAAAAAAATAATGTGTGATTTATTCCGCCAATTATGCTGTTTTAACTAAAAAACTCTGTAGAATGGAGATGCTTTTAAACGATAACAAACAACATCAACAAGATAAGCATGATTGGATATAACCAGAAAAGAAAGAAAGGGAAATGTAGAAAGCAAGCTTTCCTGAAAGGGCTAATGCTTTTAAGTTCACTACATGTACCTGTCGTGATATATGCTGCTAAACCAAGTGAGCAATATCACACCCTGAAAGATAACTTGTCACAACTTTTTGTCCCGAAAAGTAGTGATGATTTTAAAGTAGCCAAGATGCAAGATCTTAGTAATTTTAAGCTAGATCGTTCTATTGTGCAGGAATTTCCAACTGTTCAACTTAATGACAATTCGGCTTCATCTTTTAACGCCTTGCCCTCTAAAAAACTGACATTGCAAGATGCAGTAAAAATTGCGATTCAGCGTAGTCCGGATATTTCACAATCTATTGCAACTTTAGCAGGTCAAAATTCAGGAGTTGACGTTGCTAAAGCTGGTTACTATCCCCAACTTGCCGGAGGTGTCTCAACTGGTGACTTGACCACTGGAGAACGAGGAAGGCAGCTACTCACTTTAACTGCCACTCAAATGCTTTTTGATTTTGGTAAAATCAAATCAGGTGTAAGCGTTGAACAAGCTAAAGTTCAGGTGGAACAAGCAAACGTTCTGGTCAGCGTAGATACCCTCGCGCTTGATGTTGCGCAGACTATCGTCAATATTCAGCGTTATCTGCAACTTAATAAAATTGCTGAGCAGCAAATTGCAGGTATTCAAAGAATTCAAGATATTGCTAACCTGCGTGCAAATGCAGGTGTCGCGAGTCAAGCTGACCCAATTCAGGCACAGTCATACTTACAAGCTGCACAATCAACTTTAATTGCCCAACAATCATTGTTACGTCAGTATCAACAGCATTTAAGAACATTATTGGGTGCTGATGTTACTCGTACAGGTTGGATTATTTCTGATGATTTAGTGAAGCAATCTGACCTATATGGTGAGCCTGAGTTTAATACTATTCCTAAAATGATTGCCGCACAGGCAAGTGTTGAGGTTGCTAAAGCGCAAAAAGAACAAACCCGTTTAACTCGCTATCCGACCTTAGCTGTAAAAGGCTCAGTTAGTCAGGCCATTAATGGTAAAAATCCAAATAACGATAAAGATAACGGTTTATATAGCTCAGTCATGCTAGAAGCAACGAGTCAGTTTTATCAAGGTGGGGCAACTGCTTCACAGGTAAAAATGGCAAGTTACGCTGAAGAAGCTGCGAAAGCTAAAGTAAATTCAGTATATATGGATGTGCTGGATCAAATTCGAACCAGTCGCGAACAGATTGAGAATAAACAGCGTCAAATGCAGGTTTTGGTAAGTCGCCAAGCAACCACGGTTCGTACACGTGAACTTTACCAAGAACAATACAAGCTTGGTACTCGTTCACTGGTCGATTTATTAAATGCCGAACAAGCTATTCACAGTGCCAACTCAGAACTCGAATCAGCACGCTATGACATTTATAACAGCATTGTTCAGTACATTGAAGCAACAGGACGTTCCCGCCAAGCCTACGGCTTAAATAATATTTCAATTCAGGGGTTCGAAGTACAACCATGATGACAAAAATAAATTACCAGCCTTGGTTACAGGCGGTCTTAACTATTGCCAAACATTACCGAATAGAACCGTCAGAAGAAAGAATTCGCTTACAACTTGATTGGAACCAAAACCAGAATCTTGATGACATCTTGCAGTTAATGACGCGTCAGGTCGGGTTAAACCTTCGTAAGGCACCATTCTCGTTAGACTTATTAAACCCATGGCGTTTACCGGTTATGGTGGAGTTTAATGATGGACAAGTCGGGGTTATTGATAAGGCGGATACGCAAGGAAATGTCAGTATTCAGTTCAGTGGAGATCAAGGTCTTTCTCAGAACTTATCTTTAGAAGCACTGAAAACGACACTTAAGAATGTCTATATCTTGCGCCCTGAAATGTCTATTCCGGATGCGCGTATTGATGAATATATCAAGCCATACGAAGCAAACTGGTTCTGGTCAATTGTTTTAAGAGACTGGAAGCGTTACATCGATATTATGTTTGCCTCTTTAATTGCCAATATTTTGGCACTGGCAACCATTATTTTCTCCATGCAGGTCTATGACCGTGTTGTACCATCACAGTCAATTCCGACCTTGTGGGTTTTGGCAGGTGGTGTACTGATTGCAGCTCTTTTTGAGTTTACCTTACGCGTTTCAAGGGTCTATTTATCCGATATTATCGGTAAACGTGCTGACTTACGTGTTTCGGATCGTGTGTTTGGCCACGCCCTAAGAATTAAAAATAAGGAACGTTCAAAATCTACAGGTAGTTTTATTTCCCAGATTCGTGAACTTGAAGGTGTTCGTGAACTGGTGACGTCAACCACCATTAGTGCAATTGCAGATTTTCCATTCTTTTTCTTATTCATTACTATTTTTGCCATTATTGGCGGCAAATTATTCTGGGTAATGTTGCTTGTTGTGCCTCTCATGATTTTGCCGGGTATTTTGGTACAGAAGAAGCTGGCACAACTGGCACAAGAGGGTATGAGAGAATCTTCAATCCGTAACGCAATTCTTGTGGAAGCGGTGCAAGGTATTGAAGACATTAAACTATTACGCGCTGAGTCACGTTTCCAAAACCAGTGGAATCACATGAATGAAGTTTCAGCCGATATCGGTATGAAACAGCGTAAAATTGTGGGTACCTTGATGGCTTGGACCCAAATGATTCAGGGTCTAACCTATGCCATTGTGGTTTTAGTTGGCTGTTTTGCCGTGATGGATGGCGAAATGACCACAGGTGCGTTAGTGGCATGTTCAATTTTATCTTCACGTATGCTGGGGCCGATTGCCCAAATTACAGGGGTATTAGGTCGTTTACAGCAAGCAAAAGTTGCCAAACAAAGCCTTGATGAACTCATGCAACGTTCGATCGATCAGGCTGATCGCTCTCATTTAGTACATAAGGCTGTCTTAAACGGAAATTATGAATTAAAAAATCTATTGTTCCAATACACTGACGATGACACAAAACCAAGTATTGCGATTCGCCATTTGCAGATTCGTGCGGGTGAAAAAATTGCAATCTTAGGTCGTAATGGTGCAGGTAAGTCGACCTTGCTTCAACTTTTATCTGGTATGCAGGTTCCAGTTCAAGGCGCTGTGCATTTAGATGGTCTAGATCTTTCTTTAATTGACCCATCTGATGTACGTCGTGATATGGGCTTACTTAACCAGAATGCTCATTTATTTTACGGTACGATTCGTGAAAATCTAACCTTAGGCGCACCGCTTGCAACGGATGAAGACATTCTTCGTGCATTGGTTGTGACAGGGGCACTTCCTTTTGTTCAAGAGAAAAAAGAAGGACTTGATCACCTTATTTTAGAAGGTGGCGTTGGTTTTTCTGGCGGTCAAAGACAAGCCTTATTGCTTGCACGTTTATTAATCCGTCAACCTAATATTCTCTTACTCGATGAACCAACAGCAGCGATTGATGATGTAGCAGAGAAGCAACTGATTGATCACCTTAAAGGGTGGTTGGCACATCGAACATTGGTTGTGGCGACACACCGTCGCGCTGTTTTAGAACTGGTCGATCGTATTATTGTCGTGAATGAGGGCAAGATCGTGATGGATGGACCAAGAGATCAAGTACTTAATCAATCATTAGCCCAACAAAAACAAGTAAGCCAAGGGGGATAATTCATGAGCGAACCACAACAAGAACTCACCCGTTCAATGAATGTATCTTATACTGAACCACCATTACCACGTGCCAGTTTAGTGATTTGGATTGTAGGTATTGGACTCATTAGTTTGTTTGTTTGGGCATGGTTTTTTCAGTTAGAAGAAGTGTCAACAGGTACAGGTAAAGTAATTCCATCATCTAAAGAGCAGGTGATTCAATCATTAGAAGGCGGTATTTTAACTAAACTGAATGTGCAAGAAGGCGATATTGTTCAAAAGGGTGAAATTCTTGCTCAGTTAGACCCAACGCGTTTTGCGTCAAATGTGGGTGAGTCTAGATCTTTATTAATTGCAGCTCAGGCCACATCAGCGCGTTTACGTGCAGAAGTGAATGGCACACCGTTAGTCTTCCCTGAAATCGTTGCAAAAGACCCTAAACTTGTACACGAAGAAACAGCGTTGTATGAGTCTCGTAGAGCTGATCTTGAACAGACATTATCTGGTTTAAGACAAGCCTTAAAATTGGTTCAGCAAGAGCTGGCAATGACAGAGCCGCTAGTTGCGAAAGGCGCAGCGAGTGAAGTTGAGGTTTTACGTTTACGTCGTGAAGCAAATGATTTGCAAAATAAAATGAACGATGCACGTAACCAGTATTATGTGAAGGCTCGTGAAGAGTTATCTAAAGCCAATACAGATAGCCAAACTCAACAACAAATCGTACTAGGCCGTAGTGACAGTTTAGATCGTGCTGTATTTAGAGCGCCTGTGCGAGGTGTTGTAAAAGAAATTACTGTGACAACGCATGGTGGTGTTATCCCGCAAAATGGCAAGTTAATGACCATTGTTCCAATTGATGAACAATTGCTTATTGAAGCGCGTATTTTGCCACGTGACATTGCATTTATTCGTCCGGGTCAAGAAGCTTTGGTGAAGATCACAGCTTATGACTATTCAATTTATGGTGGTTTAAAAGGTAAAGTTACCGTTATTTCTCCAGACACGATTCGTGATGAAGTTAAACAAGATCAGTTCTACTATCGTGTTTATATCCGCACTGATACAGATAAGCTCTACAACAAACAAGGTAAAGCTTTTGGTATTACACCGGGTATGGTGGCAACTGTAGATATTCGTACGGGTGAGAAAACTGTAATGGATTACTTGCTGAAGCCGTTTAATAAAGCGAAAGAAGCATTACGAGAAAGATAATAGTAAAAGCCCCGAAATTCGGGGCTTTTTTATGGGTTTGCTTCTATTAAATTCACGCTATAATTTGATTTTTATTATGCTTTATTTGTTTTATGGCTTTTACGATTGCGTCACCTGTTACCTTTGAAGAAGAAATTAAAAAAAGTAGATTTCAGGCAATTGCTGCGCCAGTAGAAAATGAGCAACAAGTAAAAGAATTTTTAGAACTCAATAAAGATATATCGACCACACATCAATGTTGGGCGTGGAAAATTGGACATAATGTCCGGTTTAATGATGATGGCGAGCCATCTGGTACGGCAGGGCGGCCAATTTTGGCGACTATTGAAGGTAACGACTTAACGAATATCATCGTCATGGTGAACCGCTGGTATGGTGGTATAAAACTGGGAACTGGTGGTTTAGTACGGGCTTATGGTGGTTGTGCAGGGCAATCCTTATTGTTAGCTGAACGAATTGAACTCATTGCAAAGAAAACCATTCACTTTTCTTGTCATTTTAATGAATGGGCTATTTTTCAATATGAACTTTCACAGCATCAAATAGAATACCAAGAAACTTATACCGCAACAGGTGTAGATATTGAAGCTAGACTACAAGTCCACCAAATTGAACCACTTGCTTTGAAACTTCGCGACGTGACGCGTGGTCGTGAAGAATTAAAAGTTGAGGAGGAATTAACTGATGACTGACTCCTTACTCAAGTACCGTGAGCAACATAAACATCGTTTAAATTATATGCCATGGTTATATTGGACGCTAAAACCTAAAAACCGTGCATGGGCTGAAGAGTGGCAAAAAGAATATCAGGCTTATTTAATGGATATGGAAACAGTCGAGATTGGTGAGAACTGTTTTATTTCACCTTTAGCTCATATTTTTGCCGAGCCTGGTCGAAAAATTAAGATTGGTGATAATTGCTTTATTGCAGCCGACAGCAGCTTGCATGGGCCGCTTGAGATTGGTAACGAAGTCGCAATTAACCATCATTGTATTTTAGATGGTGGGCGAGCTGGCATCAAACTACATGATCAAGTTCGTATAGCTGCTTATTGCCATCTCTATGCATTTGATCATGGTATGCAACTAGACCGTCCACTTTACCAACAGCCTGTTCGGTCTCAGGGAATTGAAATTGAGCAAGATGTTTGGTTAGGTGCACATGTAGGAATAAAAGACGGTATTAAAATTGGAAAACATGCCGTTATTGGTATGAATAGTATGGTGACTAAGGATGTCGAACCCTATCATATTGTGGGGGGAAACCCAGCAAAATTTATTCGCTTAAGAGAGTAATACAGTCTTAAGAGTGTAATAAAATGTTTGATCTTTAAACAAAAAAGTGGATTTTAATACATAAACCTTAACATACAGATTTTTATCTATGTTAAGTTAAAGCTAAGTTATAGAAAAATCTCCAAGGCAAATAGACCTGAAGAAGAGAGGCAAACAATGAACCGTGTTATTGCGTGTATTGACTCATCACCTTGTATTAATGCTATTGCAGATGCAGCAGCGTGGGTTGCAAAAGCAACTGGACGAGAGCTTGTATTATTACAAATTCTAGATTACTACCCAGCAAGTTATCACCTTGGTGAGATTAGTGGGGTAATCGGCTTTGAAAGCAATGCGATGTTGCTTAAAGAGTTAGCTGAATTAGAGCAAAAACAAAGTGAACTCGCTTTAGATTACAGCAATAATTTACTCAGACATATTTCTGACCTAATTAAAGAAAAACACGGAATTACATGCTCAAAAATTCAAGAAAAGGGTGATTTTTTAGAGCAAAGCTTTAATCTCCTCGATGAAAATGACATTGTTATTTTAGGTCGAGTTGGCGAAAGAGCAGCTGAAAAGCATAAACCTATTGGTAGTAATGTTGAAAATTTCATTCGTGGCGCAAATTGTACAGTGTTGACCATTGGTGAAAACTTTAAAGTGCCAACACGTTTTATTTTCGCCTATGAATATTCACCAACATGTCAAAAGATGATGCGTCGTATTGCCCAAAGTGATCTATTACGGACTTTACAATGCCATTTAGTGTATGTGGGTGATCATCCTGAAATATTAAATGAACCTGAGCATTATCTTAAACAAGCTGGTCTAGAGGTTGTCACTGTTTATCGCTATGGTGATGTAGCTCAGAATATTCTTGAATATCAACAAGAGCATGGTATTCAAATTATTGTGCTTGGTGCATTTAGTCATAGCAAGATTCATCAGTTCTTCTTGGGCAGTATCGCAACGACGATATTCCGAAATGCAACTGTGCCTTTACTTGTGGCTAAATGATCAGATTTGCATATAGTTATCCGCAAATGTTGTGGATAACTATATGGAAAAGCGAGGGTAATAAAAGTAATCTATTGATTATAAATAATAAAATAAAAAAGATGATTTTTTGATCATTATTTCACAATCGCTATAGCGAAACCATCATGACCTTTTGAGCCAACCGTTTGTAAAGCTGTGCAAGACAGAATTTGCGGATGATTTTCGAGGGCTTTAAATGTTTCGCGAATACCTTCAATACTCGGTTTTTTGTTTTCAGGATTTAAAATATCGCCACCACGGATGACATTGTCTAGCACAATAATCGTGCCTGATTTTGAAAATTTTAAGCTGAGTTCCAAATATTCAGGATAACCCTGTTTATCGGCATCAATGAATATAAAATCGAAAGGTTGAATTGACTGTGGGTCAATTGCTGAAAGAATATCGGCAGCACGGCCTGCTTTTAGCTCAACTTTTACAGGAAGATTCGCATGGTCGATATTTTTTTGAGCCATTTCTGCATGAGTATCACGGCCTTCAATAGTCAGTAAATAACCATCTTCAGGCAGGGCACGTCCTAGCCAAATGGTACTGTAGGCTGCAAAAGTTCCAATTTCTAGAACACGCTTGCAATTATTCATCTGAATAAGCATTTGCAAGAACATCCCTTGGTTGGGGGCAACCGCAAGATGATTTGAAAAGCCGTGTTCGTCGGTATTTTTTAATGCAAAGTCGAGTCGAGGATCTTCGGGAATTAAATGTGAGTCGATATATTCGTCAATGTCTGTCCACAACTGCTGCATAGTCAAATTTACCTGTATGTTGATAGGCGTATTTTAAACGTTTATGACTAGAGTGCAAAAATCTTCGGATTAAGAAATTTTGGTTGATTATGGAATGTACAAATTCGTAATTAATTTCAGCGTTTTTCTTATTGGGTTATATAAATGAGAACAACAAAAATCCCCTAATACAAAAGTGTATTAGGGGATAATAATTTTAAAAATTACACATTGAAGTATTACGGGTTAAGTCAGGCCCCCAAGTACGATAGCCTTGAGTATCAATATGGATTTGTCCTGAACTATATAAACCAATACCTAGGTTTAAACTTTGGCCATGTTGAGCCCAGAATTGACACAATTTAAACTTTGTATTTTCAATAAATGCGTAGTCTTGTGGCTGTGGAATTTCTGGTCCAATACGAAAATCGATGGCTGAGTTAAACAAATGCTTAGACGAACTTGCACCACCAGCACACTGATTTAAAGGTAAATCACGATACACCGAGGTTACTTCAAAGTCAGTTAGAACTTTTGCCGCAATTAAATATTTAAAGACACGTAAGGTCGATAAAGAATTATTCCAAAGTTCGCGGTTTGGTACAGCATATTCCGAGCTGCCGCACTTTTGCCAATCACGCGCTGATCTTAATAATTCAAAGCTTGGTACGATGCCTGCAACATTATTACGCGCTAGAAATTTTTCATATTCTCGTACACGCTCATAATGATCGCCAGTATTTAACCAGGCACGATAAGAAGCAGGCTCAACTTTAGGTGGAATAGGACGTTCGATAATAACGCGCTCTTGAGGAATAAAAATGCGTTTACCGTTTGGAGAGGTTTTGCCTGTTGTTGTGTGTTGGGGAGAGCTGACGCAACCTACCATAATCGCTGGGATTATGCATAAGGGCAACATACTCTGCAAAAACTTCCGCATAAGAAAAATCAAAAGCTTAATAAATATTGCGCTTATTTTAATGCAAAACAGTGCACAAATTACGAGGAATTTGCAATGAAATGTTTGAATAGGGTATAAAAAAGATCAGCGCTTGCTGATCTTTTTTGAAATTATTTTTCTAGATACTGTAACTTATCTGGTTTGCCGTTCCATTCTTCACGGTCAGCAGGTTGGTCACCAATTTGAGTAATGTTAGGCCACTTTTGAGAAAGATCTGCATTTAATTCAATAAATACTTCCTGACCTTCTGGTAACTCATCTTCAGAGAAAATTGCATTTGCAGGGCATTCTGGTTCACACAATGCACAGTCAATACATTCATCCGGATTAATCACTAGGAAATTCGGACCTTCGTAAAAACAGTCTACAGGACAAACTTCTACGCAATCTTGGTATTTACATTTAATACAATTTTCAGTGACAACAAAGGTCATGGCGACAGCTACCTAAAAAATATGGTTTCATTTCGAATAGCTTATTTTAGGCAAAAAAGGGGTAAACAAACAATTGCTTTTATTGATATTGTTTATTTATACATATGAAGATAAGTTAATACATTGATATTTAAAACAATGTTGTGAGCTTGAGAATAGCCAAATTGTAAAATTAAGATAATAATATGTTTTAAAAAACAACAGTTTGAATAAATTTTTGCATATAGTTGCAAATGTCATTTAGGTCAAGGTATCTATTTGATTAGATACCTTAAATACAACTTTCAGTTTTAAATTTTAACTTTATGTCGAACTGATACCCAAAAAAACTTTAAATATCGAGACTTAAAGTAGGTAAAGTAAATGAATATCTTCTGGTTCAAGCTCCCATAAGTGCTGATCTGGATGTCCTAATACTACTGCGCCATGCTTGATATAAAAGTCGACAGTACGTTTACTCGGTGTGGCTGAAATATAAAGTTGCAGCGCGCCCAGTTGCTTAGCTGACTCTTTGGCTGCCTGCATGAGCTTTGCTCCAATACCTTGACCTTGCTGGTCTGCATCGACATAAAAGTATTGCAGTAATTTTGCATCTGGATAATCAGCAATGTGTTGATTCGACACGACACTAATGCCAACTAATTTTTCAGATGTATTAAAAGCACCTACAAATGAAGCACCTTGTTGATAGAGTTCTTTTAACTTCGGTGGGTCATTTTCTAAATGATAGTCATCCCAATTTTCAACATCGTAAAAACAATCTGTTAATTCGAGTTGTTCTTGTTTTTGTATATAGAGTTGGGTAATGAGTTCACGTCGACTAATGTGTTGCCAAATTAAATCGATCTCTGTGTATTGTAGTGGCCTTAAGAAAATAGAAATTTTATTCTCCTTAAAGTAAGAGCAAACATGCCCATAGACATGTTTGCTCAATCAATGATTATGATTTAAGTGCAGCTTTTAGTTCATAAAGTTGTTCAAGTGCTTGGCGAGGTGTCAAGTTATCGACTTCAATTTGCTTAAGCAAATCTAGGGCAGGTGAAGGCACTTCAATTTCAATCACTTTCTCTATGACTTGCGTACTTGATTTAGCATTTGAATCTAAAGTTGCAAACAAATCATCTTGAACACTAGTTTGTAAGTGTTGCTGTTGTTGCTTCTCTAAAATGCGTAAACGTTTTTGAGCTTCTTTAATGACATTGGCAGGAATACCAGCTAATTTCGCAACTTGTAAACCATGACTTTGACTTGCAGGGCCTTGTTGAACTTTATGCAATAAAATCAGGTTGCCGTTAAGCTCTTGCGCCGTCACATGATAGTTATCAATACCTGCTTCACTACCTAACTCAGTCAATTCGAAATAGTGCGTGGCAAATAGACATAAGCATTTTACGCGCTTGGTTAAATCAACCACACAAGCCCATGCTAAAGAAAGTCCATCGTAGGTACTGGTACCACGGCCAACTTCATCCATTAACACCAAAGACTGATTGGTTGCATGGTGCAAGATTTGTGAAGTTTCAGTCATCTCAACCATAAATGTTGATTTACCTGTCGACAAATCATCGGCTGAACCAATACGTGTGAAAATACGGTCAATTGGGCCAAGCTTGGCAGCTCGCGCAGGAACATAACTACCGCAGTAAGCCAGTAAACTAATTAATGCGGTTTGACGCATAAAGGTAGATTTACCACCCATGTTCGGCCCAGTAATAATTGCCATGCGGTGCTGAGCATCAAGGAAAGTATCATTTGGTGTAAATGGTGCTTTGTTTAATGCTTCAACAACAGGATGACGACCACCTTGAATTTTAATACCGGTTTCTGGGGTAAATTCAGGTCGCGCCCAATTATTTAAACGTGCTTGATAAGCAAAGTTTGCAATTACATCAATGTGCGCAATTGCCGAACTCATCATTTGTAGGTGAGCAATATTTTCACGGAGGTTTTCAAGTAAAGCTTCAAATAACGCTTTTTCACGTGCTAATGCACGAGACTCACTTGATAAAACTTTATCTTCAAAGCTTTTTAGCTCAGGTGTGATGTAACGCTCGGCATTCTTTAAAGTTTGACGGCGAATATAGTCGGCAGGGGCTTGTTCAGCTTGAGCACGCGTAAGCTCAATGTAGTAGCCACTCACACGGTTATAGCCGATTTTTAAGGTATTAATGCCCGTACGTTCACGCTCTTTTATTTCTAAATCAATCAGGAATTGACCTGCATGATCACGAATTTGGCGCAGTTCATCGAGTTCCGCATCATATCCTTCTGCAATTACATTGCCATCACGAAGTAATACAGGTGGGTTTTCAACAATGGCTGCCATTAAATGCTGATGTAACGATTTAAAGTCACCAAGTTCTTGATCGAGTTGAATTAATAACTTGGATTTTTTTGATTGAATAACAGGCGTTAAAGCATTTCTTAAAAATGGAATTTGTGCGCAAGCATGACGAAGCTGAACTAAATCGCGTGGTCGAGCACTACCCAGCGCAACACGGCTAAGAACACGTTCAATATCGCCAATTTCTTTAAGCACTAAACGAACAGGAGTTTCGTGATAGCCTTGAATGAGTTGTTCAATTGCATCTAAGCGGGCATCGAGTAACGCCGTATCACGAACAGGTTGCATGAGTGTACGACTGAGTAAACGGCCACCCATTGCAGTTTGGCAGTCATTTACCAGTTGGAATAATGACGTGCCATGTTCAAATAAAGGTTCAATAATTTCTAAATTACGGCGTGTAATCGGGTCAAGCGCAATAAAGTCTGTGCTTTGTTCTAAAAGAATAGAACGAATATGCGGTAACGCCGTTTTCTGAGTTTCTTTAGCGTAGTGAATTAGAGCTGCCGCGGCAGCCTTAGCTAACGGTAATGTGTCGAGTCCAAAACCAGAAAGCGTTGATACTGAGAACTGATCACATAAGGTTTTTTGTGCGTTATTTAAATTGAAGTCTACATTTGGACGCTTGGTTACAGGGCAATCTAAATGCTTTTTAATTTGTTCAATAATATTTGGATCAACCAGATCTTCATCAATCAAGATTTCACTTGGCATGAGGCGAGCAAGTTCAATTGGAAGTTGTTCAGGTTTGTAGTCTTGTTGCTGAACTTTAAAAATACCCGCGCTTAAGTCGAGCAAAGCAAAACCGATTTGATTTTGATGAATACATAACGCAACAAGGTTGGATGACTGATAGCTTGTGAGTAGTGCGTCGTCGGTTAATGTACCAGGGGTCAGAATACGAACAACTTTACGCTCGACAGGGCCTTTACCAGTAACTTCACCCACTTGTTCGCAAATGGCTACTGTGCGACCTGCTTTGACAAGGCGAGCAAGATAACCTTCGGCTGAATGGTAAGGAACACCCGCCATTGGAATCGGGTTGCCGTTTGCTTTACCACGATGGGTTAGGGTAATTCCTAAAAGTTTGGCTGCTAAGTGTGCGTCTTCAAAGAAAAGTTCATAAAAGTCGCCCATACGATAAAACAGCAACGCATGTTGATAATCTTTTTTGACCTTGAGATATTGCTGCATCATTGGAGTGTGGTTAGAGAGATCGGCCATGATTTCAGCGCTATTCATGCGTAATAAACCCTTAAAAAAAGCAATAATATTTTACGGTTGGTCATCTAACCAATTCTAATAACTTCTGTGTGAATTGGACTTAATCTAAGAAAAAAGTATACCTTTTCATGTACCTTTTTTATGTCAAAATTGAGTCAACAGTGTGTAAGAGCTTAACTTAATTTCTCACGGTTGCCATCTTAACAAATTGAGACTGATTCGCAAAAAGGATTCCTAAAATGAGCGAGGAAATAAGCAACAAAAAGAAAGTGCCCTGAGCAGTTTGAGTATAAGACAGACTGACGATTGGCAGTCCTGATAAAACTGACATAGTTAAATATGTCGATTTCAGAATGCATGTGAAATGACAGGTTTTATAAGGATACATGCCCCAATTTCTGCTGTATGAAATCGATAAGCGCTCTTGTTTTAGCAGGCAAATAACGGCGATCTGAATAAAGTGCAAACAATTGCAGTGGCGCTACTGCTTGTTCAAATTCAATCTCGATGAGGCGACCGTCACTAATATAAGGTTGGCAAGCGTGTTTCGATAAAATTGCAAACCCGATCCCTGCTACAGCAGCTTGGCCTGCCATTTCTCCGCTGTTTACCCGATAGTGTCCTTTAACCTTGATGGTCTCGAATTCCCCCTTTTTATTAACAAATTGCCAAGGAGCACCTTTGAGTGCACTGACTGTTGTAATACAAGGTAATTCTTCAAATTGCTGGATATGAGTAGGGGTGCCATAACGCTGAATGAGAGAAGGGGCTGCCACAATGGTGCAAGGGATAGTCACCAGATGACGAGCGATGTAGTCACTATTATCCATTTGACCGCGGCTAATAATAATAGCTAAATCCAGATCATCTCGTAGAGACTCAAAACCTGACAAATTTGTGACACAGCTTATTTCTAGTTCGGGATACTGACAGGCAAATTCTGCAATCACAGAACCTAGCAATGCAGGGCCTATTTCAGTGGGAATACAGATTCGTAAAGGACCCTTGAGCTGCATTTGCCGCAACGTTAACTCTGTCTCCGTTTGCTCAAGCGCTTCGAGTAATGGCTTTGCTCTGGTATAGAGTAGCTGCCCCGCCTGAGTGACTTTCATATGTCGGGTGCTGCGCTCAATGAGCTGAAGATCGAGTTTTTCTTCTAACTGAGAAATACAGCGACTCACGTTTGATGTTGGCATTTCAAGGAGTTTCGATGCACCCACAAAACTTTCTCTTTCAACCACAGCAACGAACACTTTCAGGGTATTAAAATCCAGAGCCGGACGCATCAATTGTCTCATATTTGATAATAATAAATGCAATTTTTACCATATAATCAATACTATTGATAGCAGTTAAACTCGGACATCTTTTATCTATAGGTTACTGCGATGTCCCTAGCCAAACAGACATTTAATCATAAAGCCCTCATGTGGATAGCCACTGTCATTGCTTTCGTCCAGTTCACGAATGCACTGGAATATATGGTGTTTAATCCTATTTTTGTTTTTATGGCGACAGATTTCGCAGTGCCAGTATCATTCTCAGGTTATGTTTCAGGGATGTATACGCTTGGCGCCGTTCTTTCTGGCGTTATAGCCTTTTACTGGATTGATCACTTCAATAAGAAAAATTTCTTAATTGCTAATATGGCGCTGTTAGGCCTACTAACACTTTTGACTACCTGTACATCTAGTTTTAGTCTTCTGCTTACACTCCGATTTTGTGCAGGGTTGGTCGGTGGTACAACAATGGGTGTGGGTATCAGTATATTAATAAACAACGCACCGCCTAATTTACGGGGGAAAATGTTAGCGACGGTGATTGCATCATTTTCAATAGTAAGTATTGTCGGAATGCCCACCATATTATTTCTATGCACTCACTATGGTTGGCATGTGGCTTTGTGGCTCATAAGTGCATTGTGTGTGTTGGCATTGCCACTTATTGTATCGTTTATACCCACAGACCAAGTCTCTTTAGATACGCTTCGTGCGCCGCCTTTAGATGCAGATACTCTACTGTTCGCTTCTGCTAATGCGCTCGTACAGTTTAGTCCTATGTTGGTCATTCCTATTTTGGCACCCTTAATGATTCAGCAGTTGGGCGCTTCGCAAGACCTACTGCCTTGGCTATTTTTTAGCGGGGGCGTGATGGGCTATGTATCTACAAAAATTACAGGGGCGTTAACCTCCCGTTTTTCTGCTTTACTACTGGCTACAGCTTCGACTCTAGTCTTTATCGTGAGTTTGCTTATACCAATGCTTGGCTATCAGCATGCAGCATTATTTATTAGTTTATTTCTCGGTGCATCTTATAGTCGTTTGGTATCATCTTCAGTGGTTACGATGCAGTTTCCTAACGACCGACAACGAGCTGGATTTTCTTCATTACAGACATCCATCATGTATTTGCTGACAACGGTTGCATTTTTCTTATCCGCTTTTCTATTACCAGACCATGGCATGACGCCACAAAGTGTAAATACGTTACTGGCGGTATGTGCAATTTCCGCAGCAGGTTTCCCAATATTGATTATTATTTTGCAAAAGAAGCTGGCTAAACGTGTGCCCATAAGCTAATTCTAAAGTCACTATTTTTCTGTACATTAAAATAGTGACGACTAAATCTATAACGTGTAAATGGTATTGAAAAATTAGCATTTTGGGAAAGAAAAACGTCTGTTTATAAACCCCACTTTAACAATAGCTCAGGCATTATTTATCCTTACTTTTTAATGATCTATTTTAAAACAAATGTCATTTTGTATGCTTGACTGCAATAAACTTGGGCACTATCCTTTGCCTGCTGGCCTACATTGCCAGTCGGTTGTCGCAGACCGTCTCATAGAAGCATTAAAGGTTTTATATCTTTAGTGTGTACACCCTCGCGCCCCCTCTATGGTGGAACGGAGGGGGACACCTTTGGGTGTGCTGGATCTATGACCAGTCTGCGAACCCCCTTCGTTCTGCCACCATAATTTTAATGTCGGCAGAACTCCCAATAAAAAGGAGTTGGCTTTGCACATCCATTATTTCTTGGCAGCCTTTGCCAAAAGCTATAACGACACAGCTTAAAAATTTACAGCAGCTTGAACGCCGTAGGGTTTTCAGGCTTTAGTCATTTTTACTTAAAACTTAGCAACAAAAAACTTGAGATGTGCCAAGCACCGTCTTACGGCTTTGCTGTGCCTTTTTTTCTCCCAGAAAGGGCACAGGCTTTTTATCTCATTTAGAAACAACAAGAATTTTATAACGGTAAAACTATGCGAAATTTAGAAACCTCTTCCAAAAAACTACATGTCGTTCAAACTGCTATACAGCTCATTACGGCGCATGGGTTCCACAATGTAGGCGTAGACCTGATTACTAAAGAAACCAAAATTGCCAAAGGTACGCTTTACAACTATTTCCACTCTAAAGAACACCTGATTGAAATGTGCATTGCCTTTCAAAAAAGCCTGCTCAGAGAAGAAGTGCTTTCTATCATTTACTCAAACCGTTACTACAGTTCAAAAGATAAACTTAAAGAAATTATTGTGTTACATACTAATTTAAACAGCCAGTACCATTTTTTAATCAAAGCTATTTTAGAAATAAAACTGCTTTATCCAAAGGCTTACCGCATGACAGTTGAATACCGAAAGTGGTTGCGCCATGAAATTTTTGACCTGATTTTTAGCGGGGAAATCCGCGAGCCAAAATTCGATGCTCACATGGTGGTAAACCTGATAGATGGTTTGCTGCTACAGGTTTTAAGCTTAAATAGTTTGAAAGAAAGGGATGAGGTGTTGGAGCAATTTTTTTAAGTTTAGTCTATATAATAATTTCTTATATAAGGATGTTTGGTAATTTCTTCAAAGAATACTGAATTACGTTCACTCATGAAAAATTTTTTCTTTTGCACAAGTCAATGCGAACGATGTTCTTTAAAAACATAATTTAAAGTCTGTATAATGTTTGCTTTTATGTACACTGTTAATTCAAAGGAAGTTCTTTTTTAATATTGATTTTGGACTTGTCGAGATTTACCTCAATAGGTTTAATTATCTACTAAAAATAGAGTAGATCAGCTTATAAAATAAACAAATAATTAATAAAGCTAATTTATTTTTTCGCAAAAAAAGCCTACATTTTTAAAAAAAAGCCTACAATCCCTTATACTAAAAAAGTATAATTTTACTAAGTTATAAGAGCAAATTGGGGAAGTCTATTTTATCTAATCTTGGAGTCTATATGGGTAAAGAAACATCGACTTTGGTAAGTTCGGAAGAGATGATGTTGTCTCATGACACTGAAACGACATTAGAGCATGCTATTAGCATTATACCTGAGTTAGTTCATTGGCTCATAAAGGCTGGTGTTGGTTATACAGAGTTTTCAGCAGCACTTAAAATAGTATTTTATAATGAAGCTATTAAAGAACTAGATTCTATTAAGCAAAAAAAGACTGATTCTGCTGTGAGCTTATTATCTGGTTTAGGGCGAAGAGATGTAAGAGGTTTTTGTCAGACCTATGGCGAATATAAGTTAATTAATCAATTTAATGAACAATTGCCTATTAGTGTTCCTGCTCGCGTAATAGGTTTGTGGATAGGACAAAAGCTCCCATCTCAAATTCCATTTAATGGGGAAGACCTAAGTTTTGAAAGCTTAGTTAAGCAAGTCTCTTCTGAGAAGCACCCTAAATCAATATTACTGGAACTTAAACGGCTTGGTTTAGTGATCGAAGAAAATGATCAGATTATTTTGCAGAACTCTAGTTTTACACCAGATCCTCAAATGGATGAAAGTAAACATTTATTTACTCAAAATATATCAGATCATCTAGCAGCTGGAATTAGTAATCTTACGCAAAAAACAAATTTTTTAGAACAAGCTATTTTTGCAGATGAATTAAGCCCAGAATCTATTGAAAAACTTAAGAAATTAAGTGTGGATATGTGGAATTTGATGTCTAAAGCTATTCTTTCTTCAGCAATAGAATATTGTAAAAATGATGAGGGAGCGACTGACGCGAATAAACATTTTCGTTTAGGTATTTATCAATATGATAAATAGAGATTGAGTTATTTTTTATTTTGGTATGTTTTTTTCCATCCGATTTTTTTAAGTCCTCTCCATATAATGGCATATGAAACTTTGTAGCCAAACCGTTGTTCAAATGGTTCAAGTAATTCGCTAACCTTAGAAAAAGGTGTTGTTCTTACAAATTCCTCAAAGTCTTTTAAGTCTATAATAGAACAAGGTCTTCCAACTCTAATTGCTGGTAAAGGTTTCAAGTCTTGAGTTGTTTCTTCAAGCAAAATCCATTCATCTAGTGTTGACCTTGCAATCTGAAATTTTTTACAGACTTCCGTCTTATGTTGAATTTCTTTATAAGTAGACATAACTTTCTGACGAAAGTCTAAAGAATACGCTCGCATAGAATCACTTCATTTTCCTATTACAAATGCTTTAATCAAACTTAGCCTACTGGTTGGGGTATGAGAAAACGTTTATCTCGATTCAAAGATTTTGTTTTTAACTACCTGCCTAAAAATTGTTAGTGTTAAATGTATCATTATTTTATAAATATGTATATATTGCACATTTTTAAACTTGGATCTAAGCTGTTTACCTTGTTTTTTTAACATTTAAAGAAATAAATGATTAAAATGAACATTTTGTTTGTCAGATCTTTTACTTTTTGATAGATTGTCGTGCGTTTTTTAGTCAAAAATAAGTGACTTCAATTGGTTTTAATACAATTTTTTTCTAGATGAAAGGGTTCTTACTCATTGATTCGGCTCTATTTAAATTTTCATGATCTTTCATATGCTGTTTTCTAGGTAATTTTCCTATTTTCTATGGAAAGTTTAGAAATGATAGTAAATGAAGCGTGCTAAGTACTTAATTTTAAATATGAGTAAATGTAGATGGTAAAGAAATCTTCTGTTTTTAGTTCTTACAATGTTTATTGAGATAACTCATATGCCTCATTTACGTCTTACATTACCATTAGTATCTTTAACTTTGTTTATACTCTCTGGTTGTACAGGTGAGGATGGCGGGTTTCATGTTGGAGTGACTTTAGGGGGGACTGGCACGGGTGAAATGACAGTTGGTACCGAAAACCCTGTTACCAATCCGCGACCAAATCCAGGTTCAAATCAAATGGAAGAGGATGGTGAGTATGCTGTTGGATATCCAAACCCTGTAACACAATACTGTGGAGGTGTTGAGCGAACAATTCAGTTTGTTAGACACTATGCTCCATTTGTTCCTATGAAAATGGGAGACAGAATGGATCTTTTGGGGATCAATAGCGGATTGAAGGTAAGATATAAATTACAAATTATTGTAAAAAATACGACTTCAGAACCAATTTATGAATACATCAACAGCTGTAAAGCGGCTATTCAATTAACCGGGTCAAAAACAGAAAAAACATCTGAAACAAATTACTGTTTAAATGAGGAAACTGTAAATACTTATCAACCCAACGAAGAAAAAACCTACTATTATTCTTTCAACTTACCTAATATTTTGCAAAATTGGACCATAAGTTATACGTCACAATATTCTAAACAATTATATCCAACATTGTACGATGACGATAATGACAGTCTAAGAACCCATTGTTCAGCGTTAAGTACAGTATTATTAATGGATGAGTATCCATCAGGTAGAGATGGTGCACCTCCACAAACTTCCGAACAAGAAAATAATTCTAGTTCTTCGCAAGTAGATTCAAGTAATAATACTAAGACAGACGAATCTCCAATCTTTGGTGGATTTGACTTGTAGGCTTAATCTTCAGTTAGAACAAATTTAGTTTTCGTATATCACTTTAGCCACACCATTTGAGTGTGGCTTTTTTAATGCATTATTGAAATTAATTTGTTGATGAACATGACAACACCTTAGAACCGATAATCATGGTTTTTTATGTGCAAATTGAGCATAAAAAATAAAAAATATATAGAAATATTTTTTATAAAAATATGAATTAAAAATAAAACCTTAATTATCAATATATTAATAAAATTTAAATGCCTGAAGAAGGGAGCCATGTTTTAATTTAAATAAAAATGTGTAAAATGCACATTTATGCTAATGTGATTTTTGCACCTTCACGTTGCAAAAAAGAGAAGTACTTCACAGATATAGAGATAACAAAGTTTTTTACTTTCAACATTTAGGGAAGGCTATATGTATAAATTACGATGGTTGGGAATAGCTGTGTCAATTGGGTTGTCTGCTTGTGCAGTAAACAATTATTCACAGCCTTCAGGCTTACGGTTTCAGGAAAGGAGTGTTAGCAATACACAAGTAGTAAATGTAAAACGAGACAATAAGTTATGTGCAGAAGACACTGCGGAAAATCAAAGTTGTCCTATTAATTTTTATATCGATAATATTCAAGCAGGTAGCTTCTATATCAACAATACAGCTCAGTATCGTTTGAAGCCTGAAACTTATAATTTCAAAGTTAAAAATTGTACTTCTAAAGAATGTCAATCATGTGATGTTGATCTTCGAGCCGATCAGTTAGCTGATAAAAACTTCATTCTTTCTGTAAGTGATAAAGGTAGACCTTATATCCTAAATAATGGGAAAGAACTTGTTTGTACAAAAAAAGAAAAGACTCCAGTTATTGAACAAACTTCAGTAATCGAATTATCAGCAGATACTTTATTTAAATTCGATGGCTCTACACTTAATGATTTGTTGCCTAAAGGGCGCCAAGAAGTAATGGATTTAACTTCTAAAATTTCGAAGGGATATGTTTCGGTAAGTCAAATTAAATTGGTCGGTCATACAGATCGATTAGGTAATGATAATTATAACAAACAGTTAGCGCAAAAGCGTGCCGATACTGTGCGTAATCTTCTAATTCAAAATGGGGTGCCTGATCGCATTATTAGCGCGACAAGTGCAGGAAAAACTCAACCTGTAACTGATGGCTGCCCTAACGTTAAATCACATGAATCCCTAAAAGCCTGTCTGCAACCAGATCGTCGTGTAACTGTCGAAATTACTGGGATTTCTAAGTAATTACCAATTTATGGAATAAGAATTTTAGGTGAAATATGACTAATTTTATTGTAATAGAAAAAGATTCTTTAGAGAAATCAATAGTTAATTCGAATCAGATTACTTTAACCGAAGCATCAATTGTACATACAAAAATGCATCGTGATGACGTTGAGGCGTTTATTCGTGATGGTAATAACTTATTGCTTAAGTTGAAAAATGGTGAAGTAATAGTTATTGAGAATTTCTTCACAGCTTATGATGATGTAGTTTCAGATTTGGTATTTGAAGAAGAGGGTTGTGTTCTATATTGGTTTGATGGACTTTCTGATTTTAAAGGTATTCCTGGATTAGAGGTTTTACTACCAGAGGCCGGTAGTAAACTTGTTAGTCTTTTACCTTGGTTAGCTGGTGTAGCTGCTGTTGGGGGGATAATTGCTGCAGCGAATAATGATGACAATAGTTCATCAACCCCACCAAATGGTACGAATGCTATTCAAGTTAAAAATGATGGATTAATTACCGGAAAGACTGAAAATATTCCTAATGGTAGTAAGGTAAATCTGACTATTACGGGTAAAGATAAAGATGGTAATTTAATTAGTCAGAAAATTGAAACCACTGTTAATTCTGATGGTAGCTATAAAGCAGAAGTACCAAAAGATTTTGCTGATGGCGAGTTGAAAGTAGAGTCTGAGGTTAAAGATCAAAATGGTAATGTTGTAAAAGCCGAAGATCAGTTAAAAGCTGGTACTGATGGCCTTGACCGAGTAGATGGTTCAATTACAGTTGATGTCGATACTCAGGGTCATATCACAGGTGGCACCACAGATGTTGCGCCGGGCAGTCAAGTGACTTTGACGATTACAGGTCATGATCAGGCGGGTAACCCACTTGAACAACAAGTGACTGCAACGGTACAGCCAGATGGTAGCTATAAGGCAGGAGTACCGGCAGGCTTTGCTGATGGCGAGTTAACAGTGAAGGCAGACGCGGTTGACCGTAATGGCACACCGGTGAATGCTGAAGACAGTCTTGTGAAGACGGATCATGACAATAATCCGGATACACCAGACCAAGGTGGTTTAGACCGAGTAGATGGTTCAATCACCGTTGATGTGGATACCCAAGGCCATATCACTGGTGGCACCACAGATGTTGCGCCGGGTAGTCAAGTGACATTGACGATTCAGGGCTATGATGGAAATGGAGAAGAAATTCAAATTGAGCGAATCGTTCATACTGATTCAAATGGTAATTATCAATATGCATTGATAGCTAGTGATGGGATTGCTATAGGTTTAGAAGGATCTAAAGTTACAGTAGTTGCTGATACACATGATCGTAACGGTCAAGACATCACTGCTCAAGATTCTGAAACAGTTGAAGCTGTTGTAAAAGGTGATTCTTCTAATGGTGTAACAAATGGAAATGACTCTGTTACTGGGACATCAGAAAATGATTTATTAGCTGGTGACACAGGTGGATTAAAAACGAATTTCGTTGCTGGCCAAGACTATAATGTTTCAATAGTTCTAGATTTATCTGGAAGTATGAACTATCGATTAGCTTCTGATTCGAATCCAACAAATGGTGAACAAAGTCGTCTTCAAATTGCTAAGGTTGGTTTGAAAGCCTTTATTCAGCAAATGGTTATGCACGATGGTGTTATTAATTTACAACTAGCCTCTTTCTCTAGCTCAGGCTATGCAGGCAATAACTACAATAAGTCATGGACAGTAAGTAAAGATAATCTGCAAGATATATTTAACTATATTGACGGATTAACTGCTGCTGGTGGTACTAACCCGAATAGAGGCTGGACAAAAGCAGAAAGCTGGTTTGATGGCAGTACAACAGGTTTAGAAACTGGCTCAATTGCTGCTAATACAAGCTACGAAAATCAGACCTATTTCCTGACGGATGGCAAACCGAATACCTATAATGGAACTGGTGCAAACCCAACAGCTACAGATTATGCTAACTATGATGCAGCTTTTGCACAATTAGCTGACATGAGTAAAGTTTTTGCTGTAGGAGTTGGTACAGCGACAGGGGTGCAAGAAGCAGTTTCTCGTTTTGACAACACTGATATAAATGGCGACAAGATAGCGAACTGGTCTAGTACTAATCATGGTGATGCTCATGCGATAGGCGATGCTAGTAAACTGATAGCTTACTTAATAGGTGGCTCCGAAAACTTTGCACCGGCTAATGTTGGAGATGACATTGTTAAAGGTGGTGCTGGAGATGATGTCTTATTTGGTGATGCGATAAATACAGATCATTTGACGTGGGCTGGATATGATCCTCTTCAGTATCCTAAATATTCGGGTTATTCAAAATTAATAGCATACTTAAAAGCAGAGGTTACAGGTGGTACTGAACCAAGCCAGCAAGATATTTATGATTATGTAAAAGAGAATTTTCATGATTTTGTTGCGGCTGATGCAGCTGATCCCGCAACTAAAGGCGGAAATGACACGATTTACGGAGGTGCTGGAAATGACATTATCATTGCTGGTGCTGGTAACGACATTGTTTATGGTGGTTCAGGCAACGATATTATTTCAACTGGTCGAGGTGACGATACCATTGTATATGATGTATTAAATGCAGCTGATGCTACAGGAGGAAATGGTACTGATACTTGGGTGGATTACGAAGCTAATGACAAAATTGAATTTGGAACGAATTTCTTCGAAGGTCTATTAGCAGATAAAAGTAATTTAGGTGATTACATTACTGTCGTTGATGATGGTAATGGTAATTCCATAGTTCAGGTAGATCGTGACGGTAGTAATGGAACTCATACTATGTCTGATTTATTAGTTATTGAAAATAAAGCTGGTTTAAGTTTGCAAGATTTACTCAATAATAATCAGATTATTATTGGCTAATTAAATTAAGCGGTTATAGATCATGGATTTATAACCGCTTTTTGCTTTTATTTTAGGTCGGTTAAAAGAAATATTATTTTATTTTAATATGTATTTTAATTGAGTGGTCAATAAGTAATAGATTTCATTCAGATATTTTAAGATGCCTTTCATTAAATCAATATTAGGGTGGATTTTATTTTCTCCTTTCTTTCTTTTTATAACACAAGCTCATGCA
The DNA here is from genome assembly GCF_001990725.1 of Acinetobacter genomosp. 33YU. Taxonomy (NCBI): domain Bacteria; kingdom Pseudomonadati; phylum Pseudomonadota; class Gammaproteobacteria; order Moraxellales; family Moraxellaceae; genus Acinetobacter; species Acinetobacter genomosp. 33YU. The sequence goes on along the minus strand of NZ_LFZQ01000002.1, from coordinate 85,763 downwards.
GATACATTTAAAAACTATTTAAATACTGCAAAGAATCACTTGAGCCAATATTTAGGAAATGAAACAGAAAATGATTTTCAAAAAGTAAGTATTCAAAAGTTAAGTGATTTTAACTTAGATGACAGATTAACTTTCGATACTCTGCCAGTAGTGACTTCTTCAAAAATATTAGAGAAGAATTTCATGATGCAAACTCCAAATGAAAATTTAAGATGGGAGCAACAACATCTAGATTTTACTCAGGCCATATATCAAGCTTTACAGCGTCGTCCAGAAGTTACCCAGAGCATAGCCACCATTGCTGGACAAAATGCGAGTATTGATGCGGCTAAAGCTGCATACTATCCTCAAATATCGGGTGGAATTACTACAGCGGACTTAACTTCAGGGGAGAGGGGAAGACAACTTTTTACGATTTCAGTATCTCAAATGCTATACGACTTTGGAAAAACTAAAAGTTCTGTAGATGTTGAAAAAGCTAGATTATTTCAAGACCAAGCAAAGGCTTTATCAAGTATTGATGATATTGCTTACCAGACAGCAAATGCTATTGTTAATATTAAACGTTATCAAGAAATTATACATATAGCTGATCAGCAGATTAATGGCATAGCACATATTGCTGAAATTGCAAATTTACGTGCAAATGCAGGTATTAGTAGTCAGGCTGATCCAGTACAAGCACAGTCGAATTTAGAAGCTGCTCAATCAAATAAAATTGTTCAGGAAACTCAACTTAAACAGTATCAACAAAAACTACGTAATTTATTGGGATACGATGTTTCAAATGTAGAAATTAATATTCCTGAAGATTTAGTTAAAAATGCAGGTCTTTATGATGAAACAAAATTTACATTAATTCCGGAAATGTTAGCTGCACAAGCTGCCATTCAAATTGCTAAATATCAGAAAGAACAAACAAAATTAAGTAATTATCCAACTATAAGTATTAAAGGAAATTTAAGTCAGGCATTAAATGGTAAAAATCCTAATAATAATGAAGATGATGGCTTTTATAATTCAATAATGCTCGAAACAACGAGTAATTTCTTTCAAGGGGGAGCAGTTCGTTCTAGAGAACGCGCTGCAAGTTATGCTGAAGAAGCAGCAAAAGCAGAGTTAAACACCGTATATTTAGATATCTCAGATCAAGTTCAGCTGATTCGGCAAGAGATAGAAAATAAGCAAAAACAAATTCAAGTTCTTCGAGAACGTCAAAAGTCTACTACACGTACAAAAGAGTTATATCAAGAGCAATATAAATTAGGTACGCGGTCCGTTGTTGATCTTTTAAATTCTGAGCAAGCCATTCATAGCGCAGCTCAAGAAATAGAGACAGCTAAATATGATATTTATTCGAATTTAGTACAGTTTATTAAAATAACTGGCCGTTCACGAGATTTATATCATTTAAATAATACTTCTATCCAAGGGTTTCAGATTCAGCCATGAGCAATGTAATTAATTATCAGCCATGGCTTCAAGCCATTTTAGTCATTGCTAAACATTATCTTATTGATCCTTCTGAAGAGAATCTTAGACTTCAATTTGATTGGAATCAGGATCAAACAATAGATGACGTCTTAACATTGGCAACACGCCAAATTGGAATGAATTATCGTAAAGCAAAATTCAATTTAGATGAAATTAGTCCATGGCATTTACCTGTAATTATTGAAATGAAGGAGGGACAGGTAGGTGTATTAGAGAAAATTGATACAAATCAAAATGTAAGTGTTCAAGTAAGTGGTGATCAAGGTTTAGCACAAGTATTTACGTTCGATGTCCTTAAATCAAATGTAACTAATATTTATATTTTAAGACCTGAAAAGTCTTTGCCAGATGCTCGTATTGATGAATATATAAAACCGTATGAGGCCAGTTGGTTCTGGGCAATTATTTTACGAGATTGGAAAAGATATATAGACATTATGTTTGCTTCATTAGTCGCAAATATCTTGGCTTTAGCAACAATCATTTTTTCTATGAATGTTTATGACCGAGTTATTCCAGCTCAGTCAGTTCCAACCTTATGGGTATTAGCTGGAGGGGTATTAATAGCAGCAATATTTGAATTCTGTTTGCGCGTAGCTCGTATTTATTTATCTGACATTTTAGGAAAGCGTGCTGATTTAAGCATTTCAGATCTAGTATTTGGCCATGCTTTAAGAATTAAAAATAAAGAGCGCTCTAAATCAACCGGGACTTTTATTTCACAAATTAGAGAACTGGAAGGCGTTAGGGACTTAGTAACATCAACCACAATATCTGCGATTGCTGATCTGCCTTTTTTCTTTTTATTTCTTATTATTTTTTGCTTGATTGGTGGCAACTTATTTTGGGTGATGGTGATAGTAGTACCACTAATGATTATTCCTGGCATTTTAATACAAAAACCACTGGCCAAATTAGCTTCTGAGGGAATGCGAGAAAGTGCTATACGTAATGCAATGTTGGTTGAATCCGTCCAAGGAATTGAAGACATAAAGTTGTTAAGAGCTGAATCCCGTTTCCAAAATCAATGGAATCATATGAATGAAGTATCAGCTGATATTTCAATGCGACAACGTAAATTGGTTGGCGTCATGATGGCATGGACTCAAAAAATACAAGGCTTGGCTTTTGCTATTGTTGTATTGATCGGTTGTTTTAGTGTGATGAAGGGAGAAATGACAACAGGTGCTTTGGTGGCTTGTTCAATCCTTTCATCTAGAATGTTAGGACCAATTGCACAAATATCAGCGGTATTAGGGCGTTTACAGCAAGCTAAAGTTGCTAAAACTGGTTTAGATGAACTTATGAAAAAGCCAGTTGACCAACCTCCTCATGCACATTTGATTCATAGACCAGCATTATCTGGAAAATATGAGTTAAACCAAGTCGAATTTAGATATAGCCAAACTGATCCCAAACCAACATTACTAATTCCGAAACTCACTATTAAAGCTGGAGAGAAAATCGCAATTTTAGGACGTAATGGTGCAGGGAAATCCAGCTTACTGCAGTTATTAGCGGGTATGCAAGAACCTGTAAAAGGTCAAATCAAGGTGGATGATATTGCTTTAGGTTTGATTGATCCATTGGATATTCGTCGTGATATAGGTCTTTTAAACCAAAATGCTCACTTATTTTTTGGATCTATTCGAGAGAATTTGAAATTGGGGGCACCTTTAGCCACTGATTTAGATATTTTGAATGCATTAAATCTAACAGGTGCTTTAGATTTTCTACAAGAGAAAAAAGAGGGTTTGGACTATCAGATTTTGGAAGGTGGAGCAGGTCTCTCGGGCGGGCAGAAACAAGCCTTATTACTGGCTAGGTCATTAATTCGAAAACCTAATGTTTTATTACTAGATGAACCTACAGCGGCTCTGGATGATGTTTCTGAAAAGCAATTTATTGAACAGCTTCAGAGTTGGTTGGGTAATAAAACTTTACTTGTTGCGACTCATCGACGAGCAATATTAGAGTTAGTTGATCGAGTCATTGTTGTCAATAATGGAAAAATTGTAATGGATGGCCCTAAAGAGCAGGTTTTGAATTTATCACAACCTAAGCAACAAATAGGAGTCGAATAATGAGTTCCCACCAAATAAATTTGACCAGTTCAAATAAAAATAAACGACTAGGACATCCTTTACCTAAAGTTAGTATCTTTATATGGATTATTTGTTTCGGGCTTCTTGCTTTACTCGTTTGGGCTTGGTTATTTAAATTAGAAGAAGTTTCGACAGGCACTGGAAAAGTTATCCCCTCATCAAAAGAGCAGATTATTCAATCTTTAGAAGGTGGAATTTTAACTAAACTCAATGTTAAAGAGGGCGAAATTGTTGAAAAGGGCCAAAGCCTTGCACAACTTGATCCAACCAGATTTGCATCCAATGTTGGCGAGACTAAATCGTTGCTCCTTTCTGCCAAGGCAACAGCTGCTCGTTTAAGTGCTGAAGTAAATGGGATAAATCTAACATTTCCTAAAGAGGTATTAGAAGAGCAAGCACTTGTAAATGAAGAAACGGCTCTTTATCACTCTCGACGTTCAAATCTGGAACAGTCTCTAGCAGGATTAAAAAAAGCTCTGGTTTTAGTGCAACAAGAATTGGCAATGACGGAACCACTAGTTGCCAAGGGAGCTGCTAGTGAGGTTGAGGTATTACGTTTGAAGCGTCAGGCAAATGATTTGATAAATCAGATGAATGATATTCAAAACCAATATTTGGTCAAGTCTCGTGAAGAATTGGCAAAAGCAAATACAGATATCGAAACCCAATCTCAAGTTGTAAAGGGTAAATCTGATACGCTTAAGCGGGCGATTTTTAAGTCACCAGTTCGAGGTATTGTTAAAGAAATTGATGTTATGACAATTGGTGGTGTTATTTCTCAAAATGGGAAGTTGATGACAATAGTTCCTTTAGATGAAAAACTACTAATTGAAGCACGTATATCGCCAAGAGACATCGCTTTTATTAGACCTGGTCAAGAAGCTTTAGTTAAAATTACTGCCTATGACTACTCTATTTATGGTGGTTTAAAAGGAAAAGTTACTGTTATTTCTCCAGATACATTACGTGATGAAGTTAAACAAGACCAGTTTTACTATAGAGTTTATATCCTTACAGACTCTGATAAATTAACGAATAAGAATGGAAAATATTTTAGTATTACACCGGGTATGGTAGCGACTGTAGATATTAAAACAGGAGAAAAAACTATATTAGATTATCTAGTCAAACCTTTCAATAAAGCAAAAGAAGCTTTAAGAGAAAGATAATAAAAATTAGATTTTAGTTTTGTGAGTAATATTTTAAGCAATCAGATTTTTTGATTTTTTTAGATATTTTAAATTATTTTAAGGAGGTGTAATTTAATTTTTTAGTTGGACTATTATTTTTGTATTAACCTTTTTATTAGCGCAAAAAATAGGTTATAAGAGCCCATGTTAAAGTGGGCTATTATTAAGTTTAAAAATTTTATTTAGTCCATACCAATATAGCATTGGTAACAAATTTTAATTATTGAAAAAGAGTAGTGGACGCCGAAAGATTTTTTCTACAGAAGTGACTATTTTTTGATGGGTTTCAATTCGATTTAAAAGTTTTCTGGTCTTGGTCGTGATGTAACTTATTTTCCTTCAAAAAAATATATACTATGGGGGAGTATTAATAAAAGACCATAAATATGGAAATTAACAGCAATTTAGAACGTTACCATTCTCATCAGTTCGATGAAGGAAACCCGCTTGCTCAAAAGAAAATTTTGATCGCAACGATTTTAACTGCTGTGATGATGGTTTTTGAAATTGTGGGTGGATGGATCTTTAACTCCATGGCTCTTTTAGCTGATGGCTGGCACATGAGTTCACATATGGTTGCTCTAGGGTTGGCCTATGTCGCTTACAAAATGGCTCGCCGTTATGCTCATGACAAACGCTTTAGTTTCGGAACTTGGAAAATCGAAATTTTAGGTGGGTATAGCAGTGCAATCATATTAATGGTCGTTGCACTGTTAATGGGATTTCAATCTATTGAGCGATTACTCCATCCTGTTGATATTCATTATAATGAAGCGATTTCTATTGCTGTTGTGGGGTTGGCAGTCAATTTAATATGTGCGTGGTTATTACACGATAATCATGAACATCACCACCAACACCACGACCATGAGCATAGTCACCACCATCATCATGATCACCATCACGATTTAAACCATAAAGCTGCGTTTCTACATGTGGTTGCCGATGCCGTAACGTCTGTATTAGCCATAGCCGCACTTATAGCGGGTAAATATTTTGGATGGAATTTTTTAGATGCTTTGCTGGGTATTGTAGGGGCGATACTTGTTGCACAGTGGTCATGGGGGCTTTTGCGTGACACAGGAAAAACGTTACTAGATGCTGAAATGTCACATCCAGTAGTCGCTGAAATCCAAGAAGTGATTGAGCAATTATCACAAGTGAAAATTACAGATTTACATGTATGGAAAGTCGGTAAAGGAAAATTTTCATGCATTTTGGCTTTAGAAACAGACCGAACAGATTTAACACCCGATTCAGTTAAAAAGGCTTTGTCTATTCATGAAGAAATTGTACATGCCAGTGTAGAAATACATTTTATTTAGTGGATAAAGAGAGCTTTAAAACCGACTGTGAATTTTTAAAGTTCTTGATCATTTTGTCAGACCATTTTTGTAGAGTTACTTTTCAATCACTGGTAAAATTCACCCATTGTCATTGGGGAGTAGCCATTCCTAGTACCCAACTAGGAAGACCACGTCAACAAACTTGAGATCAGTATCTCATGGCGTGTTCAGCCACTGTATACACAGTGTGAGCTAGGCGAGACCTTTGGCCGCAACGTACTTTGCTAGTCGGGCGAGGAGCGTTGTCGTGCCAATGGTTTCTTATTCGCCCGGCTGGACTATTCGTATGCTCCTCACGTTCATCTTATTCTTTGTGTCCGCCGCGGCAATTTACCTAGCCTGTGAATATTTCGTCAATGGAATTGAATGGTTTGGTAAGCGTCTTAATCTTGGTGCAACAGCAGTAGGCTCGGTACTCGCAGCTTTTGGTACAGCGCTACCTGAAAGTGCGGTGACCTTTATGGCCGTCGTATTTGGTGATACCCCAGAACAAAAAGACCTTGGTGTTGGTGCTGCAATGGGTGGCCCATTGGTTTTAGCGACCTTGGGTTACGCCGTAGTCGGTCTGGTATTGATGCTTCATCGCAAAAAATTAGCTCGAACTTCGCATAAAGTTCAAGTTGATTATGCCCGTTTAAGCCGAGATCAAGTGTCGTTCCTTGCTATCTTTGTTTTAAAAGTAGCGCTTGGTTTAGTCGCATTTACCATTAAACCTTGGTTAGGCATTCTATTTTTAGCGGCTTATGCAGCTTATGTCTGGCGTGAGATTAAGGAAGCTGATACATCTTCCGATGAAGAAGACCTTGAACCGCTCAAGTTCCGTCCTAATACAGCCGAACCGTCACTAGGGTGGGCTGGTCTACAAGTATTGGTCGCTTTAGTTGTAATTAGTGTTGCGTCACATACTTTTGTTGCTCAGCTTGAAGCGATTGGTACAGCGCTAAGTTGGCCGCCACATTTAGTTGCTTTATTACTGAGTCCAGTTGCTACCGAATTACCTGAGATTATGAATGCGCTGATTTGGGTACGCCAAGGTAAAGAGCGTTTGGCTTTAGCAAATATTTCTGGTGCCATGATGATTCAGGCCACCATACCAAGTGCATTAGGTATTTTCTTTACGCCGTGGCGTTTTGATACCTTGTTGTTAGCCTCTGGCATTATTACTGCATTAGCGATTGTGTTTCTGTGGAATTTATTCCGCCGTGGCACAGTCGATGACCGATCATTGGTTGCAGTAAGTGCGCTGTATGGTGTTTTCGCAATTTTAGTTGTGATTTATCTCTGATAAATATTAACGCGCTGGACATGTGCCAGCGCGTTTCATTCGTTGTATTTGCTATTGATTAGATAATCTTAAAAAACAATGAGCTAATAACCTTGTAAAATCGGTAAATAATTAACCAATTGTCCTATTTTTCATAACTTATGCCCTGTACCTTAGTAGCAGAGGCTTGTACCCTGAGTGAATCATAATTTAAACTTATGGGGTCTTTGAAAGGTCCTCTTTTTTGACTAAATTTATTAAACAAATGAACTTTATTTTGTGTAATAAAATACTTTCTAAACGCATAAAAGATAAATAAAAACTTTATAGAAATTAAGTTTGATTGTTAAATTCTGAAATAGAGCATGAAGGGCAATATTGGTGCTTTTGTTATATTTATGGTTGATTTACCTATGATAGCTTCGTCTTACTTAAAAAAATGTAAAAATAATTACCACAACATAAAAGACCAGCAGCTTACCATCGCAGCTAAAGCAAATATCTTTATTTGTATTATTTTTTGTCTGTTCTGGACCATATATTTCGCATTTTCAAAAATGTGGATCATTGTTTATATGGATATCGTTTTTACACTGCTTTCCATTTTTAGTTTTTTTCTCATTTATATAAATCGAATTTCAGCGGGTATTCTTTTATCTCAAGCTGTTCTACTTGTTTTTCCAGTCGTTTTTTGCGTATTTTTTGATATAGCGACTACTCATCATCCTCAAGTTGCTCATTTGTTTTTGCCTGCTGGGGCAATATTAGGATACTTAAACTACCGCAGAAATCCGAGTTTCTTACAACTCGTTTTAATTTTACTATCAATCGCGTGCTTTATATTTTTTAGTGGCAGCTCTTTTACTTTAGAGCATGCTATACCGCTATCGGAAAATACTCGGAGTCATGGTCGATGGATTGCAATTTGTGTCGCCACGCTCATGATTTGTATATCCATTTATACCATGCAATTAGAAATACAAATAGAAGATTCCATGGCGAAAGACTTACGTTTAGCACTCGGCAAAGAGCAATTTGAATTGTTTTATCAACCTCAAGTCAATGCTTCTGAAAAGTTAATTGGTGCCGAGGCTTTACTCAGATGGCATCATCCTGTTTTGGGTTCTGTTCCCACACAAGATTTTATTCCTGCGGCACAAACTTTAGGATTAATGCCTGAAATAGGTACATGGGTTTTAGCTCAAGCCTGCAAAGTTTTACAAGATTGGAGTAAACAAGAGCAGACTAAAGATTTGACACTTTCAATCAATATTAGTGCTGATCATTTCATGCAACCTAACTTTGAGGAAACCGTAATTTGCTTGATTCATAGATATGACATAAATCCATCTCGGCTTATCTTGGAAATTACTGAAAATATTGCTTTGAACAATTGTGTGAGCATGATTGAAAAAATGAATTCCTTATCTGAAAGAGGAATTCAGCTTTCTCTTGATGACTTCGGGACAGGTTATTCATCTTTAAGTTATTTGCAAAAAATGCAAATTAGACAAATCAAAATTGATCGTAGCTTTGTACAAGCAGCGTTGGATGATAAACGCAGTTATAAATTAGTCTCGGGTATTGTTAAAATTGGTCTAGATTTAAACCTTCGAGTGTTAGTAGAGGGAATAGAAACGGCCGAACAATTTTATGCTTTTAAAAATAATGGTTGTATTGAGTTCCAAGGCTATTTATGGGGCGTTCCAATGCCGTTAAATGACTTTATTAAACAGTTGCCAACTTTTAATAAATAAGTAAAACAGATCTAAATTTTGTTCTATAGTGGTGACATCTCATAAAATAATAGAACATTGTTATGCCAAGAGAATATAAATATTACCAAGTAGGTTCAACACATTATAATCTTGAACAAGTTGTTAAATTTACAACCAGTTCTGATTTAAGTTCTGTTCTTGTTCGATTCGCAGATGGCTCAGACGTAGAGTTTACTTTTGAAAATGAAGATGAGTATTCAGAATTTCTGCAAGTCATACGAGGTGTGGATTTCTAATTTTTATCTATGATTTATAAACTAATTTAGATAACTAAAACCATATAAGTAATTGTTAAATATAATGTAATTTTAAATGTAAACATGTCGGGTTGTCATCATGTTATATAAATTTTTCTAATAAATTAATCTACATATTAAGACACACTTTGCAAACGGATGTAGATTCGGGCTGTGTTAGGATGAAGACCTATACCTCTAGATATTTACAGTATGACGAAATCTGAACCGCAGTATCAATCTGGGCAGTTTCAATTTTCCTTTCTATCATTAAAATATTGGGGTATATGGTTCGCAGCTTTTATTCTCATGTTTCTTGCTTACTTGCCTTGGGCAATCCAGTGGCGTTTAGCAAAGGTTTTCTCAAAAATTGCTTGGATATTATTAGCTTCGAGACGGAAAACAACATTAAGAAACTTACAAGCTTGTTTCCCTGAAAAAACACCTGAGCAAATTGAAGCCAAAGCAAAGCTAGTCTTTAAAGACACCATGATAGGGATATTTGAAGCCTTAAACGCTTGGTATTGTCCTGAATGGTTTAAAAAAAGAGTTCGTATAGAAGGCTTGGAACATCTGGAACAGAATCGGGATAAGGGTATCTTGTTGTTAGGCACACATAGTACTTTACTAGATGCTGGTGGCGCTGCATGTACCTTATTTTTTGATATGGATGTGGTGTATAGACCACAAAATAATCCTTTTATGGATTTTCTCATTCATCGAAGTCGTGCTCGGGTTTATAAAAACCAAATTGCGAAAGACAACATGCGTAGCTTAATTTCAAAACTAAAAAATGGTCATGCAATCTGGTATAGCCCTGATCAGGACTTTGGTTTGAAACAAGGTGTGATGGCATCATTCTTTGGAATACAGGCGGCAACAGTAACAGCCCACCGTAGACTTATGGATATTTCAAATGCTGTTGCAATACCGCTATATTTTTATAGAAGTGGGGATATTCGAAACCCTCAATACAATGTGCTCGTCGAACCTAAACTTGAAAACTTTCCAAGTGAATGCGAAGTAAATGATGCTGAACGCGTCAATAAAATTATTGAGAACCAAATTCGAATCGCCCCAACACAATACATGTGGTTCCATAGACGGTTTAAAACTCGTCCGATTGGTGAAGCAAAATTCTACTGATAGATTTTGCTTTCATTATTTAAGATTGAGTTGCTTCTTATCTTTGCTTAGTAGCTTAAAGTATATTTTCGCTGCATTGGTCATCGCGCTTTCAGCTCCGACCTTTGGACAAGACCATGGTTATCGCGAATCACATCATGGTTATGGTCATGCTTATCACGGTATGCATCATGGTAAAGCTTATGCTTATCATGGCAATCATCATGGTAAAGGGTACTATCATAATAAAGCACATGGCGATCATGGGTCTGATATGCATAGCCGTGGACGCGGTCATTGGTAATTCAACGCACTACAAAAAAAACCGCAATATTTTGCGGGTTTTTTATGGTTCAATCTGAACAAGTTATAACATCTAATTTAATTATTTTTAAATTTTCACTTGAGTTATCTGTCTATGTCCAATGCTTCACCTCGACAACTTAGAAATAACTGATTTTGATGCCAAGCCAACTGTCCTGAAACAATAGTTGTATCAACTTCATAGCGAAAGCTTTTGTTTTGAAATGGAGTCCAGTTACATCGCATATAGTTTTTTTGATCTTTAACAGTGACAGCTTCTTTATTTTCTTTAAGCAGAACCAAATCTGCCCAGTAGCCTTCACGTATATACCCTCGATCTTTGAGTTTAAATAAATCAGCAACTTGGTGCGATGTTTTCTTAACCATTGTTTCTATATCTATTTTTTTATCTGCGACAAGTTCCATGAGTGCAGGAATAGCATGTTGAACTAAAGGTAGGCCAGATGGTGCTTTTAAATAGGATTGTTGTTTTTCCTCCCATGTATGCGGTGCGTGATCTGTACCAATAATATCTAAGCGATTAGTTTGAGCGATGGCAGTGATAAGTGCATCTTTGTCTTGTTGGGTTTTGATGGCTGGATTACATTTAATTAAATGGCTAAGCGCAGCATAGTCTGATTCATCAAAAGTAAGGTGATGAATACATACTTCCGCAGAAATATGCTTTAAATTTAAGGGCAAATCTTTAAACAAACATAATTCTTTGGCTGTACTAATATGTAAAATATGCAGTTGAGTTCCATATTTTTCTGCTAAAGAGACAGCTAAACGTGAACTCTCAAAACAGGCTTGTTTATCCCGAATTTTAGGGTGCATATGTGCTGGAATGTTTGCACCATATTTCTCAAAATATAATTTTTCTCTTTCTTTAATGCGCGGTGTATATTCGCAGTGCGTTAAAAGAATGGTTGGGACATTTGCAAATAAACGTTCAAGCACTTGTGGATCATCTACCAACATATTGCCAGTAGAGGCGCCCATAAAAACTTTTACACCGCTGATGAGCTTGGGATTAAGCTGTTCAACAATATCTAAATTTGCAGAACTTACTCCAAAATGGAAGGCATAATTTGCCATGCTATATTGGGCGGCTATTTGCTTTTTTTGTATTAAGGCATCTAAAGATAGGGTTGGTGGATTTGTGTTGGGCATATCCATATAACTGGTAATTCCACCAATGACTGCTGCCATAGATTCCGAAGCAATACTGCCTTTATGGGTTGAGCCTGGATCTCTAAAATGGACTTGATCATCGATCATTCCGGGAATTAGCCAGTTTCCGTTAGCATGAATGGTTTTAGCGTTAACAACATGAGGAATGCTTGGTGCAATTTTTTTGATTCGTCCATCTTGAATAAGTACATCTACACATTGCTGTTTTCCCTCATTCACTACATTGGCATCTCGAATAATAATTTTAGAATAGGGTTTAAAACTCATTGTGTAATGCCTTATAGCCTTTAACCAACTCAATGTTTGTTGAGACAACACTCTCTGAAAATTCACTGATAGAGATATCAACCGGAGGGTATTGGTTTAAGTCAGTTTTAGGGTTGATGTAGCTCATTGCGGGAACATAAAAATGGTTCGGTAAATCACGTCCGTCGACGACTGCGTTATGGCGAATAGCGCTGTAATTACCGACCTTGCAGTTAAATATGACGCTGTTGAAACCCACGAAAACATGGTGACCAATTTCACAAGGCCCATGAATAATTGAACGATGAGCAATTGATGTACTTTCACCAATCACAACTGATGCACCAGCTTTGGAGTGAATCACAACACCATCTTGGATATTGGAATTTGCGCCAATAATAATAGGTTCCATTTCTCCATTTTCGTCGGTTTCATCTGCACGAATTACGGCATAAGGACCAATAAATACATTGGCATGAACAATGACCTTGCCACAAATAATAGCGGTTTGATCGACATACGCTGATTGATCAATAACAGGGAGATGGCCAGATGGGTTTTTACGTAGCATGGAATTACCGTTTAGATCAGTTTATTTAAGTTGAGATGGTGAGAGGGATAAGCTGAAACTATTTAACTCATGGGAAATACAGTTTTTTTAAACCCGATAACGCGTAGTTTCAGTTGGTTATAGAATGTCCTACCACTGCCAAGACCCTTGAGCCACAGCATCATGTGCATGCAGGCTTTCTGCATGAGTCACTCTAAATTTGAAACCATGAATATATTTGTGATGTATAAATGAGCCATAAAGTCGTCTTAATGCATCTTCGCAGAACATTAAATTTTGACCGTTGGCAACAGCAAATGCCTGTTCATCAATCCGTTTTACAGCAGTTTGTACGGGTGTCATTAAGGCTAGTTCAGCTTGGTTTATAAACGCGATGAGTGGAATTTCATGAAAGTCTTGGTTTAATTTAAATTGAAGTAGGGCAAAGCTTCTTTGACTATGTGGCGTTGCTGCAATTGCATCGGTGGTATTTAACCAGCTCATAATATCTTGTGGATCAAGCCGAATTTCTTGGTTTTGTAAGGCTGACTCAAACCGTTGTTGAATAATATTTCTTGAAAGTGCAGCAGAGCATGGACAGGTTGAAGAATAGGGAATCTCGACTTTTAATTCTGCCTCGAATTGATCATTAAAGAGTTGGCATGACAAAACAAAAGGATAACTTTTCCACCCTGAAAGCTTGCTGACTAATGCTGGTCGTTCGATATAAAGGCTACTGTGAATTTCAATTTTTGCATGCTGCGATAAATCTTGATGGCTTTCTAAAAAGTCTTCTAAAACTAATTTTAGATCGAGCATATTAATATTTTCGAGGGATGTTAACTCTAAAAGACGTGTATACAGACGTGACATATGGATGCCCTTTGCTAAGGGATCATCTAAACTGACATAAGCATTGACCTGACTTGAGCATAAAGTATTTTCAATACGGACTGGCAAGGCGATGTTTTCCATACCGACCCAATCAAGGCGGTAACTATAAGCATTTGGTAAAGTTGGCTCGGCAGAGATATCTGGGAGAACAAGATTCATTATTAAGAACTTAAATTATGAAATTAATGTTATGTTATAACATAACATTAATAACTGGCAAGTTTGCTAGATGGCTTAAGTACCTTGATAAATTTTAATTAAGTAAAAAATAAAGAAGAAAAGACCATGCTTGTGCATGGTCTTTTCTTGTTAGGTCAGATTTTTCAAAACAAATTCGGGTGATTTAATAAATAGCCGAATAAGTGCTTGAGACGGTTTAGAAGGGTGCCTAATTCCTCTTTCCCAACTTTCTAAAGTGCGTATTGATATTCCTAGCTTACTTGCAAGTTGGGCTTGTGAAATTTTCATTTGTCGCCGTGCTCTGATAATTTCATAGCCAAACTCTTGCTCGTGCATTTGCATGATGGAGGGCATATCCATTGTGTGATCCTCCTTTAATAAGCAAGCTGCAAAAGTAATCTAAAGAACATTGCAATAGTGAGTAGACTTAAGAAACCAGCAACCCAGAGTAAAATAAACCATTGGAATTTCGATAATTTCATGTCATTTACTCTTAGTGATAACCTTCATCACCTACACGTACTTTGTCCCTAAACACCCAATAAGCCATAATGGTATAGATGATGATAATAGGGATAAGTACGAGCGCGCCTATAAGCGCAAACAATTGACTATTGGCAGGCGCTGCGGCTTCCCAAATCGTAATTGATGGCGGAATAACGTATGGAAAAATGCTAATCAGAAAACCGGTATAGGCCAAAAATACTAAAGCCAAGGTATATAAGAAGGGCATTGATTCTTGCTGTTTTTGACAGGCTTTAATGGTGAGATAAGTAAAAACTACAACCAAAATAGGTACTGGACTAAAGTAAAGAAGCTGATGTGCATTGAACCAACGTGCTGCAATAACCGGATGAGCTAATGGGGTATAAACACTCACAGCAATAAAAACTAACAATAGCGTCATAATTAGTTTTGGCATTAAGCGATACATACTCGTTTGTAATTGCATTTCAGTTTTCATGATGAGCCAGCCGCAACCAAGTGCTGCATAGACAATGATTACGCCGAACCCTGTAAAAACTGAAAAAGGCGTTAACCAATCTAATCCGCCGCCTGCATAGCGACCGTCAATAACATGGATACCTTGAATATATGCACCAAGAATGACGCCTTGTAAGAAACTTGATAAAACAGAACCTCCAATAAAAGCAGCATCCCATAAGTATTTGGTTCGATTCGCCTTAAATCTGAACTCAAAAGCGACACCGCGAAAAATTAGAGCGATCACCATGAGAATAATAGGTAAATATAAAGCAGATAAAACTGCTGAATAAACCATCGGAAATGCCGCAAACAAACCAGCACCGCCAAGTACCATCCATGTTTCATTACCGTCCCAGACAGGTGCAACGGTATTCATCATTACATCGCGTTCCTGCTGGTCTTTGATAAAAGGAAACAAGATTCCAATGCCTAGATCAAAACCATCAAGTACAACGTATATAAATACGCCAATTGCAATAATGACAATCCAGATCAAAGATAAATCAATCATGAAGATGCTCCTTGTTCTTGATCATCAATATCTTCATCAGTTGCACTTAGAGGGCGCATTGGTGTTTTAAAGTGTCCAACACCGCCAACCTCATTAACTTGGCTATAAATGAACTCAGGCCCTTTATTAATCAATTTCAGCATGTAATAAATGCCGATTCCAAATACGATGCAATAAACCAAAACAAAAATAATGAGCGTGAGTCCGACTTGTTCGGCAGATACAGGAGATAATGCATCTTTAGTTCGCATGACCCCATACACAACCCAAGGTTGACGTCCAACTTCTGTAGTAAACCAACCTGCAAGTAAAGCAATAAAACCTGACGGGCCCATAACTAAAGCGAAGCGATGAAACCATTTACTCTCATAAAGCTTGCCAGTTTTTCTTAGCCATAATCCTGTAAGTGCCAAAAGCAGCATAAGCATGCCAAGCCCGACCATAATTCGGAAACTCCAAAATACTACAGTCGAATTCGGACGATCTTCTGGTGCAAAATCTTTCAAACCTTTTACGCTTCCGTCTTTGGAGTGAGTAAGAATTAAGCTTCCAAGATTTGGAATTGAAATCGCATACTTAGTGCGTTCTTCTTGCATATCTGGAATACCAAATAAGTACAGCGGCATTCCCTCGTTATGATTGGTTTCCCAATGACCTTCCATTGCTGCAAGTTTTGCTGGTTGATGTTCTAAGGTATTTAAACCGTGTGCGTCACCGACAAAGATTTGTACTGGCGCTAAAATTAAAATCAGCCAAAGAGCCATAGAAAACGACTTTTTTACTAACTCATCACGGCGACCTTTAATTAAATGCCAAGCTGCAGTACCTGCTACAAGTAAAGCTGCAACCATAAAAGCTGCGATTGCCATATGCGCAAGTCGATAAGGGAAGGAAGGGTTAAATACAATTGCAAACCAGTCTTGAGGAACAATTATGCCATTCTCAATTGAGAACCCTTGAGGAGTTTGCATCCAGCTATTTGAAGATAAAATCCAGAACATTGAAATACAGGTACCTATCGCAACCATAAGCGTTGCGAAGAAGTGAGCTTTTTTACCCACACGACCCCAGCCAAACAGCATAATTCCTAAGAAACCGGCTTCCAAGAAAAAAGCACTAAGAACTTCATAGGTGAGTAAAGGGCCTGTAACTCCACCTGCAAATCTTGAAAATTCGCTCCAGTTGGTTCCAAATTGATAGCTCATGACCACACCAGAGACAACGCCCATTCCAAATGCAACCGCGAAGATTTTGACCCAATACTTAAAAAGATCTTTATAGATAGCGTCATTGGTACGCAGCCAACGCCATTCTAAAACAGCAAGGAAGCTTGCAAGACCAATCGAGATTGCAGGGAAAATAATATGAAATGAAACGGTAAATGCGAATTGGATTCGAGCCAATTCAAGTGCTGTTAAACCTAGAGTCATACGAGCACCTCAAATTTTATTTGATTTGCTAAAACGACAGTTGTAGTTATCTCTACCTGTTTAAGAGCATGATTTTGAAAAGAAAGCATTACTATAATCTCTTGAAAAATATATTTTTTTCAAAACATAAAGTTTTGAGTATCAAGTTAGACTGATAGCAATAAAGGTGGGGCGCGGCCTTGGGGAATAAGAAAAAGCTGTTGAAGCTTAAAGAAAACATGAAAAAAGTTTTCTAGAAAAGCAAGAAACCGAACCTGAATTCTGACCAGAATTTGTTTTAAATCCAGATCTGGCAAAGGCAATACGTGACTGTAAACAACACAGTACTGACATTGATGACCCGCATCATGATGATGTGTCGTATTTTGCTTCGCTTCAGCTTTGGTGACGGAAGAAGAGGTCATATCATGCATTTGATGATGAGATAAATCATCATGATGCATTGAATGGTGAGAATGCTGCTCTGAAGAGTGATTGAATTGCAGTGCTTGGACAATAGTCTCACATACTGGAGAAACTTGATATTTCTCTGGTAGTAATGGCTGTAAGAAAACAGCGATTTGTAACAAGATTGCTGCTAAACCAAGCAATCTGCCTAAAACCATTGACACCCAATTAATCACTTTATGGAAATCACTTGCGCAACACTATAACAAAAAATCTAATTTCTTAAAGGCATAAATCAATTTTTTTATAAAACTTTGATTTTTTGCTATTTTATAAGCTTAATTAGCCACAATTAGTAATCAAATGAATTGAGATAAATATATCTAACAATAATTAAAAAAATCTTTATAATCTGCCTGTTTCATTTTTTGTACATTGCGTATGTTGAATCATCGGACTGCTTGTATTTTTTTAGCCATCTTTGCATGGCTAATGCAGCTTTCTGTTTTTATTACGCCTATTCTTGTAAAACATCCTGAGCTAAATTTCGGTATTTGTGAACAGTTGGCTAGTGTAAGTGTAATGCCATCAATTTCTAGTCATCAAGCACATGAAATGCATCATACACAGGCTTCAGTCAAGCATACAGTACATGTAAAAAGTGAAGAGCATTCAAAGCTTATCAACCATATAAAAGCCTCTGATACTTCTGCTAATGATCAGCATGCTAATAGCTTATCGTGTAAATTCTGTTTACTTCTTGGACATCAATTTAATCCAGTATTACTGAGTTGTTTACTCATTTTACTGAGTATTTTGCTTTATGAACCCGTTCTAGTTGCTCTAACAGCATATTTCTTTAAGTTACATCAAAAACTCTATTTCTATTTGTTCCAGAATAGAGCTCCCCCAAAAATTCAGTTCGCGATTTAATTTTATACAACTTGTATGAAATTGATCTAATTCATTATTTTTCCTTACTTGAGTCTATTGAGTCGTATAACGACATTCAATAAGGCTTGGTATGGAGTCATCGTATTGAAAAATTCTGATCCGAATTGGGTTATTTTATGAATATTACTGAACAACATTATTTGCCTAAAGCTTTAACTATTGCGATGAGCTTGATCACGCTAGGTATACAACAAGCTCATGCTGAAGCGACCACTCCATCAATCACAAATGAAACAGCAAAGTCTGTTGATCAATTACCAACAATTTCCGTTATGGCGAGTCGTGGTACTGCGCTAAAAGATATGGACATCAGTACAACTGTATTGACGCGGACACAAATTTCAAATGCGCCAGAAACAAGCATTGATCAAATTATTAATAAAATTCCAGGAATTGTTGTGCCTGCACGGCCATCAACACAAATTCATCCTACAGGGCAAATGCTAAACATTCGTGGTTTTGGCACTTCAACCAATGGCTTAACGCTTGTGTTACTCGATGGCATTCCAGTCAATGATCCATACTTTCGTACAATCAATTGGGCGCAAATTCCAAAGGATCAAGTTGAAAGAATTGAAGTCATTCGAGGGGGCGGTGCAACGAGCTTGTGGGGAAATATGGCGATGGGTGGGGTAATTAATATTATTACTCGCCATCCTGAAAATAAAACAGAGTTAAGTGTGAGTGCCGGTAGTTTTGATAGTCAAAGTTATGGCATAAGTACGGGCTATAAAATTGATGATCATTGGGAAGTCGGGCTAAGTTACGACGGAAGTCGATCGGATGGCTATCAACAAATACCAGAGCAATATAGACATCCTGCAATGACAACAACCCAGTCGCAGACAGATAATGTTTATTTTAAGACAACTTATACGCCTACAGACTTCTCACAATATTTTTTGACTTTGCAAGCTAGCCAAACCAGTGAAGACCATTCGACATATGCTTTAGCAAATAACCAGTGGAATACCTATCGAGCCTCTTTAGGTGGTAAGACTGATATTACCAAAGACACTTCCTTGAATCTGCTGGGTTGGTATCAATATACCGAAATGGAGACTCAGAACGCTTCAAACAATGGTTACACCTTAGCAACACCAAATAATGGCACGCCGTTCGTGAGTCAAAAAGAAAAAGCTGAATACGATAGCTTTGGAACATCGATGTATTTGCAAACTGCTTGGAGGAACTTAACAGACTTAAAAGTTGGTGTGGACTACCGCCAAATTGGAGTTAAAGATCCGTTAAATATTTATAATGCTTCAGGATATCAGGGGAATATTACTGCAGAAGCAAATCACCAATTTGCGGGAATATTTGCTCAGGGAGTGTATAGACCATTTGTTATTCCTTTAGATATTACCTTAGGTTTACGTCAAGACTATTGGAAAGCAAGCGATGCAAAAACCTATGGAAATTATCGCGGCAGTGATATTAATAATGCATTGCCAGATCAGTCATCAAATCATTTTAATCCACGTATAGGTTTAAAATATCAAGTCAATGATATGTTAGATTTACGTGCTGCTGCGTACAAAAACTTTTCTGCGCCTGGGCTAAATCAAATGTATCGTAGTTTTGTGAGTGGGACGGGGTATACCATTCCAAATACAGATTTAATGGCGCAAACCAACAAGGGTGCTGAAGCTGGTTTCGATTTCAAATACCAAGACTTTAGTTTGTCAGGCACTTATTTTAACAACAAAGTAAATAACTATATTGACTATGCGACTGTAAAAACAGGATGTTCAGTGGTCAATAACTACTGTGGTACGGGCGTTACTTCAGCTCAAACCTTGAAACAGTACATTAATGCTGGTGATGCAAAAATGCAGGGCTTTGAGCTTATTGCAAACTGGCAGATATTTGACAGGCTTAGTTTAAACGCTGGTTATACAAGAACTAAAGCAGAACTGGTTTCGACCACTAATCCGGCTTCTGTGACACCGACTGGACAACAACTTGGTCAAATTCCTTTGTGGAATGTGAGTGCTGGAGCTGCATGGCAAGCAACAGACAAACTCAATATCGCTTTACAACTCAGAGATTTCCCTGACTACTGGAACAATACAGCACATACCCAGAAAAATGATGGCGCACTGACAGCAGATATTAGTGTCAATTATCAAGCCAATGACAAGTTAAAGTTGTACCTGATTGCTCAAAATATTGGTGACACATCTTACTATGATCAAGGGTTAAGTTATCTGGCCGATGGCAGTGTAAATACCTCAGGTTCAGGTACTGTTCCAAGTTATGCATTGCCGTTAGCAGTCACCGTTGGCGCTAAATACACCTTTTAATCTTGCATTTTGTTGAATGAGTAAAAAATACAGAGATTTAGCTTTTAGTCTTAATCGCTGTATTTTTCTATGGAGGTCGCACTATGCAGATGATACAGCGTAGTACAGAGCAGAAAATACATACACAGAAAAACCCAAAACAAGGGTTAAGTTACACAACAGTATGGCGATGGCATTTTTATGCCGGCTTATTTTGTATACCTTTTATTTTATGGCTTTCACTTACAGGTTTAATTTATCTTTTTAAACCACAAATTGATGAGTGGATTGATCGACCATATAACAATTTGGTTATTCATCAAGCCAAGTCGCCATCAGTTCAGGTGAATGCGGCTTTAAAAGCAGTACCAAACTCTATTTTTTCTGCGGTAGAACTTGGGCCAAATGAGCATTCTGCAACTCGTGTTTTAGTTGCGAAAAATGCAGAAGTTTATAAAGTTTATATTCATCCTGAATCTTTAGAAATTTTGAAAATCATTAATCAAGATGATCAATTTACCAGACAGGTTTTTCATTTACATGGAGAGCTAATGCTGGGTGATAATGGTTCTAGAGTTGTAGAAATTGCTGCCTCTTGGACCATTATCATGATTGTGACAGGTATTTATTTATGGTTGGGCAAAGGTGGCAAGCTTTCATTTGGAGGTATGGTCTATCCGCGATTAAACCGTAAAGGCCGTGCCTTTTGGAAAGATATCCATGCGGTGACAGGTTTTTGGGTAGCGTTTTTTACGATATTTCTACTCATTTCAGGATTACCGTGGACAGCTTCATGGGGTGGGATGCTAAAAAATATTCGACAATGGTCTGCTCCAACTATAGTTCAGCAAGATTGGACAACCAGTAGCAAAGAAGAATCACACCATCAAAAACAAAAGTTCGACCAAGCTGTTAAACATATGCAATCTGAGCATCATCATATGATGGTATCCCAAACCACTCGATTGAATGTTGAACAGGCACATATACTGGACGACTTAATTTCAAAAGTTGATACTTTCAAACTACAGCCACCTATACAAATTCAACCTTCAGGTGCAATGGCAGGAACTTGGAGCATTTCATCACAAACTCAAAATAGGCCTTTAAGAGAAACGTTTATTTTTGATGAACATGGAAACATGATTAAACATGAGACATTTGCAAATAAACTGCTGCTTGATCGTTTGATTGGATATGGCGTTGCGATTCATGAAGGTCAAATGTTTGGTTTACTGAATCTTATGATTGGTGTTTTTACTGTCATTGCTCTAATTTTAGTGAGTATCAGTGGACTACTGATGTGGATAAAGCGGAAACCACAACATGAGCTAGGTGCTCCACCTATAAGTTTACCTTACCGCCTAAGCCTATCATTGAAAGTATTAATCATAACTATAGGCATAATACTGCCGTTACTGGGTTTAACCTTAATTGTTGTTTTATTACTCGAAAAGTTTTGCTTTAGTAAAATTCCAAGAGTCGCACAATATTTGGGTCTAACTAAACTTTCTACAGGTTAAATCTTTCTGTCTTTATTTTTGATGGTTTTCACCAGCCTACTGAAACATAAGATCCCTTCAGTAGG
This sequence comes from Acinetobacter genomosp. 33YU, assembly GCF_001990725.1. Classification (NCBI taxonomy): domain Bacteria; kingdom Pseudomonadati; phylum Pseudomonadota; class Gammaproteobacteria; order Moraxellales; family Moraxellaceae; genus Acinetobacter; species Acinetobacter genomosp. 33YU. The sequence goes on along the minus strand of NZ_LFZQ01000002.1, from coordinate 63,716 downwards.
CTGATTATATAAATAGATTCAGCTTTTTATATCTATTTTATAAACCCAATTTAACAATAACCTACTCATTGTTTAGCCTTACTTTTTTAATGATCTAATTTAAAACAAATGTCATTTTGTGTGCTTGACGCCAATAAATTTGGGCACTATTCCTTGCCTACAGGCAACATTACCAGTCGGTTCTAGCAGACCGTGATGAAAGTTCGCATCAGACTTATTCTGTTTGAGGAATACTCTTATATGTAAATTCCTAGTCTCTTCACGTGAATTTGTCGAGTATGAGCAATACACAAGCGGGATAGATAAGCTCAAAAAGCTTTATTATTTACATACTGATGTAGAAGAGCCATATTATTTAATATTTAAAGCCATTTTTGAAACTAAAAATAACTGTCCAAATGCTTTTCAGACCGCGATAAGGTACAGAAAATGGCTGACTAATGAAATCTATAGCTTACTTTGAATGTTACAAGGCAATATATTATTTAATGATGACAAATTATTTTCATAGATGACTAAAGGTACAATTATTCGGCTTTTAAGCTTAGAGAAAAGAGATGCTATATTAGCTTGCTTTTCTGAAGCATTCATTAAAAAGAGTGAAAAATAAATTAATTTAGAGTTAAAAAAATAAAACAAATAAGTGGTGGTATTTAATAATACTGCCAATTTACTAGAATTTTTTAAATAAATATATATGTGATTAAAATCAATTTTTTTGGAAAAAAAGTGATATTTTTTTAATCTAAGATGCAAATATTTCTTGATTTTTTTTAAATTTATTTTTTTGTAATTTATATGTTTTAAGAAAATATTCATATGTAATGATAGAAAATTAATTCTGTTTTTTTATTCGAAATAATTATTAGAAATACATTTAGAATTTTAAGTCATAAATATATTAAAAATACTTATTGTTTAGTTTAATTTAATATATTTATACATTTTTCTTGATTTTATTTCATTTTTATAAAGATTAATTAAATTTATATGCCTGACTTAAAGTTAATTAGGTATTTTATTTTATTTAAGGAACTGATTTTATTAACTTAAATAATTAAAAATAAATTGATCCTTATTAAAACTATCTTTACAATTCATATATAAACTTGTTTTAACAAAAATTCACAAATTAGTAACAATTGGGGTGAGGCATGAGCCAACAAGAAACGAATACAAATGCACAAGAGCAAATGTGGACAGTTGAACAACTTGAACCAAAACTTTTGCTTTCTGCAGATTTAATGCCAGGAATACAAGAAATTACTGGAGCTATTGATCAACCAGGTCAACAAAAACAATATGAGTTTGTTATTAAAGAGAAAACAAAATTCTTTTTTGATGGCGTAGAAGGTGAAAATTTTAACTGGTCTTTGCAAGGTAAAGAATATGGTAAAAATTTTTCTGCAATTGAATTAAATCAAGATAGCCATAAATTTTTAGAGCTTACTCCTGACACATATAAACTAACTATTGATGGTAATAATGATCAAGTTGGAAACTATAAATTTAGATTATTTGGCGAAGAAAGTGCTATAAAGTTAGAGCCAAATCAAGAGACACATCTGAATCTTAATCCAGCAAGTCAAGCTGTTTTATATCAAATAGATGCGGCAGCAGGAGATCGTATATTTTTTGAAAGTCATATTAATGATGCAACATGGAGTATTTTTGATAATAACGCTCAATTAGTCAAAAATCGTTTAACTACAAATGATAGTCAAGGATTTGTAGCAGAAAAAAGTGGTTCTTATTGGTTATCTATAGATAGTAGTACTCATTATAGTAATTTAGAAGGTAACTTTACTTTACATGTTTTAAGGCCTGAAATTTCATCAATAAATATTAATGAAGAACAGATAGTAAACTTTAATAAACCATTTGAGTCAAAGCAATTTAATTTTAAAATAGATCAGGATCAATGGGTGGTGTTTGATCAGATTACAGAAGGATTAAAAAATACAGAATGGTCTATTAAAGATGAAAGCTCAAGTATTATTTTCTCACCACTCAGTACATTAGAAAGTAAAAGTAAATCAGTACCAAAATTTTTAAAAACAGGCACTTATACTTTAGAAATAAATAGCTTAAATATTACAGCTGGTGAAATCAAATTTATTGTAAAAACAAACTCTAAAGTCGATGATCTTATTGATGAAAACAATAAAGGATTGATATTAAATAATATTGGTACTGAGTCGAAGTTTGTAAAAATTAACAATGGAAGTAATGAACTCATTTCACTTATTTCTGAAAGATATATTTCAGAAATTGAGTACGCTAAAAATATTGATTTAGAAAATTTCACTGAGAAATTAGTAAACAGTCACTTCGCATTAAGTAGCTATGATTTATTTGAATTAAAGCTAAACAAAGATGACAAATTACTTCTTGAAAAAGAACAACCTAATACACTCATTAGAATTTTTGATAGATATGGTAATGAGATTGTCAAAGCTGAAGCAAATAGCTTAAGTTTTAATGTGACTGAGAAAGGTTTATATTATATAGGTATCAGTACAACTGATAATAATAATTATAATATTAATAGTAAACCAGGAAAAGGTATCGATCAAAACGTACTATTAAAAATAAAGTATAAATCGGCTATTGAAATTGACAATCAGTTAGATGATGTGAGAGATTCGATTTGGACAGGACAACAACTTGATATTTTAAAAACAGAAAAATTACAAGTTACTATTGGTGATAATGAAACGAATTATAATGATGTTGATTTTTATAAATTCCAAGTAAAAAAGGGTAACACAATCAATATTTCAGCACCACGCAGTACTGAAATACAGGGATTTTTAAAAATCTTTGATATAACTGGAAGAGAGTTAGTACAAACTAGTAATTCAGCAATTTCTTATACATTTAATGCAGATGGTGAATATTACTTAGCATTTAGTTCAGAAAGTAATAAATATTATAACCCCTATTTTGAAAATTCTGGTAATTATGGAAAATCAACTAAAGGAACGATAACTGTAGATATAAAATTAACTACTACAGATATTCCTAAAGTATATTTGCTCGATCGTTATGGGAATCTAATTTTAGATACTAATATTCATCAACTTGATTTAATCAAACAGAAAATAAATTTAAATGAAGAGTACTATCTTTGGATTAATTCTTCGACACAAAATGTAAATAGTTTTGAGTATAGTATTGGACTTTCAAATTTAAAAGAAGATAGATTTGATTTAAATGATAGTAAAAAAATAGAATATAAGTTTGATAGCTTTGCTCAGACATATGGCGTAGAGTTGAATGTCACGGAGTCTGGAACATATTTTATTTATCCTGAAAAAACACTGGTAAATACAAAATGGAACTTAAGTGGACCTGGAGTAAAAAATTTAGAGTGGAGTAATAATGTTAAACAAGGAGATAACATAGCACAAGCAGTATACTTAACAAAAGGTTTCTATAAACTTTCTATTTCAAACTATGATTCAGTCGGCAGTTTTGGTCTAGATTTCATTTCCAGTAAATTAGCAGCTCCAATTCAATCAGGTCAGGACTACACAGTAGAACATTTAGTACCTGGTCAATTTATTACTTACCAATTAGATTCAAGAATTCTAGATGAATATAGCTTTCAACTAAATACAGCAAATCCTGATCTGAATATTACAGTTTGGGATCAATATGGAAAAATTCTTTCTAATTATTTAACTGATAATACCAATTTTTATCAAGATTATGAACAAAACAAAATCTTTATAACTATTGCAAACGATAGTCTGGTAGAAGCTATTGATAATATTTCTTTTAAAGTCAATACAATTAAACATGATCAGCCAGTAAATGTTGTTAAGTCAATCTCTTTGGGACAAACTGTAGAAGATTTTTCTAAAGATTTACCACGAAATATTAATTATGACTTTAAACTTGAAAAAGACAGTTTTATTAGTTTTGAGTTTTTAAAAAATATATATGAAGAAGTTTTAATTGTAGGGCCAGAAGGAGAAAATTTATTAAATAAAACTAATATATATACAGGGTGGTTAGTTGCAGGGCAATATTACATTGAATTTAAGAATAAAATAAAAAATAGTAATTTTATTTTTCAAATAAGAGATGTTAGCCAGTTTGAAACTTTAGATAAAAATATTACAAGACAAGTTGAGCTTTCATCACAAGCGGCTGTCTACCATTTTAGCATGGATGAGGAGCATGATTACTCAATTAGTGCGAGTCAATATTCTGAGGATTACAACTTTAAGATCTTAAGTATAGATGGATTTACACTATTTGATGGTAAACTTTCGAATTATAATTTTAACTTAAATAGAAAAGATTTAATTGATGACTATATATTAATTATAGAATCAACCAATAATAAAAATTCCGAATTGAACTTTCGTTTAAGTTCATTCCCTAAAAAAGTAGAAATTAATGATTCTACTGTTATGGATTTCGTTAATTTGTCTTCTACACGAGATCAGGAATTTGAGATTAATGTTGATGCCGATGGACTATACTTTTTTGATTTGACTTATACAGGTTCATTGAACTTTCGGTTTGATGAAAGAAGTTTTTATCAGACAATCGGATCACAGAGTAGTGAAGAGACTAACTATCAAGCCCTATCCTTTGCTCTGACTAAAGGAAAGCATAAAGTTTACTTAACTGCATTGGACAACAACGATGTTAGAGCTAAGCTTAACATTCAGTCAGTTGCTAATATTCCAGTTCTGGAAAAAGTAGGTTCCGAATTAATTGTTCCTACTCTTGAAGCTAATCAAATTTCTTGGTTGAAATTAGCTACAGATTCTTATGCAGACTTTAAGTTAAATTATATTAATAATCCAAATATAACTATTCAAATTTTTAATGAAAATGGAGAGTTATATAAATCATTTGATAATGATTTTACGTTAAATGCTGAGGATAACTTAGATTATCTGTATTTTTCTATACATAACAAATCTAATAATGAAGTTAGTGGGTTAACGTTTGGTTTAGAACCCAAATATCAACATATTGATATCAATCAAGAGTTACACTTTAATTCCTTGAGTTCAGATGTTGAACCATTCTTTTCATTTGATATCGTAAATGATGGTTTTATAACCATTGAATTTTTAAGTAAAAACTATCAAAGTTTTAAAGTAATTGATAGTCATGGAGAGGTTTATTCAGGGGCTGCCGAATATGTTAATAATATCAGTGGAATGGCTTATCAAACGCTATGGCTACAATCTGGTCAGTATAAATTAGAATTTGAATTAACAAATACGGTAGAAAACAGTTCAATAAATGATTTTTACTTGAACATAGCTGATGATAGTCAAACTCAATTAATTAATCTAAATCAGAATACGGAAGTTGATTTAATCGGTAGTAGTGCTTATCAAGTTTATGAATTTAATGTATCTAATTCAAAAAGTTATAGCATAAAGCTATTAAATGATGTAAGTAATATTCAATTCCGTTTGCTAACAATGGATGGAGTTGAATGGTTTTCTGGTCAGCTAGCATCTGAATCAACTGATTTAGGACCTGTTGTTTTTTCTCAGAAATATAAGTTGGTGATATGGAGTGCAGCAGATCAAAATTTAGTTAATCCGATTGTTTTACTTGAAGAAACAGAAAATTTAAACAATAGTATTTCAGTCACTTCAAAAAAGATGGTTGAACCAGACCAAGAACTAATTTTGGATGGGCAGATTGATGTTAATCAAGACTTTCAAATTATTACACTTGAGATCAAGCAAGATGGTTTGTATTTTCTTAATCAATTACAGCAAGGTAACCTATTAAACTGGAGTTTGTTAGGTCCAAGAGTTCAATATAATAGTATTAACTCACTGGATGGTTTATATTTAAGAAGAGGAGTCTATTTTTTAGCAATTGCTAATAGTAATCACGAAGCTGTTAATTATAAATTTAGTATTTTTTCTTCAATGTCTATAGAAAATGAATTATTAAAAGATAATTCTACTAATATAAATTCTCTTGCTAAAAATGAGTCTGTTTTTTATAAACTATCTGTTGGTCTAGACGAAGAATTGTTATTCAAAACTCTTAATAGTTTTTCTGGGCTAAAAGTTGATTTGTGGACTGATAATGGGGGTTATATTGGTTCTTATATTAATATCGAAAGCGTTTTTGATATTGTTTTAAAACAAAAACAATTGTCGAGTGCAATATATTTAAGTGTTACTAATATTTCTTCTGACACTATTAAGGATATTAATTTTACTGTGGTAGATAAAAGGCCACATATTGATATTTATCGTAATAACATAATTGATTACAAAGATCTCTATAATGGTATTGAGTTTGATTTTAATATTGATGAGAAAAATTTGTTCTCTTTTAATATTGAACAAAATATAGGTGTTTCATATCAATTTTTTAAATTAGTAAATGGTGTTGAGTGTACTGTTAGTTCATTGGCAGATTCAAGGAATAAATTGTATTTATTTGAAGAGGGTAATTATATAATTAAATCGTATTTTAATTTTATTCCCGATTTTGAAGGTACTATAAGTATTAATTTTAATAAGTTTGATGAAAATAAAACCATTGATTTGGTTGAACATAATACTGTTTCGGAAAATAGCTTACAAGTTTATAAGTTCATTGCTGATAGTAGCTTTCAATATTTTATTGATTTTCCAGACTATAATAATCCTGAATCTTCAAGCTTTCTGTTGAAGTTGATGGATGAAAATGGTCAAATTATAATGTCTGATTATTATTATAGAACATTGTCCTTACCTTTACTGGAGCATAATAAAAAATATTGGTTGATTATTGAAAATCTTAATGGAGTTGAAGCGAATTTAGATTTTTCTAAAACTGTAAGACAGCAGGAATTTACAGTCAATTCTAGTACGAGCTTAAAAGTTGATCAAAATTTTGATTTTCAATATCAGCAACAGGAAATTATTTTAAAGGTTGAAGAAGCTGGAACTTATTTCTTTAATGTTTCGGCTTTTGATAGCGTTAATTATCAGTTAGTGGGTGTAGGGGGGAATCTTCCAAATAATCAACCTATGTTTGCAAGTTCCTCAATTTCTACTAATCGAAATTTAAATTTGCAAGCTACACACTTACAAAAAGGTATCTATAAAATTGTAGCTAAATCTAATTGGTTAACTGGATTTGCCTCATTTGAAATTTTATCGGCTAGCCAAGCTCACAATTTACTTGTTAATAATGAAACTATTATTGAGCAATTAGAGGTTGATGAGACAGTTTTATACAAAGTCTCTCAAGACTATTTTGCTACTTATACAGACAACTATAACCGTTTTACCTTTAAAGATATATCAGAAAATTATGGTGTGGAGTTCAATTTTTGGACTCAAGATGGAACAAAAATTGGTGATAATCCAATTGAATTATTAAAAACACAGCCATTTTTCTATATTTCAGCAATGAACATTGGTTCTGAGAAGCAAACTGGTATTAAGTTCTCATTGAATAAAGAAGATTTAATTCATAAGCCAGTTGAAAGTGAAGTAATTAGCGTAAATCAGAAAATTGTTAAAAATAGCAATGAATTAGATGATCGTATCTCATATAGTTTTACTTTAAAAGAAGATAGTTTTATCTCATTTAACTTTATTAAAAATGCTTTTGATAATATTAAAATTACTGGTCCATCAGGATTGTTGTTTGATGGTTCTCCAAGAATTTTGAATGACATAAATTGTAAAGGATTAGAAGATTTCTGGTTTAAAACAGGAGTCTATAAAATTGAGTTCAATGGGAAAATTGACGGAAATAATTTTGAGTTTATTTTGCAAGAGCAAAGTAGTTTCTTAAATATTGAACAGAATCTACCATCATCAGTGAGTTTAGCCACAAAAGGTGATTATCAATTCTTTAATTTATCTATTGAGAGTAATACTGAATACTGGTTGCATTATAATACATCTGGCCAGAATATATCTAACCTGAAATTTAGCTTATATAGTCAAGATGGTACTATAATATCTGCAGGCCCTCTTTCATCATTGTACCAAATCTTACCTAAAAATAGCCTAAATTCTAAATATATATTGTTAATTGAAAATTTAAGCAATACTCAGGCTGTTTTTAAAATTGATTTAATTAAAAAGGAAGTTTTACAGCCAAAAGTTATCGATTTAAATACTACTGTAAATGATCAATTTGTAGGGATTGAGCAGCAAAGTAAATATTCATTTACTGTTGATAAAATGACAGCTTTAAAAATTATAGAGCAATTATCTAATGGTTCGAGTAATACATATAAAATTATAGATAGTAATGGTTTGATTGTGAAATTAAGTCATGGTGTTTATATTTTATCTACTGGTAACTATACTCTTTTAGTTGAAAGTAATAATGAGCCGAATGATATTGTTGGTGAAATTAGTTTTAAAACACTTATAACTAATAGTTTTTTAGATGTTAATTTTGGTTCTAATATGTCTATTAATATTAATCAGGGCTTGCCTAGTAATATTATTAAGGCTGTTTTTGATAAAAATAGAATTTATGATTTTGAGACTAACTATAATTCTGGATTTATTATTTATGATGAAAAAGGAAATGTTGTAAAAGAGATTGGTAGTTATTATGGTTATAATGGTTGGTTTGATGTAAAAGAAACAAGCGCTTATTATCTACAAGCATTTAATTATAACGGTGATTATACGGGAAGTGTCTCTTTTTCTTTAAATAGTAAAAATAAGTATTTGAATATAGATATAGGAGAACTTGTTTCAAATGTTTCTATTAAGAGTAATAGTTTGCAGAAATATAATTTTACTCTTACGAAGGAATCTTTATATAAAATAAATGGTTATTCTAGTAATTATTATTTACAGATTTCTATTTATAAAAAAAATTCTGAAGGTCCTTTTACACATTTTAATCTTAATGATGCGCAACCTCTCAATTTGGATGCTGGTGATTATGAAATATCGATTTATAATTATAATAATTATTCAATTAGCTACTCTTTGGAAATTGTTGATTTATTAAACTCAAATATTTCAAACGTTGATCTTGGGAAATCATTTATTATAAGTGCTAATAATAGTCGTAAAGCCAATGTGCAGACTATTACTGGTGTGGCTGGTGATTCTTGGCTAATTGATTTAAGAAATAGTGGAACAATTAATCAATATATTCGTTGGGAGTTATATGATCCTTCAGGGAGACAAGTTACATCATCTTATCAGTATGCTAATGAAGATCGTGCAGTTAAATATACATTAACTCAATCTGGTCAATATATTTTATTAGTTTTTGGAGTAGACCAAAATACACAACGAGAGACTTCAATACTAATTACAAAACCTGTTGAAGTCAGAAAAACAGTTCAAATTGGTGAGCAAGTTTCTGGTCAAATTATGAATGGTGGAGATGTTCACTACTATGATCTGAAACTTGATAAGCCAACAAGTTTTATTGTTGATGCTACTCTAGGGCAAACTATCTTTAATATTTTAAGAGAAGATGGTTCTCTAATTGATTCAAATGCTTATTCAATTCAATATTTACCAGCTGGTACTTATCACTTATTATTTAAAGGAGTAAATACGCAGACACCTAAGTATTCATTTAAATTAATTGATTATATTGAAAAAGCTGAAGAAGTTTCTGATTTAAGTAATATTTCTTTAGCATTACAAGAAAATGAGAGATTTAATTTTTTACAGCTTAATACCGTTGCAGGCCAAAAATATAGCCTTGAGTTTTTGTCACCTACAAATCTTTGGTATCAAATAGTTGATATAAACGGACAGGTTTTACAGTCAGGAAATGACTATAATACTTCTACTTTTACTGCGTTAGCAGATAAATATTATATTGTTATTGGTAGAGACTATAATATTAATTCTGTTAATAATTCTAATATTAAAATTTTACCAGTATTGAATACTACTCAGCAGTTAGAATTTAGCGAATTAATTAAAACTTCATTTGAAACTAAATTTGATCAGATAGATTATACTTTTAGTATAGCTAAAGAGGGTTGGCTGGATCTTAGTGATGTATCTTCTAGTAATTCAAATATTTCTTTAAGACTATTGAATCAAACTAACGATCAACTTTTTTACTATAGTAATTTGCCTGCTATTAATGGAAGTAGTCGTATCTACCTCGTTGAAGGAAACTATACCTTAAGATTAAACTCTAATACTTCGCAATCTAGTTATTTGAAGTTGAAGGCTTCTATACATGAGGCAAATCAATACGAGCAAACTGGTCAAAGTCTAGCTACGGCTTATGAACTATACTTACCAACGCAATCTAAAATAGAATTGTTACAACCAGTTGTTGAGCAACCTTACTTATATCGATTTGTTTTAAATAAAGGTGATGTTTTTGCTCTTAAGCTTTCTGACTTACAAGGAAGTCTATCTTTACTCGATGTAGCAGGTAGTGAAATTGCAGTTGGCTCTACAGGTGAACTGCAATATAGCGCTAACTCTACGAGTATTTATTATCTTAAAATTGTTAATAAAACTAAAATTGATAAGCAAGTCTTGAATTTTACTCGTAGCAAATTAGATAAATTAATCAGTGATGATGTAGGTGATACTACTGAAAATGCTAAAGAGCTGAATTTTAAAGCAGGTACTAAACTTGAAATTAAGACTAATATTGGTAATGGTGTAAATACAAATAAAGATGTTGATCTTTACCAAATTATGCTAGTTGCAAGTGAAAAATTAAATATAGATTCTTATTCGAACTATGGTTTCTTAACTCAAATTTTTAATTCTTCTGGTAATCGAGTTTATAGTACTGGTGGCACAGGTTCATATACTGCTGAGCAAACTGGTGTTTATTATATTGGATTTAGTGGAAATCAGAATAATAACTATGACCCAATTACTGGAAAAAATACTTATAGTTCTAATACTGGGCTAAATACTGTTCTATTAAGCCGTCAAAGTGGCTTCATTCATCCTATTACTCAATTTTCTGAGCAAATTTTAATACCTGAGAATGTGACTTCAACTGAAAGTTGGTCTGGAAGCCTAACAGATGGTACAAGCCAAGACTTCTATCTAGATGTAAAAACTGATGGTTTGTACTATTTAGATCGGACAGCTGCTGGATATTATGCTTCAAATTATGATCAAGTGACTTTAATAGATTTACAGTCTAGAGTACTAGGGACTAGCTTTAATGCAGCATATTTTCTTAAAGCAGGTAAGTATAAATATACGATTTTAAAGAGATATAATAATGATTATATCGATTTTAAATGGGTAAATTTAAGCTCACAAGCAAAAGAAATTCAATTTGGTCAGTCAGTTTCATTAGGTTTTTCAAAAAATGCAGCTGCTGATCGTATTTATAAGTTCTATGCCGATGCGAATCAAGTTCTACAGTTTAATAGTCTAGGTAATATATCTGGAACCGCACCAAAATATAAAATCATAAATGAATATGGTCAAAATGTTTCGGATGTTAATTTATATGCATCTTTAGATAATCAACCAATTAATATTAAATATTCTGGGAATTATTATATTGTTTTTGATGATATATCTACAGGATATGGTTCTGAATATTACCAGTACTCTGGTTCGGTATCATTTCAGATAGATTGTGTTGATTTGAAAAATTTACCAGTACTAAGTTTTAATGAAAACGTAACAGGTATATTAAATCCAGATAAACAAGAAGTGATATATCAATTAAATATAAATGAAAAGTCTAATCTATTATTTGATTTATTAAATCTAACTGATCCAGAGGTGCAGATTTCAATTGCTGATTATAATGGAAGTATTGTTTATTCAAGTTCTTCGAATAATATAAATGCTTCATTATTAACTTTAAATGTAGGTAGCTATACAGTTAAGGTTAAAACGACAAGTTTAGTGCAGCAAAAATATGGTTTTAAACTCCTCAATTTGGCTCAAGTACAGCGGATTGAAAGTGGTCAAGCAGTAGAAGGCCGCCTTAAAGCAGAAGGTGAAATGCTTTCATATCAGATTGATGTGGATGCTGGCGACCGAGTGTTTATTGATTTTGATCAATTGATTACGCAAACATATGGCTTTTTCAATGGAGTATGGAAACAAAACTATCTTACTAGCTTAGTCGTAATTGATCCTTATGGTCGTAAGCAAATAATATCCCGAAATGATTTAAATAATTTGGGCGCTGAATTTGTTGCTAGTGTCTCGGGTAAGTACACCATAGTATTTGATGAATTAGACCGTTATGACATTGAATTACCATTCCATATGGCGGTATATGTTCATGCTCCATCAAACCCAATTGTGATTGATTTAAATAATAATGCATCAAAAGTTGATTTTTCTGTTCAAAATTTAACTGTTCAGAGTAGTGACCACGAAACAATCAAATCTGGAAGCCAGTTAGAAATTAACTGGCTATTGGCAAATATTGGTAATAATAGTTCATTTGGTGACTTTACAGATCGAGTTCTAATCAAGAATAAAACTACTGGAGAGATTATTGTAGAGAGTCTAGTGCCTTATTCTGAACAGAATGATGGTTCTATATCTTCTAATCAATCTATTACGCGTACTACTAAAATTAAGTTGCCTGAAGGTATTTCAGGAGCTGGAGATTTTGAGGTTATAGTTGAGGCAGATGTCTATAATCAACAAAATGAAACTGTAGAATCAAGAAAAAACAATCAAACATCTTATGTATTTAAAAGTGAATTAAGGGCTTATCCTAATTTAACTGTCGAACATATTTCTTTGTCACCAGCATTTAACTGGGAGGCTGGTGATTCAGTTACCTTAAATTGGGAGGTTAAAAACTCTGGACAGGCTCCAGCGACTGGATCATGGGTAGAGAAAATTGAAATTATCAATCTTACAACAGGAACAGTTGTTGTTAGTAAAGATCTTCTTATCTCTAATCAAACCCTAGAGCAAGGCAACTCTACTCAACGTCAATTTCATTTTATTTGGCCTTCGGATAAATACGCTGTTGGGCAGTTCTCTATAAAAGTTAAAGTAGATGCTCTCAATACTATTTCTGAATTTAACCAAAATGGTTCATTAGAAAATGACAATGAAGGAACGATTGAAGTAGTCGCAGGACCAGACCTAGTTGTTAAGAACATCCAACTGTTACAGCCGCAAATCCAAGCAGGGGAACTTGTGACAGTGGTATGGCAGGATGTGAACCAAGGTAGTGTTACAACTCCAACAAACTTTCAAGATCGAATTATTATTCGAGCGCGAAATACAGATGGTAGCATCGGTAAAACCATATTAAATTTTGCCGTTGCATTTAATGGTCAAGATGCTTTGCCAATTAAAGCTGGTGAAGTGCGCAATCGTAGTTTCAGTTTCACTATGCCGGAAGGAGTGGCAGGTGCTGGACAATTTGTTATTGAGGTCGTTGCAGATAGCAATATTACTGGCCAAGGAATTATTTATGAGGTAAATGCATTAAATAATGCAGAAATCAATAATAGCTCGACTGAAACATTCATTTCGTCGCCTAAAATGTATGCTGACTTAGCAGTATCTCAAATAATTGTTCCAGAAACTATTGGTGCGGGTAATTTAACTCAAGTGCAATGGACTGTGACAAACCGTGGCGATAAAGCCGCGGAGGGTCAGTGGGTTGATCGTATTATTTTAAGTCGTGACTCCGTTATTGGTAATGCTGACGATATTATTTTGGCTAGCTACAATAGAGTGAAGGATTTAAATGTTGGAGAAAGTTACCAGCAAAAAGCTTCGATTACTATGCCAGCTCGTCTTGAAGGAAGCTACTATATTGCTGTAATAAGCGATACTAATCAAATTGTTAAAGAACCAGATACTAGAGCGAACAATCAGGCAATTTCTGCTCAGTTTAATGTTGTTAGAACTTATGCTGATCTTAGTCCTGAAATTATTTCTTCTCCAACAGTATTAGGGAAAAATGAATCTGGACGTATTACCTGGAAAGTAACAAATAATGGAACTTTAGCAACAGATGTAAATCGTTGGGTTGATACAGTTTATATTTCAACTAAATCATCTTTTGATTCAAGTGCAAGTGTGCTGGGTTCTGTTACACATACGGGTGGTCTAGCTGTTGGAAGTGCCTATCAAGCATATCTAGATTTTGCTTTGAACGGGAATGCTGATCAATATTATTTATTTGTTAAAACAGATAGTTATGGCGCTGTTTATGAGCCAGATCATACTGAAAATAATATTGTTGTTTCTCAATCAATTGTTTTAGAAGCGGAAAAGCTTCCAGATATTCAAGTATCTGATATTTCAGTCGAGAGCCAGTGGCGGTCTGGAAATCAGGTTCAATTGACTTATACATTGACTAACATGGGGACAGCTGACTTTACAGGTTTTGTATATGATCGTCTCCGTTTAGTAAATATTACAAACCCTAGCCAAACTTATGTGTTAGCAACGCCTTCTTTTAATCGTAGCATTCAAAAAGGAGATAGCATTACACAGCAAATGACGATAAATGTACCTGCGCTTAGTTTAGGAGCTTGGCGTTTAGAAGTTATTTCTGATGTTAATAATTATGTTCGTGAGCTAGATTTAGTAAGCCATCAAGGTACGCAGAACATTGAAATTGTGAGCCCGGATCTTGTTGTTGGTAATGTAAAAACAACAGGAGGTTTACAAGGTGGACAAAATATTGATATTTCATGGACAACGTATAATCAGGGAACTACAAAAGCGGCTCAGGTTAAAGATATCGTTTATTTATCACTTGATGATGTGATTGATTATAAAGATATTAAAATTGGTGAAGTAGTTCACTCCGCAATAGAGAGTCAACAATTTATTTCGTCTATTTTAAATTATAAAATTCCTGAAAGTTTATCTGGGCGTTGGCGTTTACTTATTGTTACTGATGCTGACAATAAAAACTTTGAATACAATGCTGAACAAAATAATCAATATCAGCAAAGTCTAGAGATTGCTAAAGCAGAATATGCAGACTTGATCGTAAGCAATATTAAGGCTCCAACCCAAGTCATTGGTGATCCTGCTTCTTTAAGTGTTGAGTGGACCGTGTCTAACATTGGAACAGGCACTGGATTAAACACGACATGGACAGATACAGTTATTTATTCTACTGACGATATTATTGGCAATTCGGATGATATTGTTTTAGGCAAAGTTGTACATGATGGAGCTTTGGAAAAAAACAATAGTTATACCTCGTCTATTCAGTATCGTTTTGGTCCTAATTTTACTAGACATGGTCACGTTTTTGTTCAAACAGATAGCTTAAAGCAAGTTTGGGAAAATGATCTCGAATCGAATAATACAGTGGAATTCGATCACATTGTTGATGTAATGCCAAAAGCTTATGCTGATTTACAATTAACTTCATTATCAATTGATAATGCAGAAAATTTGATGAGTGGATCATCAACAACTGTTCGATGGGCGGTAAGTAATAACGGTATTGGTATTACAGACAAAGATTCATGGTTAGACCATGTGTGGCTAAGCAGCCAGGCAGATGGGAAAGGACAATTATGGGATCTTGGATCAGTTCAACATTTAGGTTATTTGGCAGCTAATCAGAGTTATGAACACTCACTTACAGTTACACTACCAGATGGTCTGTCTGGAAATTATTATTTAAACGTCGGTACGAATGTTAGTTCTAGTGTATTTGAGTTTATTCATAATGATAATAACCAAAAAACTGGTTTAGTTGTTCCAGTACAACTTGCGGATTATCCTGACCTCAAAGTTGAAGATATTATTATTCCTGATAATGCTCAAGAGGGTACAGAAGTAGATTTTAGATGGACTGTTCGTAATCAGGGTACTAAAAATGCTCAAGATATTTGGGAAGATAGTATTCGTCTAGTTTCTTTAGATAACAAACCTTCTATATATCTTGGGAATTTTAATTACACGCAGGGTCTAGAGTCAGGTAAATCTTATACACGTACAGAGAAAATAAATTTACCTGCATATATGGAAGGAAGATGGCGTTTAGAAGTAGCAACAAACAATAGTGCAATTCCGGAGCTAAATATATATGAAAAAACTATTGATCGTTTAAATAATACTTTAATTTCTAACACTATATTAAATGTGGAGTTAAATTCTAGACCTGATCTATGCATTACAAATGTTGATGTTCCAAACTCTGTAATGGCTGGAAGTAAAATAAGTGTTAAATTCACAGTAAATAATATGGGTGCATCTTCTACAAATAGTCAATGGAAAGATGCAGTTTATTTGTCACTTGATGGTAAGTTAGGATCTGACGATATATTAATTGGCTATTATGATAGTATTTCAGCTTTGGCGCCTAAACAAAGTTATAGTAATATAACGAATGATTTTACTATTCCACTACGTTATCGTGGGGATGCTTATATTATTGTAGTTGCAGACTCAAGAGATCAGGTATTAGAGTATCCTAATGAAAAAAATAATATATATGTGGAAAAAATATATATTGAACCTAAACCTTTTGCTGCTGATTTAATAGTAAGTGATATTGTTGCACCAGAACAAGTTAATTACGGTAGTAAAATAAGTGTTGATTATAAAGTAACAAATAAAGGAACTGAAAAAACACAAGGGGATTATACTGATGTTAATAGCTGGATAGATAGTATATGGCTAAGTGTTGATAAACGTCAGCCTAATCCATTAAAAGGTGATATTAAATTAGGTGAAGTTAAACATACAGGAAATCTTGGTATACAAGAAGATTATTTGGGTAATTTAACTGTCTCTATTCCTGGAGATATTAAGTCAGGTCAATATTATATTACAGTGTGGAGTGATACTTATGATGCTATAATAGAAGATACTTTGGCTACTAATATTAATCTAGATGATGTAACTCAAATTGATAATAATAATTATAAGGCTAGACCAATTACAGTCTTTGGTGCGATTGATCCTACTCCAGACTTAACCGTGATTGATATTCAGGCACCTAAAGAAATTAGCTCAAATGGAGATTATAAGTTTAGTTATACTGTAAGAAATCTATCAGATGAAGTTGATGGCAGCTGGATGGACGAGGTGTGGTTGGCAAATGATACTGATCTCACAAAAGCAAATATAGTATGGAAACTTGGAGAATTCACACAAACAAAAAAACTTGGTTATAATGAAACTTACACAGTAGAACGAATTTTAAAATTAGCTCCCTCTGTTTCTGGTTTGCATTTAATTGTGAAAACAAATACTAATGATATTAGAGGTAAAAATAATAAAAATATTTACGAAAAAAATATTGATAATAATAAGTTATCTGTTTTATCAAAAGTAAATGCAGCTATAAGTGATTTGGCGGTTACTCAAGTAAAAGTCGAAAAGGAGGCTTTTTCTGGTGAAATAATTAATGTTGCTTGGACTGTTGAAAATAAAGGAGGGGATGTCTGGTCTGGGACACAATCTTGGAAAGATTATATTATTATTAGTGCTTATCCTGAATATAATCCAGAATATTCTGTAATTCTTGGTTCGGTTGAGCATTCTAATGCTCAAGGGTTAAAATATGGAGAGAACTACACAGCAACAGCAAGATTTAATATTCCGATCGGTTATAAAGGGGAATGCTATATTTATGTGGTAACTGATGCCATTAAAAAGAATGAGAAGGTATATATACCTGACGAGTATAATAGTGGTGTAAATTCAGAATCTATTGAATTTTATAGAAAATTTGTTTATGAAAATAGTGTTAATCAAAATAATATCTATTCAAGTCCAGTAACTATTATTTATCGTGAGCCTGATTTAATTGTGAAAGATATTAAAATTTCAGATATTAATCCAAATTCAGGTGATAAAGTTACTATAAGCTGGACTGTTACGAATGAGGGCACTCGAGATACTCGAGTAGCGAATTGGCATGATGGAATTTATTTATCTAGAGATAATACAATTGATGTGACTGATTATCCAATTTTGATTCAGCCTATTACTATTAATAATTCCAAAAATGAGATAACTACTCTAAAGGTGGGAGAAAGTTATACTCAAACTGCTACATTTGTATTGCCATTAGGGATTGGGGGAGACTTTAATATTATTGTAAAAACTGATACTAATTATGTAAGTAGTGGTAAAAAATCTCAGGTTAATATTTCCAGTATAAGAAAAGATTTAGAGATCTTAAATAAAATTGATAATTATGATCAGGGAGCTATTCTTGAGTTTAAAGATGAAGGTAATAATGAAAAATCAATAAAACTTTCAATTAACTATGTAAATCCTCCAGATTTACAAGTAATAAATATAAGTAGTCCAAAAAGTGCAATTTCAGGACAGAAAATAGATATTACTTATACAGTAAAAAATATAGGTGGAAAAATATCAGCTGATCAAAAAGAGTGGACAGACCTGATTTATTTATCAAATGATCGGGTACTAGATTTAAACAAAGATAAACTTTTAGGTTTTGTTAATCATAGTGGTGGATTGGCTACAAATGCTGAGTATTCAGCTTCTATTCAGGCGAAAATTCCTACAGAGCTAAATGGAACATACTATGTATTTGTGGTAACAGACCCAGCTTATTATCGAGATGGGGCAACAGGTAAGGTCTTAGAGTTTGAAAATGATCTAAATAATACGCTTACATCTGAACAGCCACTATTAATTACTCGACCAGATCCTGCTGATTTACAAGTAACAGATATTATGTTGCCTGCTTCAACTAGGATAGGTGAAAAAATTCGTGTTGAATATACTGTTAAGAATTTAGCTGATTATCAAGCGAGTGGCCAGTGGGCAGATGCAGTTTATTTATCTAGAAATAATAGCTGGGATAACCAAGATATTCTGTTAGGTCGCTATAATCATCAAGGTGCATTAAACGCAAATCAGCAATATGTGGGATTCATTGAAACGATCTTACCAATAGTTCAGGATGGACAGTGGTATATAGTTGTTCGGCCAGATATTTATAACGAAGTATATGAAGGCGATATTGTTTATACCGAAGCAGGTCTAAACATTGCCCCTGCTGAAGCGAATAATGAAACAACTTCAGCCACTACTTTTAGCGTAACAGTTCCTACCTTACTGTTGAATACCAGCACTGACTTGGAATTAAGTAGTGGTGATCAGTCTCTTTACAAACTTCAGGTTGGACAAAGTGAAACACTTCGTGTCCGTTTAGACTCAAGTGCATTAAAAGGTTCTACGGAGCTGTATATCCGTTATGAGGCCGTACCGAGTGCAGGGCAATATGATTATGCTTATACCATAGCTAATTCTCCTGATCAGGAATTGGTGGTTCCAACCACGCAGGAAGGTACTTATTATATTCTTATAAAAGCGAGTAATTCTCCTAAAGATACTGCTGCAACAATCCTTGCGGAAACTTTGCCACTTTCTATTACTAAAGTGACACCAGATCAGGGAGGAACAGGTACAGATGACTATCGTTGGGTAACCATGGATATTTATGGCGCTCAGTTTGCAGCTGGTGCTTTAGTCAAGCTCAGTCGTCCAGGTATGTACGAGATTGAACCAGAGCGTTGGCAGGTGTTGGATGCAACCCATATTCGAGCTGTATTTGATTTACGTCATGTACCTCATGGCTTATATGATATTGTCGTAATTAATCCTAATGGTGATCGAGTAGTTGAGCCATATCGATATTTAGTTGAAAGAGCGATTGAGCCTGATGTCACCATCGGTTTAGGGGGAAGTAATCAGCTTATTCCTGGTGATTCAGGAATTTACAGTATTTCATTACAAAGTTTAACTAACGTCGATACACCTTATGTACGTTTTGACATTGGTGCAGTAGAGATGGGCTACAATGAACATTTGATTCAAGGATTAAAATTACCATTCTTCATTTTTGGTTCAAATGTTGGAGGACAGCCGTCCGGTATAGTCGTTGGTGATCAGGTAAATACTCAGCAATATGGTGTTACTCCAACAGATAAAAGTAAAATTAGTCAAATTCCGTGGGCAAGTTTGGATGGAGCATTAAATACTTCAGGCATTAACTTGGCTCCAGGTTATGCATTTGATATAAATGCCTCTGGTTTTACAGGTCTTTCCATTAGTATACAAACTTATCCTGGCCTAAAAGAATGGATGAATAGAAATTTCGAAGGCTTGCGTGACCAGCTCTATATGATCCATCCTGAGTGGAAAGCTCAAGGATTATTAGAGAATGGTGTAAAAGATTTAAATAATATTTCTCCAGGACTCGCTGAGTTGTTTGTAGATACAGCACGACCACGCTGGAATGAAGATGCTTTAGACTTCCGTTTTAATATTGCAGCAGCAGCAACTCCAATTACTCGTACTGAATTTATTCAGGATCAAATTCAGCATGCATTAAAAATGCGTGATGCAATTTTGAAAGATATTTCTGCAAACGTCAGTTTAAAAGCATTGGCTGCTGATGAAATGCAATGGATTCAAGGCTGGCTCGCGGCTATAGAAGATGCGGGGTTATTACGTCCGGAAAATCAAGCACCTCCAATAAAAGAAAGTATTGAGGTACTCAGTTTAACAGCGAATTTGGCTACAGGTATCCTTTTATCTAAAACAGGCGAGAGTTATAAAACCAAGGCTAGTGTATTATCATTTTTTGAACAAATGCAGAAGTGGTACGGTGATACCTCTAAATGGGTAGGAGATAATGATGCCCTAAAAACTAAGATTGATTATTACGAATTACGTATACAGCCTGATAAAGTTATAAAAATCCCTGTTCCAAAAAATATTACTGCTAACGATCTTATTTTAAATAATCAAGATAATAAACATTATATTAATTTTGATGTATTTGTGGGAAATAGATCAAAATTAGAGTATTTACGTCATGTAGGCTTATTAGATGAGAAATTTGATCCAATCGGTGTGCAAGCACTTGCTTTGAATCAATATCTTCAGCAAATGGCCGCTGTAAATACCGATGTGGTATATGTACAAGGCCCATCAGTAATGCCACATACTGATGGTAAGAGCTATTCCCGAGTGAGACGGCGTTACCATTTAAACTAAATTTCCAAAATACTACCGAGCAGTCACTTCATGAAATTCGGTTAGTTACAGCAATTGATGAGCAGCTAGATCCATATAGCCTACGTTTAACGGATATGAAAATTGGTGATATTAATATTCATGTTCCAGAAAACCGTAGTAGTTTTAGCAGCGACTTTGATTTTACAGGTAGCTTGGGCTTTATTTTACGAGTCAGTGCCGGTGTTGATACTGAAAGCCATATCGTTACATGGTTGATTCAAGCGATTGATCCAAATACAGGTGAAGTCTCAACGCAAAATTTACATCGTTTATTAAAATTGAGTGAAAATAACAAAGGTTTTGTTGGTTATACCATTCATGCAGCGGAGACAGCACAATCTAATGAAGAAATTATCACGCAAGCTCGTATATATCTAAATAATACACCACCTGTTGATAGTCAAAGTTCAACGTATATTCTAGATAATCAACGTCCTGTTACTACAGTACAGGTTGTATCTGAGCAAAGTAATGTTGAAAATCAAGTGCATTACAAAGTCAAATGGTCTGCACAAGATGATGTAAGCGGCATTAAACATGTCACATTGTATGTTGCAGAAAATGGCAGGGACTTTAAGATTTGGCAGAAGCAACTGACGCAAGCCAATGGTGAGATACTATTTGTAGGACAAACAGATACCCAATACGAATTTTTAGCAGTTGCTACAGATGTGGCAGGTAATCAGGAAATTGCTAAAGTATCTAATGCAGTAATTCCAGATGATGGTTCACGTCAACAACTACTAACTCAAATTGGTAGTAATGAGGCATTGCAACCAACTGCTCAAATCCCTCAAGCAACGCAAGATCGTAGTTATTTAAATAACACTATTTTTGCAGAGGCTCAAAAAGGTCTAGTGGGTCAAACTGATAAAAATCAAAACACCGATTTAAATACAGTTTTATCTCCATTTACTTTAAATGCATTTGCTAGTGGTTTTAATGCTAGCCAAGGTGAAGTAGGCGCACTCGCCATGGTTGAGTTGCCTGACCATCGTATTTTAGTCAGTGCTGGGCAATATCGTAATCAGCTGTTTATTTATGGGGAGCATGGAGGAACCCAACAAAAACCTCTCTATACTTTTGAACAGCCAATTATGGATATGGCCTTAGACTCTAAGGGTCAACTATGGGTATTAACTGGTCAAGAGTTGTGGTTATTGGATTATTCAACTGGTCAGATTATTGAGCGTATTAAAGGTCCTGCAAATGAACCTTTAACACATGCTTTGACAATTGAGCCTGAAACTGATCGTATTTATGTTTCGTCAGGAAATGGTGTTGAGATTTTTGACGCTAATGCACCAAAAGGACAGCAATGGACACACTTCTCTAATGCATTAGTCTCAGATCTAAGTTTCGCACCTGATGGGCGTTTATGGGCTGTACGTTGGACGAGTGCTAATGTTCTTTCTCATTTAGGTAAAACCGATATTATTAGTTTGCCACTAACTGGGAAAACGAAAGGCCGTGCTGAAGTTGAATATACGTTAAATGGCTTAATTGATAGCTTAGTCTTTGGCCAAAAGGGTACTGCATTTGAAGGTTTATTATTTGCTTCTGCAAATAATAGCCAACAATTAAGTAATAGTAGTAAGTCATTGCCAAAACTGGATAACGCCGCCGTTTGGATGATTAGCTTGGCAAAACGTCAAGCGATTCAATTGGCACAAGGCGGTTCTCGTGGCGAATCAATCCTGATTACTCATGACCAGCGTATTTTAGTTGCTCAAACCAATCGCATTGATGAAATTGCCTTACTCAAAGCACCAACCATCATTGCAAGTTCAATACAGGATGGGGCGTATATTCCATTACCACTCGCTAATACAACTATTACTTTTGATCAAGCAATGTGGTTAGGAAATAATGGAAATGATAGTACGGATATTGCGAGTGTTTTAAATCCAACAAATTACCGATTTGTTGGGATGGGCAAAAATGTTAATCAAGTCTTGTCTCCTGAGTCTGTACGATGGGATAACGCAACCAATAGTGTCATTTTAACTTTGCCAAATATTGCAGCTGGACAATGGCGTCTTGAAGTGTCATCCAATGTGCAAAGTGCAAAACAAACTCGCCTACAGGGAGTGTACACCGCAGCTTTCACTACCGTGACCGATTACAGTGCTTTCGTTAGTATTGAGTTTGATAAAACTCGTGCAGACCGCTTAAATGGTACAGTGAGTTATGATGTAAAAATCACCAATATCGGTCAGGATAATATTCAAGGTCCATTGCTGTTATTACTCGATCCAGGACATTATTTTAATGGCGGGGTTGTCTCGGCAACCCAAGGGCAAGGCATCCAAAATGAATTGTGGTTACTCGACGTCAGCAGCTATTTACAGGCTCATGGTGGATCTCTAAAAGTTGGAGAGAAACTCACAGGCATTACTGTATCTGTAGTTAAAGCTGAAGATTTAGCATTATCTAATGATGCAGCTCGCTTATTAAAATTTGATCTTACACACCAAGTTTATGCACTTCCTTATGACAATCAGCCACCTGTAATTAGTTATGATGAAACTAAACTCAAGACCAAAGTAAATGAGAGGTGGAATTTAGATTTAACAGCCACTGATCAGGATGGTAAACAGTTCTACTGGAGTATTGTAGAAGCACCGAAAGGTGTCAGTATCGATGGTGGGACTACAGGACAAGCTTCTGATCAAGGCTATCAGTCACATGCACAGTTGCATTGGACACCAACGACCCAAGATCGTGTAGATAGCGAAATTCTAGTCAAAGTTGTTGATAGTCGTGGCGGTTTTGCACTTAAACGACTTAAAATTCAAGTTGATGGTGCGAATCATGTGCCAGTCATTACTACCATACGAGATATTGACTTAACTGAAGGACAAAGTCTCAGTCAGCAGCTATTGGCCGCAGATGAAGATGGCGATCGTATCAGTATGGTGGTACGTAATTTACCTGCTGGTGCTGAGTTTGATGTGACTACAGGTATGCTCAGTTGGACACCTGCTTATGATCAGGCCGGTAAATATGAAAATATTGAGTTAGTTGTATCTGATGGAAAACACGAAAGCCGTTATCAGTTTAATATTACGGTAAAACAAGGATATGAAAAACCTGTGTTATTGCCAGTGGCGGCACAGCAATTGCGTGAAGGTGAGCGTTTTAGTTTGCAGTTAGCAGGAAGCTTACCACATGGACTAATGCAGTATGCTGGTCAGGATATTAAACTGAACTATAGCGCTGAGTGGTTACCAAATGGTGCGGTCTTAAATAAAGATACCGGTTGGTTGGAATGGACTCCAGGTTATGCGCAAGCGGGTAGTTATGATATCCCAATTCGCTTGGTGGCAACTTATACCCCAACTAATGGCGGTATTCCTGTTCGCACAGTTGCAACGCAAACATTATCTTTGGTAGTCGACAATGTTAATGCTGCACCTCAATTTGAATCTAGTCCAACATGGACTGTGCTCGAAGGTGCAAGTGTTCGTTTAAATATATTTGCTTTTGATCCAGATAATCCAGGATTTGAACCTGCTTTTAAATCGCATCCGCAAAGCAAAGCAGTTCAAATGTCTGATGTTCCAGCTTCTGTAAGTTATGAGGTAACAGGTTTACCAGAAGGGGCGACATTTGACCCTGAAACACTAGAAATTGAGTGGAATCCAAATTACCAGCAATCAGGCATTTACAAGATTAAAGTAGTCGCAACTGATGATGGTAACGGTACTGGTCAACCAATTTCTACAGAACGTACTTTTACGATTAACGTACTTAATGCGAACCGTACACCTGAAATTGGTGATGTTCAAAGTGTGATTGTGGATAAGGGGGCTGTGATTGAAATTCCAATTACAGCAACAGATAAAGATGGCAATCCAATTGAATTGCAAATTGAAGGTTTACCAAACTTTGCTACATATACTCAAAGCCAGTCGGGTAGTAATGTTAAGGGAGTAATCCGTTTTGCACCGCAAGCAGGTCACCGAGGTGATTACACGATTACCGTGACGGCACGAGATAATGGTGACGGCGATATTAATCAAGTACAGGTAGAGCGTAAGAGTTTTGTCGTTACAGTTAGAAGCTATAGTGAAGCCCCTAACCTCAGTGTGCCTACACGAAACGTCGCTGTAGTTGGGCAACAAATACGTGTACCAATTACTGTTTCGGATTTAGATCAGGACACGTTAAATTATATTGTGCAGGGTTTACCTGCGGGTGCACAACTTGTTCAAAGTGCGAAATATGGTTATGCAGAAATTGTCTGGACACCAACGGCAAACCAAGTAGGCCAATATGATTTAAGTGTTCAGGTATCAGATCAGGGCTTACCGCCAAAAGATTTAGGTTATCCAGTTCCAGAAGGTTTTGTCGCTGCACCAAATGTAGTTGCACAAGATATTCGCATAGTAGTACGGGCAACTAATCTTACGCCAGAATTACTTGATGTACAGGTACAACAAGGTGGAAGTGTTGTACAACAAGCGGACCAAATTATTCTTCAGGCACAAGAAGGACAGCCGCTTACATGGACTATGACGGTTAAGGACGCTGACCTAGATCAACTCTATTGGTCATTTAGTGCTTTACCAAAAGGTGTCAATATCACCACTCAAGCATTAGGTAATGGACAAAGCCAGCTTGTATTGAAGTGGTTGCCATCTATGTTTGCTGCACAAAGCAGTTTGGGAAGTAGTCAGTTAGGTAACTACAACTTTACCGTAACTGTAACCGATGGTAGTGCCAAACTTAATCGCAATATCCAAATACAGGTTGCAAATGTTAATCAACAACCTGTATTTACAAGTCTGCCATTACAACTAGTTTATGAAGGTGAAACCCTTTCATTTAATTTATTGGCACAAGATGGTGATAATGATGCGCTACGTTACCAATTAGTACATGATGCTAATACGCCAGCAGATGTCTATGTTGATGCAACGACAGGCTACGTCGAGTGGACACCAGCGAATAATATTGTCGATAACCAATTTGGTGATCAAAAGGCCTTTGACTTGACCTTTATGGTAACTGATGGACAAACATCTGTTCTCAAAACTGTACAGGTCCGTGTTCTTGATGTGAATAAGGCACCAAAAATTCAAAGTAGTAACCGTACTCTAGTAGTAGGTCAGCAGTTCCAACTTGATGTTGTGAAGTCGGCTCAAAATAGTTTGAACAATAATAGAAATATTTATGTATCTGATATTGATGGGCAAATGCAGACTCAAGGTTTGATTGTAAGCTTTGACCAATTGCCACAAGGCGCAAGCTATGATGCTGTTACAGGACGCTTATCATGGACACCAAATACAGGACAAATTGGTAAATTTGTCGCATATATTAAAGTTTCAGATGGCTATGATACGGTTCGTCAAGCAATTACCTTTAATGTAGTTGCAGACTCTAATGCTTATGAACCTACTTTACATATTGAAACTACCCCGGCAATTCCAGTGGTTGCAGGACAAATTGTAACAGCGACGGTACGAGCAGATAGCTTTAGTGCTATTGCTAATACTATGGTTGAAGTTCGAGGCAGTGCGTTAGGAGCTGATCAATGGCAAGTAGTAAGCTTGGATTCTACTGGGCGAATTAAACTGACTGGGCAACAGTCAGGACTTATAGAAATTCGTGCAACTGCTATAGATATTGATGGTTTTAGTCAGCAACAAGTTCAGACCATTCGTGTTAAAGATCCGCAAGATAATTCGGCACCAGTTTTAGCATGGCAAGGACAACTTAAAGGTGCAGCAATTACGACCGCACCTATTGTGGTACAAAACATTACTGACCTGACTGCATCAATTAAAGAACAGCAGCTTATGGGCTATAAATTAGAAATTGCCCGTAATACGACACGACTATTGGAATGGCATACATTGCAAGATGTATCGTTGAAAGCAAGTTATAGCAATCAAACGCTAGATATTTTTACAATTGATCCAGCATTGTTTGTAAATGGGGCATATCAATTACGCTTAACTGCTTGGGATTTAGTTGGTCGAGTTGAAGAACTATATGCCAATATTGAGATCAATAGCGTCACAAAACAACTGAATCAAGCAACACATGTAGATGCTAGCTTACAAATTGGTTCGCAAACAATTGATCTGGTTCGCTCAATTACGACAGATAGCCATGGTGATTTCGCCAACTGGACAACTGGATTATTTGATACCCAACTGACTCATAACCAACGTTTAAATAACAGTGTTGGTACTGTTGCTGCTTGGCAAACTGGAGCAAAAGTCTGGTTGCAAATCCCACAAGGTTTAACAGGTATAACTGCAATACAAACTCAATATTTGAACTTTACGCTGAATTTGCAGACGCAAGATGTGATTAGCGAAAATACGGGTATTCATCAATTCACACCACAGTTTAGTAATGCGCAAGATTGGAGTTTGACTGCACATAGCTCGGCCGATCTTCATATCGATAACTTGATTCAACAAGGTCAGAGTTTATATAACGAAAGTACAGGTCTGGCTTGGGTTCCGAGTTATTTCAATCTGACGGCACCAGATGGTACACGTTATTTACTAGACCAAGCAGGCAAAGTGCTTTCTATCCACTTTAATACAGGCGAGCAATGGCTTGTTAGTCAAAATAATATTGTGTTGGCAGGCGGAAAAACCTCTCAAAGTATTGAGTTTAAACGTGATAGCCAAGGCCGTATTAGCCAGATTCTTGGTCAAGGTAGTCAAGGTGAACCAATCAGCTTGTTGTATAAATACAATAGTGCCAACCAACTTGAGTTACTACGTAATCTAATCACAGGAGAAGTAGTTCAACGCTATAGTTACACTGCAACAGGAGAAGTCCGTCTAGAAAAAGCGATAGCTTATTTAGGTGCAAGTGTTGATTGGTTGAATCAAAATCATTCTGCACCACAATGGCAAGGCGATCTAAATAATCAAACTCAATATTTTGATTTTGCTATTCGTGAATCAGAACTGGCATCAACCATTAAAGCGATGGGTGCAACAGGAGCTGTTTTAGTTGCAATTGAAACTCAAGGTAATGTTCAAAATATTAATGTTGCCGATGCAACTATTGTGTCACAACAACGACATGGTGAGCATACAGTTACTTTGGTACGTATTACGTCAGCAGGCTTTAAGCAATTAGCTATAAGTGGAGTTGGTGCAGTCGCCGTCCGACTGTCTATTGTTGGGGATCTTAACCATGATGGTAATGTCGATGGTTTAGATAGTGCCTTGTTGCAACAAGCACAAGAAGGACAAAATCAGTTTGACCTAAATGGTGATGGTCTTATTAATAATATTGATCTGCAAATCTTGTATGCAAACTATGGTTGGAAATCGAATCAGGCACCTGTCAACGTTGTAGCACAAGGGACACAAGCTTTAAAAACACATCGTGATTTATCTGTAACTGGTCAATTAGACCAGATCGCAGTTGATCGCGAAGGTGATGCAGTTTATTGGAATATCTTAAGCAGTACTCATGGTGTTGCTCAGCTCTCATCTAATGGTAAAAATTTAAGTTTTAAACCTGAAGTAGGTTTCTCAGGCTATGCAACGGTAACTTTGCAAGCCGATGATGGATATAGCAAAGGGCAGCCAATTGAACTGAAAATATATGTCAGCGATGCAAAACTTGTCTTAATTCATATTGAGCGTTTAGCTGCTGTCGCTTTGGGTAATAGCGCAGACTTGCATGTAACAGGTGATTTTGCAGATGAAGATGGCGTTACTTTAACTGCCGATTATTTACAGTTTGTGAGTGATAACCCTGATGTGCTTACGATAGATGCTAAAGGTAATATCACAACGAAAAAGGCGGGTATTGCCACAGTCCATGTGTCTGCTAGAGGTATTGAGGGGGTGGATGTAATCTCAGTAGATATAAATCCGTATATTCCATATGCTGATGAAGATGGTTTTGAGGTAGATGTTTACCCACGAGCAATTAATTTGCCACTTTCCGCAACAAGACAGCTCAAAGTTCATGATGCCGATGGTAATTATATTTCTCAAGCAACTACAGGAATTAAATACTATATCAGTGATAGTAATATTGCAGCTATTACAGCAGATGGTTTAGTGATTCCTAAAGTACTTGGAAAAGCAAAAATCACGATTATTTATCAAAACATGCAGACAGAAATTTTACTTAATGTTCAGCAAGAACTCTTGGATACAATTAAAGTATCGAATAGAGAGGGAGGAATTACATCTGATTCTTCGGGGAATATTCTTATGGTTGCCTCAGACTCCTTACCTGATGGTACAGCCGTATCAATCGAAAAAGTTGCTTTAGATAGCGTTGGTATTCCATTGCCAGCCAAAGAATATTTAGCTGGTTTAGGTGCATTCACAATTGATTTATCTGGAGAAACTGCAACTAAACCATTACAACTCGGAATCAAAGTTGGTGATTCTTATATTGATCCTCAAACAGGAAAGAATGAAAAACTTATCGAAGGAACAGAGGTTTTATTCTGGAGAAAAGGTACTTTTGTAGATGAAAATGGTGTTGAACGTGAGACATGGTGGCTACTGGATAATGGATTTGTTGATGCGAATGGTATAGCCCGAACTGCAAGTCCTCCATATAGTGGAATATCTGTATCTGGTTTGGTTGTTGTTACGACAGCAGTAAAAAGTGTTGATAAAAAGACAGGGGCTATGACCATTAAACAGTCTCGTACTGATTACTCATTTATGTATAGCATGGCGGCAAGTGCAGCTATGAGCTTAGGTGGAGGGGGCCTAGGTTTATTAAGTTTTGCAATTGATTCCTTATTTACGTTATACAACAGTTTTTCTGTAATAACTTATACGCTATCAGGGAGTTATAGTAGAGAAGTAATTGTTAATAAAGATAAGGGAGGAATAACTGAAGTTACAATTGATGTTCCAAAAAATCTGGTTGAAGAGCCACAAATTACAGGATATTCATATGATACTGATACCAATGTATTAATTGTAAACATACAAAATGTTTCGAACGTTTTTGATTTGAATATCTGGTTGGTTCCACAGGGGGATCAATTAGAACAGCCAAAAGACAAAGCCGAG
This sequence comes from Acinetobacter genomosp. 33YU, assembly GCF_001990725.1. Lineage (NCBI taxonomy): Bacteria > Pseudomonadati > Pseudomonadota > Gammaproteobacteria > Moraxellales > Moraxellaceae > Acinetobacter > Acinetobacter genomosp. 33YU. Next base: position 33,727 of record NZ_LFZQ01000002.1, on the reverse strand, counting down.
CATGGCCTTATTTGGAAGTCTTATAAAACTTCTTGGCTTGGAGGAGATAAGTATTCAGTCAATATAGATAGTGATATTGCTTTAAGTTTACATAATATTTATGTTGAGAAAAAATTATATAAATATACAGATAATGGCATCCGTACTGTTTCAGAATATTCAGAATATTCTGCATTAGTTAGTTTAAAAGTTGATTCTCCAAAAGTTTCAGTTGCTTTAAGTGCTACAAAAATTATTGTTACAGAACAAGGAACATCTACAACAGATTTTAGTGTTAAAAGAACTATAGACGTTGATGAAAAAGGTAATCCTTTTGATCTATATTTGAATATTTGGAAAGCAGATCCAATTGCATATAATGAAAACGGTACTTTGGCCTTTATTGCAGGTAAAAATACTATTTATGTAGTAGATATGCTTTCTTATAAAGTTATAGATTCTATAGAGGTAAAAGGTTCTGGTGAGTATATTAGTGCACTTTTATATAATGATAATTGGTTATATGTAAGTAGTCATGGAAGTTCTTCATTTATACGCATTAATGTTGATGAGTTATCAACAGAATTCTTGGAAGTACAGCAAACTTTAGATATTTCTAATGAGGCAGGCTTTGGAGATATGGCAATAAGCCATGGCCGTTATTTAGCAGTGGTTGCATCTATTGCTGACTATACTGAGCGCGAAAGAAGACCAGTTGGTAATATTTATATCATTGATTTATATAAATTAAATTATAAGGGTGAGTTTTTAGATAATGCTGTAGATAAGATTGATGCTAGTGATCTTGGGGAAATGGGAAGGGTTCCGTTCCGTATTACTGAAGGTTTATATGCTGGTGAATTTATAATGACCAGTTTGCAGGATGCTTATAAAGGTGTGAGTACGATTAAAGTTGGTGTGGACAATAAGGGGGATTTGACTCAGAAATCAGAGCATCACCAAATTCAGTTAGAACCATATGATACATTAAGCGATAATATTGAGATCTATCGTACAGAAATGCGAAGTGCAATGGATGTCGTATTAGTTAACTATAATAATATGATTTATGCTTTAGTTGCAGATTTTAATTTTGAATATCGTTCACCGTTCTCAACAAATAAAAATGTATGGGGACTTGATATGCGCATAGGAGGTAAGATAGGAATAATTCAAGATCCATTTGGTTATTATGGAGAGCCAATATTCATTGGTTCGACTATGCCTATTATAGGTGGAAAGGTTGAAACATTAACTATTACAGATAGTGGTTTATTACAGGCGAGTGTTTGGGTTGAAGAGCCAGCCACAAAAGATACTTATGGGGATTTAGAAAAAAGTATTTTTGTTTGGAATATAAAAAATTTACTGGATTCAGCCGATAAATTTGTAAAAACTGGTAAGGTCGGTACACAACAACCAATTGATGCAGCTTTACCATCAAGATATGACGATTTATTTAATACAGGAGATAATGGGTTTAGTTATGAAAACTCAGTAAGAGTAATACAGAGTTATTCACATCAGCAAAATAGTATTTTTGATTTAGATGGATATTTAAAAACACAAACAGACCCTGAAGAATCTTTACCATTACCTACAACATCTAGTGAAAAAGTAGACTATACGGGTTTAAATCTTGCTTCCTTGGGAACAGTAGGCGTTACGATTACTCGTGAATATGCGAAAAATCTTTATATTTCATCAATGGTACAAGTCGAGTTATTAAATGTACTTTATGGTGTGTCTGATGCTGAGCAGGAAAAAGCAGATATAGCTAAAAAGCTTTATTTATCTACTTTTGGGGATGATCAAAGAGCTGAATATTCATTATCTAAGATAGAAGATGAAATTTTTGGAGTATTTGATCAATTACAGGAACTAGCAATACAAGATATTGAAATTATTTTAAGAACATATGTTCTAACAGAGCACTTACTCAATAAAGAAATGCAATGGTTACTTGATGAGCATCATATTGTATTACCAACATCAACATTAACTGTTCAAGCACTGAATGATAGTATTACTTTAGATTCATTAACAGCGTTATTGAATGGTGAAGATGTTGACATTCAATTAGTTGATAATGCTTTAACAATTAAATGGGGTAATAATACAGTAATGGCAGTAATTGTTGCTCTAGCTGAGGTTACATCTTCTGTTGGGGGGAAAGCTGCAAATGTAGTTAAGTCTCCAAGTATAGAGCAACCTTTTGTACAGGCAACAAGACAAGCACAGTTAATGGCTAGAGCAGCAACTGCCGCAGCAAAACCAATGAATAAGGTGTTAACTCAAGCTGCAAAGAATAGTATGAAACAAGCTGAAATCTTGGCAAAAACTTCCGGTAAAAACATGACTAAGGTTTTGGAGGAAATCAAAACAGTTAAGCAAGCGAAAAAATCAATTGCTACTAGTATGCGAGAAACTATTGCCAAGAATGCACAAAATTTCAGATATCTTCAAAGTGCAAATACGATAAGTTCAATTGCTGAATCAATGGTTCAGGCTGCTACTAAAAATCAAAATTCGCCAGACTCGCCTACATCTTCTTCAAACAATAATCAAGAGCGGAGACGTTTTGGTGATAGTTATTATGTAGGGGGTACATCTGTTTTAACAACGGATGCTTATGACTTCTTTAAAAACATTTTAAATGATGGATTCTATTCACTTCATGGAGAAAAAATTAGTCCAAATAGTTCTTTGGGAAAAAAAGCTCAAGAAGAACTATTAAAAGTTTATCTGGAAGACTTAGTTAAAAGACGTTTCTTATTTGCAGATTGGGGAGATGATATTGATATAAAAGTTACTCCAATTGTAGATAAAAAATATGGCTTAGCACAAATTGAGATAGAGATTCGTGATGCTAAACAGCCTTTAGCATTTGAAAATAATGGTGCTATTGTGACTATGTCAGGGCTGAAATTGCCGAAGAAAATAGTGATTTCAACTCGTCTTCCAAGCTTTTTAATTGAGAATTACGTTGATAAGACAGCAAATCAAAAAAATCGTTATACAACGCAAGATCCTTTAGCAACTTTAAATCCTGATCATGTTATGGCAGGTTTTAGTTTAAATGTGCGTTCAGATAAAAATGGTGTAGTTAAGATTGGATCGATGTGGAGGGATACAATAAATATTGATTTAAACTATAATGCATTGAAAGATAAGCTATTATTTGCCTCAGTATTACAACATGAATTGGCAGAGATTCGTGAGTATTATGTTTTGGCAAATGAATATATGACTCGAGCAAAAAGTCTAAAGGCAAAATTAACAGATACTAAGTTTGATGAGCATGAGGATGCAAAAGAACTGAGTGATAATTTTATTTCGGAATATAACCAATTAATTTTAGCAGATGACGCTTTTGAAAATGATCGTCTATATGATATTCAGCATAATTCTGATTTAGCGCTTGCTAAGCTCATGGGTAACAAACATGAAGAAGATGTTAAGTCTTATTATCAAAATATTCTTGGTATTACCGAAGAAAATTATTTTGATCAAGTTGAGTATGAACTTTATACAAAGCAGGGCAATCAATTTTTAGCAAAGACATACAATTTCAAAGACCCATCAAATAAAGAAACGAATGCAATATATACTGCAAAAACAGTAGGTAAATTTGATGGACTTTATTTAAAAAATGAAAATGGTAAATATAGTTTGCAAATTATTGAAGCAAAATCCACAGCTTCACAAGTTGATGTCAGACAGATATTGGCCGAACGGAAAACTGGAGAGGGTTATATCAATAGTGAAGGCTTGTATGAACTAGAGCCAGATATCTATAAAAAGCTAGCTGATAAAGATTTGATTGGTTATACAGCAAACCAGAAATATCTCTATCGCGATATTTTACAATCCAATCAGGAAATTTATATTAAGGTTATTGATGCTAAATCAAAAGCAAAGTTGAGGGACATAGAAGTAGCTTTACAGGGGGCTGGTATAACCCTTAAATTATATGAAGAAGATAGTCAAGGTGATATCTATCTCATCATTAACCGAGCTTCTGATTCAACTGGTACCTCAAATATCGGTGTAAATCAAAGTTTAGAGTTATTTTTACGTTACTATAAAATGCCTGATACTAACCCGAAGCTTCCACCTGCACAACGTATTGATTTATCTACATTGTATGATGGATATGTCGAGGTAAGCAGTGATCAATTTAAGAACTATATCGATGGCACGGTAGAACGTAAAAAAGGAAAGAATGATCTACAAGCCATGCAAGTTGATACATCATCAGCAACAGCAGAGCCATCACAGACACAGAGTGAGATTGAGCAACTATTTGATATTGCTAAGCAGTACTGGCTGGATTTAGGGGTAGATGCGAGTTTATTTAATCATGTAAGTCTAAAACTACAAGATATCAATATTGGTGGTACAGTTGCTTATGTAGTTAATAGCCAAGATATTATTTTATCTCCAAATGCTGCTGGTTTTGGCTGGTTTATAGATTTAACTCCATTTGAAAACTCTGAGTTTAATATGAACACTGAGCATGATTATGGTTTAGCAAATGACGCACATATTGCTAGTAAAATAGATTTATTAACTGTGCTCATTCATGAGCTCGGTCATACCATAGGTTTAAAAGATACCTTTGTTGCGCAAGACATGATGGGTGGTTTTATTCAGCAGGGTGTTCGTTTACTCCCAACTTTACAGGATCTACAGGGGTGGCATGCTCCCCAAATCTCTGCACCACCAGAAGAAGCGCCTATTCATTATCTAGCTGTGGGCGTACTCATGGTAGAACCTGTGATTGCCCCAGCATGGAAAGCTGAAAATCTTGATATTCAAGATATGTTCCAAAATGCCAGTACTGGATTGTTAGGCTGGAAAACTTTTGGAGAAATAAAGCAAAATCAAGAAGATATTGTTTTAAGTGAAACTCATCAACAACATACTAATCTTTCACAAGCCTTTAAACTTGGTACACAAGATAAGGTATTAACGTTCACTGTAAAAGATCAACATTTAACAGACTATAACAATAGTCCAGATGATACTTTTGAGGTGGCATTGTTAGATGCTCACACTGGTGAAGCCTTATTTAAGGTAAGTGACCTGAACAATACCGATGCATTATTTAACCTACAGGCAAATGGTCAAAACTATTTGGCACAAGGTATAGAGCGAGTAATCAATAGCAATGGTAGCCAAACTTTCTTTATTAACTTAGACCAAGCGCTGGCAGGTAGAGATGTTTTATTATCTTTCGACTTACTTGGTTTTGGTGCAGCAGATAGTTCTGTCACACTCAACAATATCCGTTTAGTCGCTGAACCATTAGCAGTGAATGATCACTACCAGTTTGATGAAGATACAACTATTACAGGCAATGTATTAAGTAATGACTTATTGATTGGGAAATCAATTGAAAATGTCGTTTTAGTAACAGCACCACAACATGGTGAATTAGTATTACTAGCCAGTGGTGAGTTCAGTTACGTACTGCACGCGAATTATTTTGGTCATGACCAGTTTAGCTACTACTTTACGACTGTTGATGGTCAACAATCTAAAGTTGCTACAGTGCGACTAGAGATTAATGCAGTAAATGATGCTCCGGTATTCACTACCCAACCACAATGGGAAATTGTGGCAGGTGAGTCATTGGTACTAGACTTTGATGCTTATGTTCAAGATGCTGAGAACAACCCGATTACTGTACAAATTGCCCAGCAGCCACAAAATGGTGTGATCAGTTATGATGCAGCAACAGGGCATTATGTTTATTTGGTTGATAAAGCATTTGTTGGAGATGATGCGTTTAGCGTTGTGTTAACGGATGGTACAGAATCTTCACAACCTTATACTTTTATTATTCATGTATTGGCATCAAATACAGCCCCTGTGTTACATGAACAGATTATAAGTACTGATGAAGATCAAACTTTAGCTTTCGACCCATTAGTAAGTGCTTATGATGCAGAGGGCGACCAACTGACTGCCCAATTCAGCGCGTTACCACAGCATGGTCGTTTAGAGCAGTTAGCAAATGGCCATTACCAATATGTGCCAGATGCAAATTACTTTGGTAACGATAGCTTTAGTTACTTTGTGACTGATGGAAAATTAAACTCGCAAGTAGTGAATGTGTCTATTACAGTAAATGCAGTAAATGATGCACCAGTAGCAGTGCCGAAAACTATTTATGGTTTAGAAGATCAAGCTCTGCTACTACACTGGAATGACTTTTTGATCAGTGATATCGATGGTGATTTATTAACTATTAAAATTACTGAGTTACCAGCCAGTGGTCAGTTACAGCACTTAATTTCAGAAGGTCAATGGGTTGCCGTTCGAGTTAATGATGTATTTACTCAGTTGGAAATAGAGTCAGGAAAATTGAGATTTATACCAGAGCTTAATGCTTCGGGTGGTCAAGGTTATCTCGCACAAGGTTTGGGTAACAAAAAACAGCACTATGCTCAGTTTGTGTATGTCGCATTAGATGGCAAAGCACAAAGTCAAAATACTGTAATGACTATTGATATTGAAGCTGTTGCCGATAAACCAGAATTAGTTATTGGTGAATCTCAAACAGACCAAGAGGAATTGTTCCGCACCACTTGGGAAGCTGCACCAAATAAAGATAAGACATCTACACTTTTAGAACGTCGTTATTTGGATGGCTGGCGCTTAATTAAAACGCCTAATCGTTCGCAAACAGGACGTGATGGGTTTGAAATATGGAGTAATGGCGATCAAATGCAAAATGCAGCTGATCAGATGATTACTGTATATGCGAATAAGACAGTAGCTGGACAAAACTGGTTAGAACTCAACGACGCTGATGCATTTGTCGCACAAACTTTAGGGATTGAACGTGAAGTACAAACTGTACTTGGTCAAAAATATACGCTGACTTTTGACTATGCAGGACGTCTAGGTTTTAGCCAAAGCTTTACTCAAATTGGTATTTATGTAGATGGCAAGCGTATTGCAAGTTATGCCAATACGAGTCCAAATGATCAACTGAACTGGCAAAATATTCAGTTTAGCTTTACTGGAACTGGGCAGATACAAAATCTTCAAATTATCATTGAGGCTCCGCTCACTCATGCAAGTGGTCGAGGAGCAATGATTGATAATATTGTTTTATCTAAATCTAAGCTTTTAAACCATGGTCAAGAAGATCAGCCAATTGCGCTATCGAGTATTCATGCCAAGTTGACAGATAACGATGGTTCAGAGCAACTGAAACTTGCGTTAGCAGGCTTACCATTAGGTAGTAAACTTAATGATGGTGTAAATGAGTTCACAGTAAACGAACTGCATACGGTAGTAGATATTACTAATTGGAATCTCGATACCTTGAAATTGACACCACCAAAAGATTTTAGTGGAGAGTTAAAGTTACAAGTCATTGCAAGTAGTATTGAACAATCAAATTCAAGTATTGCTACATCTACTCAGGAGCTTATTGTATTTGTAGAAGCAGTTGCAGATGCGCCAAATTTAGAAACTCATCAATCGCAGCATGCTCTAACGAGTCGAGAAATTTTCCATACAGAATGGCGTGAAGTGTATAACTCAATCCTAAATAAGAATCCGACCGTTGTTTATGGTTGGAACTTGGATGGTTGGACAACCCACAAAGAGCAATTGTTTAAATTAGATGCCTTTGAGGTGTGGCACTCAGGTGATCAACTCAAAAATACTTCTGGCCAAAACATTCCTTTACAAGGTTTAAACTCAAATGTCTGGATTCGTTTAAATGATGGTAAAGATACGCTATATCAGCAAACTGCTATAGAACGTCAACTAAATACAGTTGCTGGTACAACATATAGCCTAAGTTTTGATTTAGCTGGCTTGTTGGGACAAGCAGCAAATATGGGGCGTGTCGGAGTTTATATTGATGGTCAGCAGATTGCAGTATTTGATGCTGCTAGCGGTCAAAATGCATTAAATTGGCAAGAGCAACAAGTTTCTTTTGAGGGGAATGGTTGTAATCGTACAATTCGTTTACAGCTAGAGGGTAATACATCTGGTCGAACTGCTTTTGTAAGCAATATTCGCTTAGTTGAAACTTATACCTCAACTGAAAATTTGGTCTATACAATGATTGGGCAAACCAGTTATTTACCAATAATTGCTGCACGTAGTACTGACCAAGATGGTTCAGAGCAACTTAAGCTAGAGCTTAGCGGTTTTAACCAAGGTACGGTACTCACCGATGGAACACATTACGTTACTGTAAGTTCAACTCAACAACTGGTTGATATAACACTATGGGACTGGAGTCAAATCCACTTTGCAAGTGATCGTAATCAGGATATGACTATTCAGATTAAGGCCACATCAATTGAGCAAAGTAACCAGCAAAGTGCGAGTACTCTAAAAACAATCACAGTGAAAATGTTAGGTGGACAAGCATGTGTAAACCCTTGGCAATTGGTAAATGGTTTTGTTTCTACATGGGTGAACCACGTTGAATCAATTCCATTACAGGTTAAAGCACATTGGTCATGTCAAATTCCTCTGCTTTCAGTCCAGTTAGATTTAAATATTCTGCCAAAAGATGAAGACGAAGATCTGATTATACTTGGTCAGGAAGAGCAATCTGACGCATGGTTAAAAGCTTTGGAGCAAACTGCACAACAAAACTGGAAACAATTGTTTTAATTAAAAAAGTAGGGATGATCCATTCATCCCTACTTTATCTATAATTTAAATTTAGAAAGGGGAATCGCGTGTCATCATTATTTTATATTTGGGATGCAAATGAGCATCATCATGATGTCCAAATTAATAATCTTGAACAAGCTGAGTATTACGCAACTCATCCAAAGAATACAGGATACAGCAAGAATCTACAGCAATGTTTACGCTCTATCATTCATACAGTGACTGACCCAGAACTTGTAGAAAATTTTGATCAAGACATTATAGATTTTTTTGATAATGCTGAAGGTTATATTGTCCCAACACAACAAAATGTATTGGATATAGATCGTTACTTTTTTGAAAAAAGTCCATATTTATATAAAATTGTTGTTGAAGCGATTATAAAATATGATGTAGTCGGCTTTGATGCAGGAGCATATATCTTCTTTAGTAAAGATAATATATTTCCGGAACAGACTGATATTAGACATTGGTTGCGTACCATTCAACCAATTACTAAAGATCAATTAAGCCAGTTTAAAATATTACCGGCTAATCAAGATAAATTGGTGCAATTTTTTCATCAATGGCTAATGATGAACGAAAAAAAATTAGGGTTTTCAGAAAGAGAAAAAAAGCATCAATATAATGATAAATTTGGTTTCTATAGAGATTTTAGTAAAATTGTATATGAGAAGATTCTCATAATAACTGCATCAAATTTATCTAAATCTGAGTTAGGTTTTTCAAAAATTTTATTGAGTAGTTATATTCAGTATTCTGAAAATAAAGCTTTTTGGATACCTAGAGATCATTTTATTAAAGACTTTACTTTACAATCTATACCAGCATTACATGGTATAGAGGGTAAACCTTTAGCAATAACGAACACTCAACAGCTTGAAAGTATTTTTAAGCAAATTTATGATTTTTTAATTTATGATGCGGAGCAACACAAAGATTTAGAAACTTTGAATCAATGGTTTAATCACGGGGATGAGAAAGAATATATTACAAGTGGTGCTGTATTTAATCGGTTAACCTTTGCTAAATATTTAAATGATCCTCTATATGATCAGTTAGTACACGAGTCCTTGCCTTATATTAAGAAAAATAATCGATTTAAGAGTTATGCAGATTGGAAAGTAGAACAGGTATATGATGAAGTCGAGAAAAGATATAATGATGTTGTGTCTTAAAGTTATTTTATAGACTTTTATAGGAATGAGTTATAGCTATAACTCATTCCTATTTTAAAACTGTACTAAAAAATATTTTTAGTCCCAGCAATTGATAATTATTGCATTAGTACTAGATAAAGATTATTTAAATCAAAGCTATTCTGAATATTACATATTAATGGACTTGGTTAAATAGACTGGTACAGCATTACCTTATTATCAAAAAATAAGTAGTTAAAGTTTTAAAATAGTATTGTTGTTGTAAGATGTATTTTATAAATACATCTTACAGCGAATACCACTTGGAAATTTTACGCTATTACTTTTTATGGTTGCGCCTGTACTAAAAGTACCTGAGCTTGCATCAATGACTTGATCAACATGGTCAAGTTGGATAGTAGTAGCAAACTTTTCAAATGGGCTTTCAGGCACAATTTTTACTTTTTGACCTTTTTTAATCTGATTAAAGTACTTTAAAGGCACAATTGCATTTATTTTAAATTGGTCAGTTTGAGCAATTTTTAAAATTGGATTTTTACCTTCGGTTGGACTGACTAAGCTACCTGCATGAATGTACTGTTGTATAACTACACCATTGAAAGGGCTATAAATTTTTCTACGGTTTAAATCAGCTTGGCTTTGTTTGTATTCATATTCGGCTTGCTTGATATTTTCTTGAGCTGATTGTAGCTCTGAACGAGCTTGTTGTAGTTCACTATAAGCATCTTCATAGGCCTGACGGGAAACGAAATTTTCTGCCAATAGTTGTTTCATGCGTTGTACTTTACTTTCAGCATGCTCAATTTTAGATCGTGCTATGTTGGCTGAACCTTTAAGTTGGGTTTTATAGTAAGCAGACTGAGTTGCAGATTTTTCGACACTCGATTCGATTTGAGCGAGAACTTGTCCTTTTTTTATCGGACTTCCTGCTTTTACAGGAACATTTTGTAAGACTCCTGTAATTGGACTTCTTACTTCAACAATTTTTGCAGGTTGTATCATGCATGCGAAATTGATAGCTTCTGCATAGGTAGTACCTGATAAAAGAAGTGTAATAGGAACAATAAAAGAATATTTCATTTAATAAATTTTTCCTGCAAAGCCAATTTGAGAATTTAATTTTTTGTCATGTTTAAACATGGATATACGGTTTCGGTAAGCACGTTTTTGACATTTTTTTTGCATACGTTTTACCGCAAAAATTAAAAAAATATATTGCAAATAAATGAAGGGAATGAAGTTTATAAACTTTATAAGCCATGGGATATTTTGTTGCATTAACTGATCTTCACCAGAAATATAGGCAACACATGATCCTTGATCGCCTTGACGACCAGCCCGACCATAAAGTTGTCTGTCAATTCGAGCTGATTCGTGAAACTCCGTCAAAATGACATGTAGGCCACCAGCTTGTTTAGTTTCAGGACGCAATTTAATATCTGTACCACGCCCAGCCATATTGGTGGCTATTGTAATTTTTCCACTGTGTCCTGCTTCAGCAATAATTGAAGCTTCGTGAGCATCTTGGCGGGCATTTAAGACAATATGTTCAATGCTAAGTCGGGCAAGTGCTTCCGAAATAGCTTCGGAGGCTTCAATACTACGTGTACCAACTAAAACTGAGCGTTTTGTATCGGCAATTGCTTTAGCATGTTTTGCAATTGCCTGATATTTCTGTTCATTATTTTTAAAATATCGGTGTCTAAATTGTTTACGTTTGGACGGAATATTTGGAGGAATCTGACATACTTTTAAACGGTAGATCATCCACAGTTCCCGTGCAACTTCTAGCCCAGTTCCTGTTAAGCCTGATAAAAGTAAATATCTTCTAAAGAAACGTTGAAAGGTCATTCGGGCTAGAGTGTCTCGGCCTTTGGTGAGCTCAATATTTTCTTTAGCTTCGATGAGCTGATGTAATCCTTGTTCCCATGAGCGATCAGCCATAATTCGGCCTGTAGACTCATCCACAATCTGAATTTTATTATCCTGAATAATATAATGCTGGTCTTTATGATAAAGATATAAAGCAGTAAGTGCTTGTTTAACTAGTAGCATTTTCCATGCATGGTTATACCAGATTGGTCTGACATCCTGAGGTAAGGGAACCTGTTTTTCTGGAAAAATATTTTCTATTTCAACATGGTGCTCAGCCTCAAGTATCGTGAAATCGACATCTCGAATAAGCTCTCTTGCTTGGGCAATTGCCCAATGAATAACTGGTGCTTCAATAAGGCCTTCGGTTTCTTGCGAAATCACCATTGGTGTTTGGGCTTCATCAATAAACACGCTGTCAGCTTCATCTACAATACAAAAGTGTAGGGCTGGTACAATCATCGTATCATCAGCTACTTTTCCAGTTGCCAATGAACGTAAGTTTTCAATTTGTCTAGGTTGAGTACCTTTTCCTGAAATGTGATCTTTTAAGTAATCAAAGACGATTTCATTTGCACTGACATAGCAAATTTGTTTTTGATAATTTTCCTTCCTTTCTGGTACTTCCATTTCACTATGAATTGCACCGCTGCTGAGTTGGAAAAACTCAAATAGGGGACGTAATTCTTCTTCATCACGCTGAGCCAAATAAGCATTTGTAGTCAAAACATGAACGAAATTACCAGTTGCAGCCATAATAGTTGCGGCCATACTTGCGACAAGCGTTTTTCCTTCACCTGTAGGCATTTCAGCAAGTCTGCCTGTTAGTAATATATATGCTCCCATAAATTGAACAGGGTGAGGGTAGATATTAAAAACACGAGAAATCGCTTCTCCAACACATGCAAATATTAAAGCGATAGACTGATTATGATTGGTCTCGCGTGATAATAATTGAACAGTATGCTGAAATTTCTGTACAAGCTGTGATTGGTCCAGCTCTTTTAAAGCATCTTTATGAACTGCTATTGCTTGTGCAAATTTATGAATATGCCTTCTAGAAATTTTCTTTGCGGGAATCCAGCCTAATAAGTTTGCAAAAAATATTTCAAGCTTATGTAGTTCTATATCTTTTTGTTCTACTCGCGCCACATTTGATAAATAAAAAGGGTGCAGAGACATATTTTTGATGGCACGTAGATTAGACATAGAATTGCTCCAAAAATAATTGACGCAATTTTCTAGTCCACTGCCATGCAAGAGGCGAGTAGCCTAAATGATAACGAACATATGCAATATCACCGAAAACAGAAGAGTCTAATGGTTGTGACAGTTGAATATCTAAATCAAAATAATTCTGTAAAGCTGTTTTGCCTTCCTGATCATTAGGATCAACTGTAATATTTCCACCCGCTTGACTACCTAATGCTGAAGATAAAAGTTTCTTTTGTGTTTGCGGGGTACTTCTAATGATTTTCCCTGTATAAATCACATCAAAATGATTTTTAAAGCGGATTTCAATATTTTTTAAGCGGTTCTGAATTAAATCATAATCTTGCTGTAAAACCGCACTACGAACAATTTGTGCCGGTTGATTAATAACATAACCAATAATGTCACCACGTTTATAGTATCTTTGCTTGATCTCAGTAGCATCTTTAGCAAACCATTTTCCGGAAACTGTGCTCGTGACTTGAAGCTGTTCAATTTTATATTGGTACTGTTGAAGCTGCTGAACGGCACCTTGCTTTTGATATTCTAATTTGCGACGTTGAGCCAGATCATCCAGAGAAGCTTGTCTTAGCTTGTAATCTAACTCTTCAACTTGAAGTTTTTGTAACTCATATTTTTCAAGTAAATCTGGGTTAGAAAGTTGAAAAAGGATTTGGTTTTGTTGAATCTGGTTGTTCTTAAAATTAATGCTTTGGATATGCCCTGACTCATTCGCACGAATAATAGATTCTTCTGGCATCCATACAATAGCTTGCTGAGTACTATAATATGGAAACGGGATAATAAAAAATATAAGAACAATTGCCGCAATAATAATCCATAAACGTTGAATGGCTTGTTCACGATATTTTGACAAGGTCGCTCCTTGATAAATATGTTTTATTCCTTTGTATAGAGGTAAAACAATAGTCATAAAACCAGAGATAGCAGCCAGTATCACACCAAAGAAAAAGTACTTTTGTGCTATAAACCAGACTAAACTGAACATGATGGTGATGCGGTAAATAGGAGACAGCAAACCATAAATGAATAACCAAAATCTTTCATTTTCAGTTGCATAAGGTGGCTGTACTGTTTTTGCACCAAACAAATAATGGTCTGATAAATAAATCCAATATTTAGTCGCTCGACCTGCCAAATTGGGAATCTCAAGCAAATCTGACAAAATGTAGTAACCGTCATAGCGCATGAGTGGGTTACCATTTACTAATACTGTAGAAATAGTAGCAATAAAAATGACGTTGTAAGCAAATGCGTGAATCAAGCCTTGTTCAGTCGATAGCCAGATATAAATTGCGATTGCGCCCAGTAAAAGCTCAGTGAGGATTCCGGCAGCCGATACCACAATCCTTTGCCATTTAGAAACAAAGTGATAAGAAGAGGTCGCATCGACATAGGGGATGGGAATGAACATAATGAACATAAGTCCCATTTCTCTGACATTTCCATTCCAGGCTTTTATTGCTAAACCATGAGCAAATTCATGTATTAATTTAACAATTGGATATGTCAGCCAAAGAATAAAAAGGTTACCGGTTGATAGCACTCGGTCCGATAAATTACTCGTTAAACTTTGCCAGTGCTCACTCAGCAATAAAAGTGCAGGAGTTACGATTAAAAACCAGAGTAAAAATCCCCATACACTAAAAATGGAACGCGCTAATTTACTTAATTGACCAAAAAAAGCATCGGGATAAAGCAGAGGTATTTTTAAACTAATTGGGTTTAAAAATGATTGCTTTAATTTATTAAATTTTTGTTTTTTATAGCGCTTAAATAGTTCTTCAGAGTCAAAAGATACTTCTGTTTGTAATAAGTCATTGTTATAAAGCTGAGTGAGTAATTGTACTAACTCATTTTGACTAATTGCTCGGTAGTGTTGGTCGAGATTGATATTTTGTTTTTCAATATATTCGGCCGCTTTATCCCATATTTTTTCAACATTAGTTTTGCCATCTAAAAGAGTAATCACATACCATGTTTCGGGGTTAACTCTAACAAAGCGTTGTGACATCGGTTCAAATAATAAAAACCAAGCACGGCCTCGTAAAATACGTGGTAAAACCTCAACATTCTGTCGCAACTGAGGTTTTAAATGACGTACAAGATGCCAATGTTCTGAAAACAAACTTTGCATGACTTTACCAATTTGACCAGATCTTTAATTTCATCCAGTTAATGAAATCTCGTGACCAGCGAAAGAGTAGATTGGTTTTACCCACTGTAATTTTCCCAACACCTTGCATACCAGGGGTTAGGGCAGGCGGAGAACCTATCCATGCAGCCTCAACTTTAAAGCCATTTACATTGTTTTGAACTGAAGCAACCGGAGTAATACGGGTGATACGAATTGGAAAAGTTTGATCTGGTAAGCCTGTTAGCTTTAAAACGCCGTTCTGGTTTTTTTGAATGAAGTGAATGTCTTTATCTGCAACATGTAAAATGACTTTATAGGCATCCTGTGATGCGATTTGGAATAATTCTTTACCATCTTCAACAGGTGTTCCAATTTGTTGAGCCCAGTCACCGTCAATAATGGTTCCAGTAATTGGCGCAGTCACTTTAGTTTGATTAATCTTTCTTTGAATGGTCTGGATTTTTGCCTCTTGTTGCTTAATCTGATTGGCAGCTAAACCACTATCTGTCAGATTCTGATCTGCCATAGCCACACGGAACTGATGTTGTGCCTGATCAAGTAAACTTTGTTGTTCAGCAATTTGTATTTTTAGATCAGTATTATCGAGTTGGATTAAGGCTTGATCTTTTTTAACCTTATCTCCAGGTCGGACAAAGACTGTTTGTATAAAACCTTGAGTTGGTGCAGAAATAATCCAGCGAGTTTTCCCTTCAACATTTAGGTTGGCAGTGACTAACTTATCAACCGGAATTAAAGTAATACACAGTAGAAAGACAACAATAAGGCCTGTAATAATTTTCCAAGCATAGTGACCTTCAGTACTGTATTTTTTTAATATATTTTTTCCAGACTTAAAACTATGTTGAAGAAGGCTTTGTTCGGATTGATACCAATGTTGTAAAAGCGGATGAATTAAATCGATATTGCTTTTTAAGTATAAGCTTAACGCATTATGTACTTCATATTGTTCAAAATCACGGTCTTTCGCCACTAAAATAGCCTGAATTTTTCCATGATGAAAAATAGGATAGGCGAACCACTGATATTCTTTGAGGTCATGTTGTAAAAATAATGCTTGTAATGCGATTTCATTGAGTTTTTGCATTTCTGCTGCTCCTTTTTCTGTCCATGACAGTTCAGAGGAGACAACCCATTTCACTTTATGAGCATCTTTAACTAAGAAATAATTTAATTGAATATCCTGATATTGCGCAAACTGTTTACGAATTTGAGTCGTGGTTTGATTGACCCATTCTTGTGCCGCAATTTGGAACTGTGTTTGATTAATGACATGTGCAAAAATTTCAAGAAGTTGTTCTGCTTGAATCGCATGTTGAAGCTTTTGACTTTGTTGCTCGTAAAATAACCACCCCATACTGGTTCGTATAAGTTCCAGCGTCGTTTCATGAATAGGTGGTGTGATGGATAACCCAAGATACGAGGACGAGCTAGAATTTATCAGTAAATAGCCAATAAGATAACCTTGTTCACTTTTTTGAATAGCAACAGGTTTATCTAGCGTTAAATGTTGTTTGATTACATTCCATAACTCATTAATCTGGGAGTCTTCAAAAGCATGGCTACCAAAATCTGTTAAATTTTCATAACAAACAGCCAATACATTAATATTCAGACGTTTAAGGTTAAGTAACCAGTGCTGAATAGCATCTGGTAAATTTTGTAAATTATTATCTGTCATAACGAGAACTTAATTGGGAAGAGGTTGAATAAAAAATATGGTCTATATCAATGATTTGCTGTTCAGTTAAAATACCTGTCGTAATTTTCAGTTTGATATAGTTTTGCCAAGCCTCATACCAAGCACTTAAACGTTCTTGTTTGTTTTCAAAATATTTTGCTTGTGCTTCCAAGACCTCAGCATTTACTCGCATTCCTACTTCATAGGCACGCTTATTGGCAATCCATGCTTTTTGAGATGAATCTTCGGCATCTTTCATGCCGTTTGCTTTATTAATTGCAGATAAAGTGCTGTAAAAGGCATCGAGCATCTGTGCTTTTTGTTTTTGAGTTGAGAGTTGTAGTTCATATCTACTTTTTTCTAAACTTGCTCTTTTCTCCTTAATTTTATAAGACGTTTCAGTGTTATACATTGGAATATTTAATTCAAAGCCATATAAGTAATCTAGGCCATTTTGTTTACTAGTAAACGCAGAATCTTGTGAGTCCAGATTTCTGGTTAATTTCGCAGAAAAATTTAAAACAGGATATCTTTCTGCTTCCGATTGTTTAATCTCACCTTTAGCTACATCTAGATTGAGTTCTGATAATTTAATTTGATTATTCTTCTCTAGTAGTAACTGATTGTAGTGTGCCTGATCGGTATATGAGAGAGGAGGGAGTTTTTCTAAAGATGTTTTATTTTCAATAAAACTGATGGCATCAGTTCCTATAAACTCGGCTAATATACTTTTTTCTTTCGCTATTTCAAAACGCATACTATTTTCTTGACTTTGCAGGGTAGATAGCTTTGCTTCTGCTTCTCTTAAATCAGTAATAGATACCATTCCCTGATTAAAATTTGCAGTTGCCATTTTCTTTTGTTCAAGAACTAAAATTTGCTGTTGTTGAATAAGGTTAAGCTTAGAGTTGAGATTTAAAATTTTAAAATACTGCTCCACAATATTTTGTAAGAGTTCATTGTAGTTTGCTTGTAGTTGCTCTAAAGCAATTTTCTCTCCAATTTTATTTGTTTTAATTGCTTCATCTTGAGATTTGTTATAAACGGGAATTGAAAACTGAACCGCATAATTTCGTGAGCGATAATCGGTTTCTTCGTGGGCTGGTTGTTTATTAAATCCCTTTTTCTCTTGAGCTGTAAAATTGATTTTTGGATCTTTACTGGCAAATGCTTGGTTTGTTTTTTGTTTAGCAATTTCACTTTGAGTATAGGCCAATGGTAAATGTGGAGAATATAATTTTGCTTTATTGAATAATGTATATAAATCATCTGCTTGAGCAGAATTTATTGCTAAAAGAGAGAGTGCCCCAGCAAATGTGTTTTGTAAAAATAAAGTGGTAAATTTGTTCATCATGTAAAAAATTGTATGTTTTTGTAATTTTCTCATAAAAATAATAAACTTGATAGAGGGATTGAAAATTGTTTTATTAAAATTATTTGGGATTATCTTAGTATTGAAGTAAGTAAATTAAAAAGGAAATTGAGTAATTAAAAA
Organism: Acinetobacter genomosp. 33YU; assembly: GCF_001990725.1. Lineage (NCBI taxonomy): Bacteria > Pseudomonadati > Pseudomonadota > Gammaproteobacteria > Moraxellales > Moraxellaceae > Acinetobacter > Acinetobacter genomosp. 33YU. The sequence goes on along the minus strand of NZ_LFZQ01000002.1, from coordinate 15,494 downwards.
TTTATTTAAGTTTTAATAAACTGAGTCATTGTTCTTATATTAAAATTTAATTTTAAATAAATAATTAAGTCCTGTTTTTATCTTGGAAGTGTTGATTAGTTAACATTTATAAACATAAGATTTTTAATTTAAGTTAATAAGTTTTGTTTTATAAATAAGATAAAGAACATAAATTTTAGTCAAAAATATAAAAAATTAGATTTCAAGAAAAAATGAAAAATAAATTCATAGGAAAATGTTGTACCTAATTTTTTTAAAAAATAACCTTGAATCATACAGCTAAAGCTTTTTCAGTTTAATTAGTAGCATGAGAAAAAAGGATTTTATGCTTTATTTCAAAGTACTATTCATATAGCAGCTAAAAAAGTCATTTTTAAACAATAAACTTATTGGTTCCTACTAAGTAGAGATAGGGTGATCTGACTCCATAAGCTTTGACACCTATTAAACGGTATTAAAAATACTAATTTCTAACTTATAACCGTTTATAGCCAATAGAAAATTGAATGAAATTAACAAGATCATCTTCAAGGTCTAATAGTTCGGTAAATTTGTTTTGGCAAATATAACGAAAGATAATTTCATAAGCGCCGCCAATGGCCGCATCGTAAAATAAATCTGGGACAGCCACCCACTGATCGGGCTGAGTCTTTTTAATAACGGTATGTATAGATTTAAGTCTTTTTCCTAATTCAGCGAAGAATAAGTTACGTTGTTCACGACAACGCTTCCCTGCATTTGGAAACTCGATTGCCCAAGCTTTGGTAAAGTCTTGTTCGCTATTACACAGATGTAAGTAGGCGCGGACGGAAGATCTAATCCATTGATCGGCATCATTACTCTCAAGTTTAATATCAGAGAGAACTTGTTCAAATAAAGCTTTTCTACCTAAAGCATCCGCGGCTAAAAAACAATCTTCTTTATTTTCAAATATTTCATAAAAAACCTGTTTAGATACACGTGCTCTTTTAACAATGTCTGTAATGGTTGTAGCGGTAAATCCTTTTTCTGCAAATGCACTAATCGCTGCTTTAACCAAACGACGTTGCTGCTTTTCACGTGTTTCTTCAGTTAACAGGCTGGTTCTACCTCTGGGTAAGCCTGCTGCTTGAGTATCGTAAGCGCCAGAGAGTTTTTCCACACTAAATCTTCTAATATTTTGAAATCTTGCTAAAACTAACATTAACCGCTTTTTGGCTCAAGATTGTTTTTTTAAACATTGAACCTTACAAATAAATATTTGAATTTCAATTGGATGAAAATTAGCTATTGACGGGAAATCTATTCCAATTTACAAAAGAACTAATTGGTACTTTTGCAAATTGGAATAAATATGACCACGCTAGAAGCAACTAAATCTAAACCGTCTTCGATAGCACATCGCTTAAAAGCTTCTTTTCCAGTTAGACGGTTAAGTTTTGATTTCACTAGTTCAAAGCGCTATTGGTTCGATAATGATCCTTATTTCACGCATTTAATGAATGCGATGTCAGCTATTTTTCCTCAAGGAGAATTAATGTTGATTGAAGCTTTAAGAAATGTTCGAGATAAGATTGATGATTCTGTACTTCAAGCAGAGATAAGTGCTTTTATTGGGCAAGAAGCAATGCATGCTAAAGAACATTTGGCATTTAACCGATATGCAGATGAACAGCAGATCAATATAGATAAATTGCAGAATGAAGTTAAAGCCTTATATGCCCTAATGCAAAAAATATTACCAAGTATGCATATCATGTCGATTGGCTGCGCGATTGAACATATCACCGCAACCTTGGGGGCTGAACTATTACGCAATGATAATTGGAATAATCGTTTGGTAGGTCCAGTTGCTGAACTATGGCTATGGCATGCGGTGGAAGAAAATGAACATAAAGCAGTTTTTTTTGATGCTTATGTCGCATCTGGCGGGGGATATTTATCACGTATTTTTTACATGACATTTGCAGGAAGTATTTTAATTTTCTTAATTGCAAATAACACCCGAAGACTACTCAAAGCAGATCAAGTACTTTCTTTAAAAGGTATCACTAAATTTTTTAAAAAAGGTTTGGGAAGTGAAGGACTACTGACAATGCAAACCGTTAAAGATTTTTTAGATTACTACCGACCAGATTTTCACCCTTTTGACCACGATACCAAAAAGTTAGAAAACCTGTGGCAACAGCGTTTAAACCTCAAAATTTAAACTTTTAGAGTAATACCTAAAATGAAAACAGCCTTAAACAGTGATGTAAGTAATATCCAAGCGCAATCTGAAGAAATTGTAGAACGCTTTCTAAATGCACTAATGCAACAAGATCATGTCACGATCAGCGAGTTACTCCATCCTGACATTGTTTATACCAATGTTTCTTTACCAACATTTAAAGGTGGAAAAAGGGTAGCTGGCTTGATAAAGCTCGCCCTGAGCAGCGCAAGAAAATTAAAAGTTAAAAATCATCAGCTTGTTGCTAAAGAAAATATTGTACTTACTGAACGTACAGATATTTTAGAGATTGGACCGCTACATGTCGGATTTTGGGTCTGTGATACATTCGAAGTTGAAGATGGAAAAATAATTTTATGGCGTGATTATTTTGATTGGCTAAATGTGAGTAAGGGACTAATCAGAGGATTTCTCGGAATAGGAATAAAAGCTTTACGTCCAAAAGTTTAGATAAAAAATCAATAAATGATTTCAGAAAGTAAGGCCAGCTTAATGCCATTTTATTACCCTTAATTCAAACAAACAAGCTTCATTCGAAATTTTAAAATTTGGGATGGAATTGTTAAATCTTAATTTTAATTAATGATTGTCCCTAAATGATATTTTTCTAACACTATTCAAGTTCTAAAATGGAACTTGATTTTAAGTGGATAAAAATAAAGGATTTTAAAAATGCTAATCTCAAGCCATAGAGTGCCAAGCAGTATTAAAGACAAAGCCAATCAAACAATTGCAAAGTTTTCTGGCTCATTGATGGGAGCTGTTACACCAGAGCGGCAAGCAACATTACCAAAAGATTTTGAACTCAGTCCACATACGCTTTATAAACGCTTTGGTAGTACGCATTACGGAGTCATGATACCCGATTTACCTGAACCATTCCGTTACTTGTCATGGGCTTCAGTATTGGGTTATGTAGGATTTACCATTACAGACATGCATTATCAAATGTCTAAAGATGGAAAAGGAGATACAGCTTCTTTAGTGCATGGAACGGCTTTATCTACCACATCTGAAGCCTATAGAACATTTTCAATTAAAAATGATATTCAGTTTAATCAAACTCCTTTTGCGATTAACTTTGATAATCAAACTGCCATACACGAAGACGGTGATGGATTTTTATTAATTACCAAGAGAGAAGACTTAGAGTTAGAACTTTATTTAAAACCTACACCAGCAATTTCATGGTTCGCGTACAGTAAGTTTTATAAGCACTTTAGTGTGCTAATGCAGTATGAAGGTCATATCAAACAAAAAGGCCATAGTAAGACAGTTCAAGGCTTATGCACACTTGAGTCTTGGAAAGCTGTAGCGACTTCAATGCTAAAGAACAAATGGTTAGTTAAAAATATAGAACTTCCCGTAAAAGTTTTTAGTTATCAGGTGATTAATATTGATCATGAACAGCAGTTATTGCTGGCTTTTATTTGCTACGAAGACCAGCCGATTTTGACCTCTGTTTACTACCGACATATAGATGGAACTTCAATTCAATACAACGGAGATATTCTTTTTGAAGTAACTACTCTTCAAAAAGAGCCACAGATTACTCCTGATAATTTTTCAGTGAATTTACCAAATACTTTTCGGTGGGTTGCCTATCACAATAAACAAAAGGTTTTAGATATTTCAGCACATGTAGACACTCCATATTGTTTCGGGTTGGCTGCTGGATTTGTTTCTGCCTATCAATGGGAAGGTGAGTTTTCTTCTCAAAAAATGAGTGGGCGAGGTTACTTAGAATATATAGATCGAAGATAAAAAATCATTTTAATGCTTAATTCTGTAGATAATGTTCTAACTCAATTGGAAAAAATATGTATTTTATAAATCCAATTTTACAATAACCTACTCATTGTTTAGCCTTACTTTTTTAATGATCTAATTTAAAACAAATGTCATTTTGTGTGCTTGACGCCAATAAACTTGGGCACTATTCTTTGCCTGCTGGCCACATTGCCAGTCGGTTTTAGCAGACCGTGATGAAAGATCGCATCAGAGTTATTCCGTCTGAGGAATACTCTTATGTGTAAACTCCTAGTCTCCTCCCGTAGCGGTAGGACGGGAGAGGGACACCTTCGGGTGTGCTGGTTATATCTTTCACCAGTCTGCTAACCCTTTCTCGTTCTGCCACCATAATTTCTATTCATGTCGGCAGAACTCCCAATAAAAAAGGAGTTGGCTTTGCACATCCATTATTTCTTGGCAGCCCTTGCCAAAAGCTATAACAACACAACTTAGTTTATTAACGAGTTTGATCGCCACTAGGCTAATCAGGCTTTAAATCGTCACGACCAAAAACTTAGCAACTATAAAACTTGAGATGTGCCAAGCACTGTCTTACGGCTTTGCTGTGCCTTTTTTTCTCCCAAAAGGGCACAGTTTTTTTCATTTAGAAACAACAAGAATTTTATAACGGTAAAACTATGCGAAATTTAGAAACCTCTTCCAAAAAACTACATGTCGTTCAAACCACCATACAACTCATTACGATACATGGGTTTCATCATGTAGGTGTGGACCTGATTGTTAAAGAAACCAAAATTGCCAAAGGTACGCTTTACAACTATTTCCACTCTAAAGAACGCTTAATCGAAATGTGTATTGCCTTTCAAAAGAGCCTGCTCAAAGAAAAACTGCTCTCTATTATTTATTCAAACCATTACCGAACACCAATCGATAAACTCAAAGAAATAGTGGTTTTCCATGCCCATTTAAACAGTCTGTATAACTTTTTACTTAAAGCTATTTTTGAAATAAAACTGCTTTACCCGCAGGCATATCGCATGGCAGTTGAATATCGAAAATGGCTGCTCCATGAAATTTTTGATTTGATTTTTAGCGGTGAAATTCGCGAGCCAAAATTCGATGCTCACATGGTGGTAAACCTGATAGATGGTTTGTTGCTACAAGTTTTAAGCTCAAATAGTTTGGAAGAAAGAGATGCAGTAATGGAGCATTTTTTTTAAATATCTGTCTGAATTTTAAAATAATGTAAGTAATAGCATGTATGGTCTGCTTGATTTTTGCCAGATAAGCAGACCAAAGGCTGCTTGCAATAAGATGACGTGATGAATTGGGGAAATTAAAAATCCAACCTAATGCATTGTTTATATTATAAAAAATATTTTTTTGACTTTATGTGAGTAATATTGCTATTTTTAATTACGCAAGTCGTAAATAAATTACGAATAACGTAATTAAATGGATTAATTTAAAGCATGTCATGGAGAAGGGAATACCATGAAAGAAGTTGCATTAAGTGATTTGATCAATCAGCAAAAAGTTGGACGTTATCAAAAATTTATTCTGATCACCTGTTTATTACTCATGATTATGGATGGCTATGACATTCAGTCTATGGCTTACGCAGCCCCAATGATTATAGAAGACTGGGGTGTTCAAAAAACCATGTTAGGGGTGGTGTTTAGTGCAAGCTTATTTGGTTTGTTTGTCGGATCATTTTTATTAAGTTCACTTTCTGATCGTTTTGGTCGCCGTCCGATACTACTCATTTCGACCTTTATGTTCTCGGTATTGATGCTGTTAACGCCCCATGTCGGCAATATTGAGCAATTGACCGTAATCCGCTTTGTTACAGGAATTTTTTTAGGCGGCATCATGCCAAATGTGATGGCTTATAGCTCCGAAATTGTTCCACACAAATCTCGTATTTTTACCATGATGGTCATTTCTTGTGGCTATACGGTAGGGGCAATGTTGGGGGGCGGTATATCCGCCTTACTCGTTCCTTGGGGCGGTTGGCAGTCGATTTTTTATTTTGGCGGTATTATCCCTTTAATTATTTTCTTTATTACATACTTTAAGATGCCAGAATCTTTATATTTTCTGAGTGAAGATAACAAAAACACGCCTAAAATTTTATTTTGGTTAAAGAAATTTTATCCTGCATTAACATTCAATTCACAAATAAAAATCATTAATAACACTGAAGTCGAGGTTAAAAAGTCGCCGCTTGAATTGTTTAAAAATCAGCGCGCATTTTTTACCTATTCTATCTGGATCATCAGTATTTTAAATATGATCAGTCTCTATTTTCTGGCGAATTGGCTACCCACCTTAGCCAAAGAGTCAGGTCTTTCATTAAATCAGGCATTAATGATTGGTTCCACTTTACAGTTAGGCGGGACGATTGGTAGTGTTGTGATGGGACTTAAAATTGATAAGACAGGATTCTATAAAGTACTCATTCCTGTTTTTATCGTTGCCGTGATGAGTGTTGCTTTAATTGGTTATGCTGTTAGCCATATTGCTTTACTATTTATAATTATTTTTATAGCTGGCTTCGCAATTGTTGGTGGGCAGCCTGCTATTAATGCCTTATCTGCAAGTTATTATCCAGTTTCACTTCGTACTACAGGAGTAGGTTGGAGTATTGGAATTGCTCGTTTAGGGTCGGTTATTGGGCCGCTATTTGGTGGGTATCTCTCTCAATTCTTGGTCATTACCCATTTGTTTGTGATTGCTGCAATACCTTCGCTATTCGTCATTATCATGCTGATTGTTCAGGCTAAATACCGATCATAACAATGTCTACACACATCATTTATATAGTGCACATATAGACCGTAATTATGATCGGTGAGTAGCTAAAGAGAGTGGGTCACAAGCTAGTTCAAGAGTTATTTAACTCGATACCATGTTTGGTTACGGCCAATTGCAGAAATACCAATGTAGCCACGCGCGGTAAGTTTTTCGCCGTCTGGTGATACAGTTACGCTAAAGCGATAAGTTTTATCTGACTGAGGGTCGAGAATAGATCCTTTGTCATATTTATTTTTACCTACGCTTTTTAAATTTTTGACAATGGTTAGACCAACTAAAGATTTGTTTTTATAAGTGCCTTCACACATCGTACATTTGTTGGCTTCATTTGGAACAAGGATTTTTTCAATGTTTGCGGTAAGAAGCCCATTTTTATCTTCACTAAATTTTACCAGTGCTCTAGGCTGATTTGTTTCATCATCAATCGTTTTCCAAACACTGCCATGTAGTTTGTCCGAAGCAAATGAATGTATCGAATAGAAGCTAAGTAAAAGTAATAATAAATATTTTTTCATATCCATGATTTCTCAAGTTAAAGGTAGATGGTTTTAGTCACTAGAATTATTCATTTTAAATTTAACTTCACAGTTTTCTTAGTATTGAATCTATAAACTAAACAATATGTAAAGTTATATTTTATTGGGCTTTATATTATTTTGATCACCCTTTTTATGCAATTGCGAGAATGTACAGAATTACTCAGTCTCAAAATTTCTCAAGCTGTATGGCGTGTAAAACCAACATGGTATTTCATCACAGCTAATGATAATGTCTTTAAGCCTTGAATATAGGAATTAATTTCAAAGCAGACTCACTCAAGTGCAATAGTAGTCAATCCGAATCATTCATCACTAATTTCTCAGATAGATCAAGTTTCTAAGCTTATTGATAAAGCAGCTAAAATCTTTAAACAATAAGGAATAACTGATTGTTTTTTATTGTCTTGTACAGATTGCTTTAGGAATATTTGCAAAAACCTCTAATTGTTAAAAATTTTATATGAGTTTGTGGAGCGACATTTTAATAACTTGAATACAAATATTTTATCTAAAAATATAATCATAAAACTTTAATTTTTCGGAAGATTAATTGAGTAATTCTTAAATAAGTGAAGAAATGTAATTAATACAAATAAAAAACATCAACTACTTTTTAAACTAAATAAATTACGTTTAATTCATCACAAATTATAAGAATAATATGAAAATCATGTGATTATTATCGATTGACAGTATGCAATATTAAGCTTTATAAATAAAACGAACCTGAAAAAACTGTTTCTTTAGTAAAACAGAAAAATGACATTATAAATTTGAAAAGACATTAGAACATAAAGATAAGGAGAAGAAATGAAACTCATTAAACACGCCTTATTTTCTCTTATGGGAATACTCTTAATAAATAGTGCAGAGGCTGCAAGCGCATCTACGTCATTAAAGGTTAGCTTAACTATTGTAGAAAGTTGTGAAGTCTCAACACAAGGAAATTTAGATTTCGGTTCAGTTGTACGTGCGCAGCCAGTTGCTGCCGCTAGAACCGATGTAACTGTCCAATGTAACCATAATACACCGTATCAATTGGCCGTAACTTCCGACAATAATTTTGAGCTTAAATCTGCTACAAGTCCTGCCTCTGTCGCATATATACTGTATCAAGATGCAGGGCATACTCAAATTTGGGGAAATGTAGCAAGTAAAATGCACTCTGGAATCGCAACAGGAATGAAAGAAAATATTCCTATTTATGGAGTAATTCAGTCGAGTACCAATGTGCAGGCTACAAAGTATGAAGACTGGGTTCGAGTGAATGTCGTCTACTAATCGCAGCTCTGCAAGGTGTAATCAATAAGACCTTGAGAGCTGTATAAATGATTTTATTTGTTGGTGAGCCATTGAATTGAGGTATCAAACAGTTTTAAACCATCGTCAGATAGATTGGTAAACGTGTCGTTGTTAAGAAAAGATAAATATATTCATAGGAAAACCACATCCTATAAAAGGTATGGCTTTGTAGTGTTGATTCATTCTAAATGGCAGACGTAATCAATAACTTCATCTGTAATAATTTTAAATTTACTATTTTCGGGAACATTAAAAGATTCACCACTTGAATAGACTTTAGTATCCGGATCATCGCCAATTTGAACACTACATTTGCCTGAAATGATCTCAATGCGTTCTGAAACGTGGGTTTTAAAAGTTAAAGCTTTTTCTGTTGGAAGAATTACTCCTAATGTCTTTTTTGTACCATCTTCAAGTTCAATAACATGACTAATGGAGTGTCCCTCGTAATGAACATTCGCTTTTTTTGTTATAGACACAGCATCAAATTGATTTGGCATTTTTCTTGTCTCTTTTATTGTACCGAATATGTACAAGATAATAATAAAAGCTCATCTAAACTTTCAAGCTTTAAAAATAGATTATTAAGTGAACAATACAAATAAATGCGTCTCGAATGCGCGGAGATCATTTAAAACATAGGTAAATATTTTTTTATTAAAATTAGAATAACAATCTAATATATTGTTCATTGATTTGATTTATTGCAAATACATAGTGCAGAGAAGCTTGAAGGTATGAAGTTAAATTTAGATAAATATGACCGTGTAATATTAGATCTTCTACAGAAGGACTGCACATTGGCAATAGGTGATATTGCGGAAAAGGTGGGATTAAGCAACACGGCTTGTTGGCGCAGAATACATAAAATGGAAGAAGAGGGTATTATTCGTGCAAAAGTCGCTTTGCTAGACCGTAAAAAACTCAACATTAATGTGATTGTGATGGTGTTTATTAAAACAGCACAACACAATATTGAGTGGATTCAAAAATTTCATTCTCATATCTATAGCATCGATGAAGTGATTGAGGTGTATAGAATGGCAGGTGAAACAGATTATTTACTTAAAGTTGCTGTATCGGATGTTGCCGAGTTCGATAAAGTTTATAAAAAATTAATTGAAATTAACGGATTGGCCGATGTGAGTTCTAGTTTTGCCATGGAGCAAATTAAATATACGACAGAACTTCCTTTAAATTTTTTCTAATAAAAACTGCGAATACTATTAAAAATTCAGGACCAGCAAAAATGCTAGAAGCTAAACCTTATTTACGTTCGGTACAAATTAAAGCAAATCATGGATGAAGAATAGTGTAAAAAGTGCATTTTATAACAGCAAGTTCGAACAACAAGCAGATCAACACAAAGTACGCTATAAGATAATATTTTACTCTAGAAATGAATACCGGATTAAAATTCTAATTTTAAGTAAAAATAGGAAATAAAAACCTAATATAAAGATAAAAAATAGAAAAGATTAAAATTTATATCCATTGAAATCTCACTATCATGAATTGGTAATAAAGTTGATACGTTTCTTGGAATATAAAAGTGAATCAATTCAGCACAGATGTCATTAATTTAGGACGAACACCCGAGCGCTTTGATGGTCTAGTCAATACACCTGTTTTTCGTGGTTCGACTATTGTTGTAAATAGCTTTAGTGAGTGGGAAGAATTTAAACGCAATGGTGGTGTGTATCGACATTACGGCCGTTTCGGTGCTGCAACAGCTAAATCTTTTGAAAGTGCAATCAATGCACTTGAGGGTGGTGCGGGTAGTATGGTGTTTCCATCTGGGTTATCGGCATGTACACATGCACTTATGGCTTGTGTAGAAGCAAATAGTCATGTTTTGATTGCCGACAACATCTATGGCCCAACGCGAAATTTTGCTGACAATATATTAGTCAGAATGGGGGTAAGCGTTGACTATTTTGACTCTACTAACCTTGAGGCATTAACTGAAAAAATTAATCATCGTACTAGTGTGGTGTTTATTGAATCACCGGGTTCAATGACATTTGAACTGAGTGATGTTGCGGCAATTTCTGCAATTAGTCATCAATATGGCGCAAAAGTATTAGTCGATAACTCTTGGGCAACGCCGTTACTTTTTCAACCCTTAAAGCATGGTGCTGATATTTCTATTCAGTCCGTAACCAAATACATTGGTGGCCATTCTGACATACTCATGGGCGTGGCTACTGCAAATGCCGAAACATACGAGCAACTCACGAAAACAGGTCATTTGTTTGGAGAGACCACAAGCCCAGACGACATTTATTTGGCTTCACGTGGCCTGCGAAGTTTGGCAGTAAGATTAAAACAGCATCAAAATAGTGCTCTAACTATTGCTCAATTTCTAACAACACATCCGGCTATTAAGGAAGTGCTTCATCCTGCTTTAGAAACAAGCCCATATCATGATTTGTGGCTAAGAGATTTTCATGGTTCATCTGGAGTATTCGCTTTTTATTTAAAAGAATCTAAACCTTCTTATGTGCAAAAATTCTTTGATTCGTTGCAATTATTTCACATTGGTTTGTCTTGGGGTGGATTTGAAAGTCTGATTTTACCTGTTGGACAAGCTTATCGAACCCATACCAATCTACCTAAAGATGGTTATTTAGTACGTTTAAATATCGGACTAGAATCGGTGGTCGATTTACAAAAAGATTTGGAATATGCACTAAAGTGCGCAGAACAAATGCTTGTTGAAAGTGTTATATAGGTATCTTAAAGTCTAAAGGCTAACTTGGCACATCAGCCGCTTTATGTGTGACAGGGGCTATTATTTTATTAGATATTGTATAGCGACCATCTACTAATTGGGATTCTGTTGCTGCGATATTATGTTCGTTTACTGTCGGTGCAAAAGTGAATTTAAACTTTATAGATCATCTAATTTTATGAAAGAAAGCCCTATTAAAAGGGCTTTGCCATCATTTAGCTAAGTTTTAAATACTCATCTTTTAATTTATCTAGGAAAATAAACAAGTTTTGGTTCATTTCTTGGTAGTCATGACTCCTCAATTCTTCTCGGGTATTAACAAATTTATAATCATGAGCTTGATTGAGTTCAGTTGCTGAATGTTGAATGAGTAATTCAATAACTTCAGGCGTTAGTTCCATATGACATTGAAAACCATAAACTAATTTTGAGTATTCAACGATTTGTCGCGGACAACCTGCACTAAAAGCAATAATTTTTGCATCGCTGGTTAACCCGGGCATATCATTGTGCCAGTGGCCAACTTCTGTCATTTTTCCTAAATGTGAAAATAGAGAATTTTTAAAACCGTACTCTGTCAGCATAATAGGAAACTTACCAATTTCTCTTTCAGGGCTATGTTCAAACTTGGCACCTAAAGCTTCACCAATGAGCTGTGAACCTAAACATACCCCTAAAACGACTTTGTTTGCTTGGATAGCTTTCTTAATAACCGCTTGTTCAGCGAGTGAATTAAAATGAGGACATATTTCAACTGTAGTATCTGGACTTTGTGGGCCACCCATCACGATCAGGAAATCTATGTCTTCAACCGTAGAAGGTAAGGGGTCATTTAAATACACTCTTGAATATGTCATTTTGCAGTGATTATTTTGACCCCAAATTTCATATGCATCAGGTGCTTCAAAATCTTCATGAACAATAAAATGTAGGTGCATGATAGTTCCCTAAATTTAAAGAAGGTATAGATAGGTTTATTGCTAGATCTAAGCCAAAGATAGGTTATGAAGCTTAAGGGCTAGTGAACACATCCAGTTTTTCAAAGTTATATGGTCCAGTTTGGTATATTCTTTGCAGTTGTTGCTAATTCGATTATTTGAAAAAAAGAATATAAAATAAAAATAATCATTTAATTTATTTAATAATTTTAAATTATATTTAATTTTTCTTGTTGTAACTGTGATTTAAAGATAAATTTCTTAAATATTTTTATTTATGTGCTTATTCAAAAAATTAATAAGTGATAATGATTTTTAACATTATATAAAAATATACTTAAAAATTGTAAGTTGTTGTATTTGATAAAGACTATGAGTCTGTTTTTTTATTCATTATTTGTAGTTATATTTCCATTTAGTATAGTTTTAAAATTTTAAACTATTAAATAGAAAATTATTTACTATTTATTTATATAATAAATTGTAATTGTTTTTTACAAATGTAAGCGAATGTTTGCTGTAGAATCAGTAAATTAATTTATATAAATTGCTTGAATAAGTGTTCTTTTGATGTATAATGAAGTCAACTAGAAAAAAGACTTATTAGTTTAGTAAATCCTCTTTTAGTATCGAAGCTTTATTCATAATCCTCCGTTTTTAAGATCTTAAGCTCAATTCGTTATTTTTTCCAAGTTAAACCCGTCATGTCTCATGGCACAAGTTCTTAAAAATCAATAGGATGTATATCATGTCTAACAACACAGCTACTGGTACAGTTAAGTGGTTCAACGAAACTAAAGGTTTCGGTTTTATCCAACAAGATTCAGGTCCAGACGTTTTTGCTCACTTCAAAGAAATCGCTTCTTCTGGCTTCAAAACTTTACATGAAGGTCAACGCGTGACTTTTAATGTTGTGCAAGGTCAAAAAGGCCCTAGCGCTACAAACATTATTCCTCAGTAATTAGTACTGTAGAATAGAAAAAGCCCTCATTTGAGGGCTTTTTTATTGACTAAAAAAAGAATAATTTCATCTTAGTCCCATCAAACTCTGATCAAGTGTTGTCTGAATGCTTTGTAATAAGACTTTTTCATGAAGAGAAATGGATAGTTTGACGAAAAATTTTAAATTGAACCTGTTAGCTCAACGATTTCTTATGATGAAACTTAAAAAATCGCTGAATCGTATGAGAATAATATAAGAGGTATATAAAACCTTATATTACATTGAGTAAATATAAGGCTTTAATAAATTTGATGTTAACTGAAATTTTAAAAGAGATCTTTTAATTGATGTAAAAATCTCTTTTATATAATTTAACTAGCGATGCGTGCTTCTGTTTTTTCAAGCTCAATTATTTTAATAATATAAGACCATGTTTTTTCCCGATTAACTAAACCTTTATCAATTGTGCCATCAATAATAATGCCATCAAGAATATTCAGAAAGAGTGTAGTTAATGCTTCAGGATCCTCAACATAAACTTTAATTAATATCGAAAAAACAAGCGTATAGATCCATTCACGATAGTCGTTAATAGGATTTTTTACTGAAGGATAAACTTGTACAACTTCCATGGTAGCCTTTTTAAATAAGCAGCCATTAAAATCATCGGTATAAATCCAGTCAATATACCAATCAAATAAACTCCTGAGCTGAACTAAAGGCAAATCTTTAGTATTGATTCTTTCTAATATAGCTGCCTGAATATCTGAATTTCTCTTGTAAAGGCATGATTCTATTAAATTTTCCTTGGATGGAAAATATTTATAGAATGTCATTTTTGCTACATTAGATTCAGCAATAATTTTGTCAATTCCAATGCCGTTATAGCTTTTCTGATTAAAAAGGGCTATAGCTGTTGTTATAATAGTGTCTCTTTTTGACATCAATTTCCCCATTGTAAACTTTTGAATTCCGTTTCTTTTTAAAGTGGTCTCTTATAAAAGTTAATTTCAATCATATTGAAAAGATTGTCGTAATACAACAGATAAAATAATAAAAATGACAATATTTTTTGCTATCAATTGTTAATTAATTTATTAAAAAAATTTATTAAAACATGGATTGATTTGTGTAAATAATAAACCTAATATCGAATTGTTTAGGGATGAGTATACAATTTTATTGAGTAGCAAATGAATGCGCAATTAAAATAATGGAGAACTCAAAACCTAACTATAAGAATTAATTTGTTATTGAGAATGATTATGTCAAAAAGATTTGAAGATTTTAATAATCCAAGACAAAAAGCTTTACTGGGGATGAAGAATAGTATTCCTTCACAACAGTGGGAAGAAAATCTAGCATTTCTCAAACAATTAAGAGAAAAAATCGCTAAATTACCAGTATGTACACATCCAGCAATTGAAATTTTAAATAACGGACAGCTTGATAAATTTACCTTAACAAAAATTCATTTGGAATATCGTCACGCTATTGTACAAGTATTTACGGATGCTTTATTAATGGCTCAATTTCAGACTAAGCAATTAGAACCGAAACTACACTCTGGAGCTAAAATGTTCCCACGTGTTTTATTAAGTTTAAATATACTAGATGAATTTGGTTTTAGACCTGGAACAGACCAAGATAATTATTATTTAGGTAATCCTGAATATGCACATTATCCACTTTATGAAGATTTACTTAATGATTATGGTCTAAATGAACAGGATCGAAGATCATACCATCCTTCAAAAATCGCAGATCAGGTAAGAACGTTTTTAGAATCTTCATACGATAGTTATATTAAAGTTGTTGCATTGCTTGCTGTTGCAGAAGAAGAAGTCATTCTTTTTAGTCCTCCGCTACGGGAGGCGACTAAGGCTGTTGGAATTGAGGTTGAGGGTGGTGGCTATTACCATGTACATGGTGTATCAACTGACGAGACATCAGAAGCAGCAGATGATGATCATGAAGATGACTTGTGGTTTGCATTGGCTCAAGGCATAACCAAAGATGACTATGAAAGTCTTACCGAGCTATGTATGGAGTACTGTGCTTTATGGAATGAATTTTGGGATGCCCAAATTGCTTATGTCGATTTTATGGAGACAAAAAAACTGGCATAAACTTAATATTCCATTCCGAATGCTTCACGAAAGCTTATCCAATAGTGGGTAGGCTTTTTTATTGGTGATTTTTATCTTAATTAATGAACTCTTATGTAATACCGTATTAACGTAAGCGTCCGCTGAATCCC